>JBMHCK010000170.1:0-44542 GCA_049889955.1 Puniceispirillaceae bacterium (SeqCode)
CTCGCGAACAATCCAGAAATCAATATCGCCTGGCTGACGTCCCGCCAGAGGGGAAGGCACCCCCGGCATCAGCCGCACCGGGCGCAGATTGACATATTGATCAAATTCCCGCCTGAATTTCAGCAACGAGCCCCATAATGAGATATGGTCTGGCAGAATTTCCGGCCAGCCTACCGCCCCAAAAAAGATAGCATCATGGCTCTCTAACGAAGCTTGCCAATCATCTGGCAGCATCTGGCCATGCTTTTGATAATAGTCAATGCTGGAAAACGGATATTCGGTAAATTCCAGATTAATTCCAAATTTATGACAGGCAGTCTCTAGCGCGCGCAACCCCTCTGGCATCACTTCTTTACCAATGCCATCTCCGGCAATAACCGCGATTGAATATTTATTTTTTAACGCCATGCCCTGCTCCAACTTGACCCATCTGGTAGTAGATTTATCTCTTCTCCATAGGTACAACTATAACAGTTTACCAGCAATGGAATTCGCAATAATTATATCGCTGACACGGGCATCAGTAATCTAGTCTAGCACGAAATGAGAGGTAGAAATGGTCACCCCGCTTATCGAGGGTTTTCAACAGTTCAGAAATGATTTTTTTGGCGAAGATAACAGCTTTTTCAAAGGGCTGGTAACGCATGGCCAAAAACCGAAAACCATGGTGATATCCTGTGCGGATAGCCGTGCGGATCCGGCCATTTTATTTGATACACGCCCTGGTGATTTGTTTATGGTTCGCAATGTTGCCAACCTTGTCCCCCCATATGCGCCAGATGAAGGCCAACATGGTGTAAGTGCGGCGATTGAATATGGCGTGCGCGATCTAAAGGTTCAGCATCTGGTGGTTCTTGGCCATGCCTTTTGCGGCGGCATTCAGGCCTTGTGTGCACATCATCGCAGCGCCCATGAAAATGGGGGCAATGCCGATGCCCCAACCCGTGAATTTATCCAAAGCTGGATTGATATTGCCAGCCCGGCGATACAGACCCTTGATCTGGATAATTGGCAGGATAGCTCTCAACATGATGCCGAACGTGCCGCTATTCGAAATTCCGTTGCAAATCTGCGCAGCTTCCCATGGATTGTTGAGGCGATAGAGGCTGGCAAGCTGGAAATTCATGGATGGTGGTTTGATATGGAACATGGTGCCTTGTGGGGGCTGGACCAGGAAAGTGATAAATTTGTCCAGCTGGCACCAGCAGCCGACCAGCCAGACAATCAGGGCATGGCTGAAAAATGAGCCTGGCAGACTGGGCATCGCTGGCGCTTATTTGTTTGCTTGGTGCCAGCTCTCCTGGGCCTAGTCTGATTGTTATTCTCAGCAATACGCGGCACTATGGGCGCAATGCTGGCCTTTCTGCCTCTATTGGTCATGGGCTGGGCGTGTTTATCTATGCGGTGCTGGCCGCCACTACGCTGGGCCTTATTCTTAGCCATTACCAGATGTTGTTTAGGCTTATCCAGACAGCTGGAGCGCTGTTACTGATCTGGATAGGCATCCGCCTGCTGATTGCAGCACTGGCTAAAACGCCCGCAAACACCCCTGCAGAGGCGCCGTTATCCGGGCTTAGCCACAGTTTTCGAGAAGGGCTGGCTATTGCCCTGTTTAACCCAAAAATCGCAACTTTCTTTGCCTCGCTATTCAGCCAGTTCATCACCCCGGAACAAAGCATTATCACCCATTTAGGCATGGCTGGCATGGCTGGTTTTATTGATAGTAGCATTTATATTTTGATGGTTTTTCTGGCCAGTACACAGACCAGCCAGAACTGGCTAGGTCGCTATCAAACAAAGATTGATATCAGCTTTGCTCTTCTGCTTTTGGGACTAGGCCTTTCGCTGATTTTCAATCAGATAAATCAGTTGCTATAGCCTATGGTTTCTGGCAAAGAAAAAAGGCTTGGAATGGCAATTTGGCTTCTGCCTGTTAGCGCGGTTTTGCGTAATTATCTTGCCTGTTTTTGATGATATGCCACAGATGAAGGGTGCGTTATGTCCGGTTTTCCTGTTTTTGCCTCGCGGCGTGTGCGCGCCACCCCCTTTACCCCCCGTGTTGAAGCTGCCGGTCTGTCTTCCTATACCGTCTATAACCACATGCTGCTAGCAGCCAGTTTTGCCTCGCTAGAAGAAGATTGCGCGCATCTGAAACGGGCGGTGCAAATCTGGGATGTTTCGGTAGAACGCCAGGTTCAGCTAAAAGGTCCAGATGCCCGTAAATTAGCCGTGCTGATGAGCGCTCGCGACCTGACCAACGCGGTGCCGGGCAAGGGCTATTACACCCCTATCTGTCAGGCAGATGGCGGCATGTTAAATGATCCCATAGCCCTGTGCATCGCCGAGGATGTTTTCTGGTTTTCCATTGCTGATTCCGACATGCTGTTATGGACAGCCGGTCTGGCCCATGCCTATCAGCTGGATGTAGAGATTAGCGAGCCAGATGTCTCGCCGCTAGCGATACAGGGACCGCTGGCTAATCAGGTGATGAGCGATGTATTTGGATCAGCTGTTACCGCATTAAAATTCTTTGCCTTTGATTATTTTGACTGGCGCGGCCACAAATTGATGATTGCCCGTTCTGGCTGGAGCAAGCAAGGCGGATTTGAAATTTACCTGCATGATAGCGCTCTTGGATTACAATTATGGGACGATATTTGGGCAGCTGGGCAGGCCTATGATATGCGCGCAGGCTGTCCGAATTTAATTGAACGGCTAGAGGGCGGTTTACTATCTTACGGTAATGACATGACGCGCGAAGACACCCCCCTGGAATGCGGGCTGGAAAAATTCTGTAGTCTGGATAGCGACCATGAATTTATCGGCAAACAGGCCTTGTTGGCTCAGCGCGAAGCTGGCCTGACCAAAACAATTGCTGGCCTGCATATTGATGGCGCAAAAATAGCCCCTATCACAAAGACTGCTCCCTGTTCTGTTGCGGCGCAGAAATGCGGTTTTGTGACCTCGGCTGTCTATTCGCCTGACTTTGACTTAAATCTTGGCCTTGCTATGCTGTCAGTTGAGAAGGCTGAAAATGGACAGCGCATAGATGTTGAAATCGAAGGGCAGGTACGACAAGCAACTGTTTGCAGCCTGCCCTTTGTTGCTAGCTAATGAGTATAAAAGGATAACAAGCTTGCCGACAGATACGGCCAAAGACAGCTATTGAGGGTGTGATGAATAAGATTGATGCAACAAATTCCGGCTTCATGGAAAAGCGCGAAGCAAACCATGTAGCTCTCACCCCCTTATCTTTTTTAACGCGGGCGGCTGATATCTATCCAGATCGGACTGCCGTTATCTATGGCCATTTGCGCTATAGCTGGGGGCAAGTATATGAACGGGCGGTGCGGCTGGCCAGCGCGCTGGTTAAGGCCGGGGTAAAGCCAGGTGAAGTGGTTACCGTAATGGCCCCTAACCTGCCGGCTATGTTTGAAGCCCATTTCGGCGTCGCGATGGCAGGGGCGGTCCTGAATACGCTAAACACTCGCCTGGATATCTCAACTATCGCCTATATTCTTGACCATGCAGACACCAAAATCCTGATCAGCGATACCGCCTTTAGCGCCACCATGCGAGAGGCGCTAGAGCAAAGCCCCAACAGATCCATCACAATCATTGATATTGTAGATGAGCAGGATGCAGATTCAGCCGCCGGGCAACGTCTGGGCGATACAGATTACGAAGCCTTTATCGCGGGCGGGGATGCCGATTACGATTGGCACATGCCAACAGATGAATGGGCGGCTATGGCCCTGAATTACACTTCTGGTACCAGTGGCCGGCCAAAGGGGGTCGTCTATCATCATCGCGGGGCCTATTTAATGGCGATGGGCACGATACCTGTCTGGAATATGCCGATGCATCCAACCTATTTATATGTTGTGCCGATGTTCCATTGTAATGGATGGGGACATGCTTGGATGATGGCGATATTGGCAGGCACGGTTATATGCTGCCGCAAAATTGCTGCCGAGACGATTTATCCGTTGCTGCATGACCATAAAATCACCCATTTTGGCGGGGCGCCGATTGTCCTATCCATGCTAGTTAACGCTCCTGACGATGTTATCCAGAAACCAGACTGGCCGGTGAATGCGATGACCGCCGGAGCGCCGCCACCTGCTGCCGTTCTGGAAAAAATTGAAAAGCTGGGCTTTAACGTAACACAAGTATATGGGCTGACAGAAACCTATGGGCATCTAACCCATTGTGCCTGGCATGAAGAGTGGGATGCGCTGGATTTTGGCGAACGTGCCACTATTAAGGCCCGGCAGGGGGTGCGTTTTGCCCATACAGAAAGCGTGGCAATATTGGATCAGGAAACTGGCCAGCCTGTCCCGGCAGATGGGCAAACATTAGGCGAGGTGTGTTTCCGCTCAAACTGTATCATGAAAGGGTATCACAAAAACCCCGAAGCCACCGAAGAAGCGCTGGGCAGCGGAATGTTTAAGTCTGGCGATTTGGCGGTGCGCCATCCAAATGGCTATATCGAGATTAAGGACCGGCTAAAGGATATTATTATTTCCGGCGGAGAGAACATCTCTTCGGTGGAAATTGAGAGCGTCCTGTATCGCTTTCCTGGCGTTGCCTTTGCCGCGGTAGTGGCCAAACCAGACGAGAAATGGGGAGAGGTTCCCTGTGCCTTTATTGAAATGAAGGATAATATGCAGGCCAGTGCAGCAGAAGTGATTGCCTTTACCCGGGAACATCTGGCAGGCTTTAAATGTCCAAAGGATGTTCGCTTTACTGAAATTCCGAAAACCTCAACGGGCAAGCTACAAAAATTTATGCTTCGCAAAGAGCTTATATCCTAGCCTGTTTCCTGGTCACCTCCAGGCTAAGCTGAAAAAACCTATAGAGAGTTTCCCAAGGAGAGTTTCATGGCAACTGATAATTTTCATATCGCGGTTCTGGCTGGCGATGGCATTGGCACCGAAGTTACCCAAGCAACCTTTGCAGTTGTCGAGGCGGCGCGGGCGCGCATTGGCGGGTTTACCCTTCGCAATGAGGATATCCATGCCGGTGCGGGCTATTACCGGGACACGGGCCAGGATATCGAAGCCGATGGCGAGGAGCGCGCAGGCAAGGCAGATGCCATGTTTATTGGCGCGATTGGCCTGCCCGCCATTCGTGCTGCCGATGGCACCGAGATTGCCCCGCATTTGCGCTTGCGGGAACGCTTTGAGCTTTATGCCGGTGTGCGGCCTGTTAAGGCCTATAAAGGGGCGCCGCGTCTCTTGCTGGATGAACGGGCCAATGATATCGATTTGGTGATTATCCGCGAATGTACCGAAGGGCTGTTTTATACCGCCGCTGTTCATGACAGAAGCCCAAAAACAAACGCAGATGAAGCCAGAGAAACCTTGCGCCTGACACGTTCAGTTACCGAACGACTATGTGATTTTGCCTTTCGTCTGGCGGAGCGTCGTCGCCAAGAGGGCGGCAAAGGCATGCTGACTTGTGTGGATAAGGCCAATGTGTTTCAGGCCTTTGCCTTTTTTCGGAAAATCTTTGATGAACGGGCTGCACAGTTCCCGGATATTGAAAAATCCTATGCCTATGTAGATGCACAGGCCCTTGATTTGGTGAAAAAGCCCTGGGTATCTGATGTGCTGGTGATGGAAAATATTTTTGGCGATATTTTATCTGATCTGGCAGGCGGGCTAGTCGGGGGTATGGGCATGGCTGCCTCTGCTGAAATTGGTGATCATCATTGCCTGTTCCAGCCTGCCCATGGCAGCGCCCCGGATATTATGGGACAGGATAAAGCCAATCCTCTGGCCGCTATTCTTAGCGGGGCGATGATGCTGGATTGGCTGGGCTGGCAAGCTGGAAACACCAAAATGCTGGATGCGGCACGCCTGATAGAGCAGGCTGTTGCAGATGGATTTGCCGATGGCGGCTTGCGGCCAATGGAATTTGGCGGGGATATGGGGCTTCAGGATATGACAAAGGCCGTGCTATCCTATACTCAGGACGCTAGCCTGAAATAAAGCTGATAGGCCATGTAAAGGAGTGCCAAAATGACCCCTGTTTATATTTTATCGGCTGTACGTACAGCGATTGGCAGCTTTGGTGGCAGCCTGAAACAGAGCGCCCCTATTGATTTGGGTATATGTGCGACAAAAGAAGCGATTACGCGATCTGGCCTTGCCGCGACGGAAATAGGGCATGGTGTTTTTGGCAATGTCATTCACACAGAACCACGCGATATGTATATTTCGCGCTGTATTACCATCGGGGCTGGCATGGCTGATAGCGCCCCTGCCCTGACCGTGAACAGGCTGTGCGGCAGTGGCTTGCAGGCGGTGGTAAGTGCTACCCAGCTAATTCAGCTAGGCGATACACAAAGTGCGGTTGCCGGCGGGGCTGAGGTGATGAGCAAAGGCGGCTATCTGGTGCCGGCTATGCGTTGGGGCGCACGGCTAGGCCACACAGAAATGACTGATATGATGCTGGGCGCCCTGCAGGATCCCTTTGGGCTGGGCCATATGGGCATTACAGCTGAAAATGTTGCCGCAGATTATGATATTTCACGCCAGGATATGGATGAATTTGCCCTTGCCAGCCAGCAACACGCGTCCAATGCAATTGAACAGGGATATTTTTCTGAACAGATTGTTCCTGTAGAGGTAGTAGAACGCCGACAAACGACCCTGTTTGCAGAAGATGAACATCCACGCGGACAGACAACACTGGATAGCCTGTCTACTTTGCGTCCAGCCTTTACAAAAGATGGCGCGGTAACCGCTGGCAATTCTTCTGGCATTAATGACGGGGCGGCGGCTTTGGTGCTGGCTAATGAAGCTGTAGCAACAAATAGCGATAAAAAACCACTGGCAAAGATTATCTCTTACGGTTTTGGCGGGGTACCGGCACGTATCATGGGCATGGGTCCGGTTCCTGCCTCGCAAATGGCACTGGAACGGGCCGGGCTGAAGGTCAGCGACATTGATGTGGTAGAAAGCAACGAAGCCTTTGCTGCACAAGCCTGCGCCGTTACCCGTGAATTGGGTTTTGCCAGCGATATTGTGAATCCTAATGGTGGGGCGATTGCCCTTGGCCATCCAGTGGGCGCCACGGGAGCGATTATCCTGACCAAACTGGTATATGAGCTGCATCGCCGCAATGCCCGTTATGGGCTGGCTACCATGTGTATTGGCGGCGGCCAGGGCATCGCGGTTATCATCGATACCAAGATCTAGACGTTAAACTATCCGCGGGCATCCATAATCACCCCCCGAACATCACCGCGGATAATCTGCCCAACCTAGCGGCCCGCCCCGATATCGCGGAAAGCCAATCCCTAAAATACAGCCAATATCGGCATCATCCGGGCTGGCGACAATACCTTCCGCCACCGCGGTTCGGCATTTATCTACCATCGGTGCCAGTAACGCAGCTGCCAGACTGTCCAGTGCTTCTTGCGGATAGGCCGCTCTGTCACGGATAGCCCGTTTATCCTCCCATGTATAAAAACCGGAACCTGTTTTCCGGCCAAGCATGCCAGCAGTTAGTTTTGCCTTTAGCGCCGCCTCGGCTGCTTCTGGCATCCCCAACACCTGGCCAACATCATAACACACATCCAGACCCACTTGATCTGCCAGCTCTATTGGCCCCATCGGCATGCCAAAACGCACCATCGCCTGGTCAATCTTATCCGCGCTTTCGCCAGATAGCATCAGGCAAATTGCCTTATAGATATAGGGCAGCAATGCACGATTAACTAAAAAGCCTTTTTCTGACTTCACCTTGACGGGCATTTTCTTTAACTGGCCAGCAAAGCACATCGCCCGTGCCATATAGCTGTCATCAGAATGGCTGCCAAAAATCACCTCAACCAGCGGCAATACTGGTACAGGATTAAAGAAATGCAACCCTATCAGCCGCTCCGGGCGATGAAGAACGGTTGCGATATCCTCTATCATTATCGAAGAGGTATTGGTAGCAAGGATAGCCTCTGGCTTGGCAGCTGCCTCTATAGCGGTAAAAACAGCTCTCTTAACCTCCAGCCTTTCGGCCACCGCCTCAATGATAATATCAGCATCACCAAGACGGACTGCACCGGGATCGCTGTGCAAGCGGGCCGTGGCCCCGGCCACCGCATCTTCTGTTTTCAAACGACGTGCAAACAGCTTGGCAGCGCGGGCAATCGCTTTATCTATCGCGCCGGCATCCCTATCTGACAAGCTAACCGAAAATCCATTAAGGGCGGCCACCGCAGCAATATCCCCGCCCATTGTACCTGCACCAATCACATGAACATGGTTAATCTGGCTATCCCCGCGGGCAGTTTTCCGCACCGCATCATTCATTAAAAAGGCGCGCCTTAGATGAAAACTTGCCTCTCCCAGCAACAGGGGGACAAAAATATCCCGCTCTGTTTGCACCAGCTTTTGCCAGTCCCCTGCCCCACGCTGAAAATGACGGATAATCTGAAATGGGGCGGGGGTATTCTCTTCGATAGCGTTATCGCAATATTTTTCGTGTGCCGCTGCCAGAGCCGCCTCACTGATTCCTGAATCTTCTGTAAGATCAGCGATGCGCGGGATGGAAATTTCCTCTCGCATGGCGGCAGCAAGGCTGTCTTCATCTTCTACCAGCCTATCTATCAGCTGCATAGATAGCGCTTGTTCTGCACTAATCAGAGCGCCAGAAAGCACCATATCCAGGCTTGCTGCCATGCCTATCCGCCGAAAGGCGCGCCCGGTACCACCATAACCAGGTAGAATGCCCAGATTAATTTCAGGATAGCCCAGCTTTGTGCGTGGCAGGTTTACCGCCACAATCCGATCAAAAGGCAGGGCGATTTCCAGCCCGCCACCAACCGCAACCCCGTCAATCCCGCAAACCGTTGGTACGTTCAGACCTTCAATAGCCGATAATATCTGGTCTGCCAGCGTTATCAGATTATCCACATCCTGTGCGGTTTTCAGTGTTTCAAACTCGGCAATATCCGCGCCATAGACAAATCCGCCTGGCTTGCCAGACATAAAGCATAATGCCTTCAGATCGGCATCGGCTGAAATCTCTTTCAAAAGCGCTGCCCATTCGCGCATAACCTCAATACGCAAGATATTTACAGAGCTGTCTTTTACATCAATTTCCAGCCAACCTATCTGGTCGCTATCCTTGCTATATCGCCAGTGATTATAGCCCATCTATCCCTCCAGCCATTTATATCTTGTCTGTATAATTTTTCGCAGATTATTCGTGTATCCTGTCCCCTATCAAACATATCCGCCCCTTCTTTATCAACGATAATCTGTTTTGTTGTGTTTGCCTATAAAACCGTCTATCCAAGAGGGATGGCGTCTTCACACTCACCAAAAAACATTCCTGATAGCCAGATACCGCGCCGCCAGCTTTTAGGAGGGGCGTTGGCACTGTTTCTGGAAATAGCCATTTCGATGGGACTAGCTGGATTGATAAAACAAATCAGCGCCGATATCTCGCTATTTACCATCTTGTTTTGCCGCTATCTGTTTTGCCTGCCACTTTTATTATGGCTGGGATGGTATCAACGTGGACCGGCCTTGTTTAAGGTGCGTCAAAAAGGGGTGTTAGCGATACGTATTCTGGCCGGAATGGCGGGCATCAGCTCGTGGTTTGTAGCGGTCAGCTATCTGCCCATATCCCTGGCGACGGTATTGGGGGCCTTGCTGACTATTTTCATCACGTTGCTGGCCCCTCTCTTTTTGAATGAGGTGGTTGGCAGACGCCGGATTATCGCAGTAATTTTCGGATTTTCAGGCGTGCTGTTCCTGATCAATCCTTTTGCTGAACAGACAGGCACGCTTAGCCTGATAGGAATTATTGCTGGTCTGGCTATGCCGTTTTTTGCCGCGCTGATGTTTATTTTCCTGCGGCGGCTTGGCCAATCTGAAGCCGCTATTTCAACAACCCTGTGGTATAATGGGGTGGGGACATTTCTGTTTGCGGTAATCCTGCTGGGGACGAATGCTAGCTTTCCAGCGGTGACAGCCGAAAATAGCTTTATCTGGTTTGTGCTTATCTTTGCCGGGGTGGGTTCCAGCTTTCAACAATTCCTGATGGCCTGGTCGCATGAACTGGCCCCTGCCTCAGCCCTTGCCCCGGTACATTACAGCGCGGTCCCGATTTCTATCTTTATCGGCATTGTCTTTTTTGATGAGGAAATGACGGTAAATTTTATCCTGGGAACCAGCATCATTATCGGCTCGGCATGGTATATTTTTAACCGTGAGCGGGCGCGTAACATAACCCGTTAGCACCGATTATTTAACCGACTAGGCACGGCAATCAATACAACAGGCCACTGCCGGATCAAAAGCCAGCCGTTGCGGGGCAATATCCTCACCGCAGATAATGCAATAGCCAAAATCCCCTGCCTCTATGCGTTGCAGGGCTGCGGCTATAGTTTGCACGCGTTGCTGGCGGCGGTGTTCTGTGGCCAGCTCCATATTCTGCTTTTGCAAGGCATCCATGCGTGATAAGCGCCCTACCGCCTGTTGATCCAGCATTACCGGTGCGCGGGCTGTTTTTGATTGCTGGCGAAGGCTTGCCAGGCGTTCCTGTTCTTCCAGTAGTTTTTCGCCGGCCTGTTTTGCATCCATCTATCTTCTGCCTTACCTATCAGACGGTATCGCATGACTATAGTTAATCAGCATAAAGACAGCTTTGGCAAGGCTGGCTTATTCTGAACATAATGCCTTTATTCTGCCACGCTGGCAGCGGTGCCGCGATGGCCGATGACCACTTCCTCGCCAGGGCCAGGATGACGCGGCACATTAAAGGACAGCACCAGCGATAGCCCGGCCATTGCCGCCCCGGCAAAAAACACCGCTGCTGGGCTGATCAGCCATAAACCGCCAAACAGAACCGGCACGAATACCGCCGCAATATGATTAATGGTAAAAGCAACGCTAGCGGTGCTAGCCATATCGGCCGGATCGCCGATTTTCTGAAAATAGGTTTTGATAGCGATTGCAAAGGCAAAGAACATATGGTCAAGCACATATAGACCTGCCGCTACGGTACCAGATTCAACTACCGCATAAGAGAGAAAAACGCCAATTAGCCCGATATATTCAAAAACCAGCGCACTGCGCTCGCCAACTCGGGTAATCAGCTTGCCCACAATCGGCGCAAACCAGATATTAAACGCTGCGTTCAACAGAAATAAAGCGGTGATTTGCGGCACTGAATAGCCGAATTTTTCCACCATCAGAAATCCGGCAAACACAATAAAGATTTGTCGGCGCGCCCCGGCAATAAAGGTCAGCGCATAATATAGCCAATACCGCTTGCGTAATATGATTTTGCGGGTCTGGTAGGTTTTTTCCTTAAAATGCGGAAACAGAATAAAGGCCGCTATTGCCATTATCACCGTTACCATCCCGGTTATCAAATAAGTTAGCTGATAGCTATCCTTACTGGTGGCAAGACCGCTTGCCCCGGCCAGCGCCTGCCATGAAATTTCTGGCAAGCTGGAAAGATAGGCAATAAAGATCAGGCCAAGCACCAGCAATTGTGCCATCGCTGCGACCCCGACAATTCGCCCCATCACCGTTGGCGCGGTTTTTTTATCCAGCCATTGCAAGGTCAAGGACTGGTTACAGGCTTCATAATAATGAAAACCGATAGAAGAAATCACAGTGGTGATATATAGCCCGATTATGGTCGGGAAATAGCCGGTTAGCGCAACACCTAACCCCAACAGAATAAGGGAAAACAGCGCCAGACGCTGCTCGGCAATAATCAGTAAAACATACACAACCAGAAAAGACAGAAAACCCGGCACTTCCCGCAAAGACTGCAGAATGCCGATTTCACGGCCCGTAAAGCTGGCTACCTCGATGGTGAAATTATTCAGCAACACCATCCATGCCCAAAAAGAAATAGGCATGGCAGCTGCCATGAGCATCAGTAAATATTCCGGGCGCTCGCGCCAATTTTTAGGTATATGAAACATGAAGATAGAGTTTATTCTTATTCTAATGCTCTGGCAAGAAGCGCCCCCTGCCTTGTTTTCCTACTATCACAGTCCAGTAATTTACGATATGAATTTGTCGTTGAATATATGGCACAACATTGCCAAACGGCTCTGGCTATCCCGTGTTAGGCTAATTTATGATAAAGACACCTGCCCGCACCTCGCATACCCTTTTTGGCGTTTTTATGATGCTGGGCTTTGCTGCATTTGGTCCGACAATTGATGTATTCGCAAAATTAGCTGGCGAGGCTGGCGTGCCAGTATTTCAGGTCTCTGGCGCCCGATTTGCGGTTCAAGTGCTTATCCTATTACCCTTTGCGCTGTTTTTCAGGGCATTGCATTTGCCAGATTGGCGAGAGTCCGGGCTATATTTATTGCGAGGCGGTCTTATCCTTGTAGCCACCAGTTTCTTTTTTGCCTCACTTGCCTATTTGCCTATCGCGGACGCCATTTCCATCTTTTTCATAGAGCCCTTTGTGCTGACCCTATTAGGCGCATTGTTGCTAGGCGAGACGATAGGCTGGCGCCGTATTCTGGCCTGTCTGGTAGGGTTTTTCGGGGCATTGCTGGTTATCCAGCCACAATATCAGGAAGTTGGCATAGCCGCTGCCTTTCCACTTGGCACAGCGGTCTGTTTTGCTCTTTATCTTATTCTAACCCGCCAGATGACCCAAAAATCCCATGCGCTGGCTATTCAGATTTATACCTCGCTAGCGGCTTTTATGCTGATTATGCCGATATTGCTGATAATGAATGATGGACCTATTTCCAGCCTCGATATGGTCCCGCTAAGCCCTTATCAGATCAGCTTGCTGATAGGGGTAGGCATCGCTGCCAGCATTGCCCATATGTTTATCACGGTGGCGTTTCGTCATGCCCCTGTTGCCGTACTGGCCCCGCTACAATATCTGGAAATCATTACCGCCACCCTGTTTGGCTGGTGGATATTTGGTGATCTGCCCAACCAGACCACCTATATCGGCATCGCGATTATTGTCAGCTCCGGGTTATATGTCTTGATGCGGGAACATAAGGTTAGCAAGGAAAAGCCGGCTCGCGCTACGGGCCTGCATTCCCCGCCCCCTTCCTAGCGATAAGCTGCCATCCAGTCCAGGCTTTCGGCTGTCGGGCCGGAGGTTTTATATTCTGCACCGATATAGCCCTGATAGCCTGCCGCATAAAAACGCGGCAATAACAGCGGGTAATTTAGCTCGCATTTATTGGGTTCTGCGCGTTCCGGCACAGATGCAAACTGGATATGGCCAATATGCGGCATAAAGGTTTTTGCCCGCATAAGAAGGTCACCGCCCATAATTTGAAGATGATAGCAATCAAACATCATTTTCAGGTTATCGGCGCCAACCCGTTCAATGATATCACCGGCTTCCTCGGCAGTTTGCAGATGATAATCCGGGGCATCACGGTAATTAAGAGGTTCAATCAGGATGGTGATATCATGGGCTGCTGCGGCTTGTGTTGCATAGGTCAGATTGTCGCAAAATGTCTGGTTGGCTGCCACCCCTTTATCGGTACGCCCTGCCATCACATGGACATTGCGGGTACCGGTAGCCTGTGCATAGGCAATGGCTTCGTCAATATAGCGGCGGGCTTCTTCTTCGCGGCCCGGCAAGGCCGCCACCCCATTTTCACCATTTGCCACATCCCCTTTGCGGGTATTTAGCCCCAGCATGGGCAAGCCGGTTTGCGCCAGAATATCTGCTATCTGGCCAGCATCATGGTCATAGGGCCAATGGCATTCTACCGCCTGAAACCCTGCATCAGCAGCAGCCAAAATAGCTTTGGATAGCGGCCTGTCTGTCCATAAAAACCCTAAATTAGCTGAAAATTTTACCATGACGACCTCTTCCTAAACAGGATAAGAAAATTAAAGATGGATATCTGTATTATACTAAAAAAAACAGGCAGCTAAGTATATAAACAAAGCTGCCTGCCTGATGTTTTTTATGTTAGCAAGGGATTAGTCAAGCAGACCAATCTTTTTCATATAAGCCAGGTTAGAATCCAGCGCCTCTTTTGCAAGCGGGCTTTTTGCCGCCATGGCATTCCAGGCTTCAACCGCGATTTCACGGAACTTTTTGCGCTCTTCTACAGACCAGTCAATAACGGTGATATCCGGATTTGCCTTATCTTTTGACACCTGATCTAGGCCTTCCAGAGTAGCATCCCGCAATTTGCGCTGCCATGTAGCATATGTCCATGTTTCAAATGCAGCCTGCTCTTGCTCGCTCAAGCCATCCCAAACACGCTTGTTCATGATGGTTTGCAGATTTGCCATAGAGTGAATGCCCGGATAAAGCGGGTATTTCGCGATTTTGTGGAAACCTGATGCGTGGTTGTTAATGTAAACAGACGCATCAGCCGCATCTACAATACCCTTTTCAAGAGAGGTATAGACCTCAGAGAATGGGATAGAAGATGGAGACGCTCCGGCACGACGGAACACGTCAGCTGCCAGACCTTCTGGTGACCGCAGCTTCAACCCTTTCAGGTCAGCTACGCCATATAGCGGCACAGTAGAAACAAAGGCTTCTTTACCATATGGGCCACAGCCGATCACCTTAATCTTGTTCGGCATTAATGTGTCATAGATTTTCTGCAGCATTTCCTTGCCACCACCATGCATACAATAATCCTGATATTGCTCAGGGGTGTCATAGCCGGCGATCAAATCGCCCATAATGGCAAAGGCAGGATCACGGCCTGAGAAATAAGCGATTGCGTTAAAATCGCCATCCAGGATGCCATTGGCAACGGCATCGATTGTTTCCCGGTGCGGAACCACTGACTTTGTTGGAAGGGCCTCAATTTTCAAGCTGCCCCCTGTCATGGTTTCAAGTAATGGCGCTGCATTATTCATATAAGTATGCGCCCAGTCACCAGCATTTGAACTCTGTTGGAATTTCAGAGTCTTTGCATCAGCAATACCAGCTGTTGCGACGACTGCTGCTATCATGGTTAGCGTTGCTAGCCTTTTCATTAGTCTTCCTCCATTTTATCAAATTTTATTTACTTTTTATCAACTGAAACCATCGGCTACAGCAAACATAAACCAAATTATGCCAGCCGCCAGAAGAACACCAACAATAACAGTTGCGTGACCATAGGTAGTAACATTGTCAACACGTCCGGTATCACTCATGGCAAAATCTCCCCCTCGCCGATCTCAAACAGTTGTAGGATATAATGCTTGAATAGAATTAAAAAAACTGCAAGCCTAAAAATAACTAAAAAACAAATGAACGTGCCACCATTTGCCGGTGTCGGCATAACGGAGGGCCAGTTTAGTTCTTTGTAATTGTTATTTCAGGGGGGGTATAACAGTGGCAGGAAATATAACAAAACGCAGGGATGATACCATCTTTGAGCCCGAAAAAGGGCCGTTTCGATTTATCGATCACTTTAGCAAATTTTCAGGCCTAGCCGTATCTCAGCTTTATCTGATTGCCGCTTTATGTACAATTTATGAAGTAGCCTCGCGCTATATTTTCAATGCGCCTACCCAGTGGGCGTTTGAAGTAGTGATGGTTTTATGTGCAACAGCCTGGATGCTGTCTGCTGGATATATCACGCTGCACAAACGGCATATTGCGATTAATGTGCTGTATCTTATGGCCGGGGAAAAGGGCAAATGGCGCCTTGATTTATTTGCCTATGTGGTCGGGATTATAGCGCTATGGTTGCTGGCAGATGATGCGATTGTACGTGCCTTGGAATCAATCCGCATGGGCGAGAAGATGGGGTCTGCCTGGAACTCGCCGCAACCGCTATTGCTGAAAACCATGCTTGTTGTGGGCGCCATTATGTATCTGGTGCAATTGCTGGTAAATTTACATCGCCATGTGTCCTCTGCGCTTGGCAAGAATCTGGTATTGCTGGTCGCAGGACTAATCTTTTTGCGCCTGATCGCTGTTGCGGGGGCCCATTTCCTTGGCGAGGCAAATGTTCTTTTCGGAAGCATCAACCATGTATATGCCTCCATTGGCGGGGTAATTGACCCTTCTAGCATGATTGATATGCGCGAAATGGGAATCGCCTCTGCCAGCATGCTTATCGTTGGGTTGATGATTGCGCTGATGATGACAGGCATGCCGCTAGGTATTGTGACGCTGATTGTCTCTATATTAAGTGCGCTATTTTATTTCGGCTATGGCGGGATGTATCTGGTATCTACCAACGCCTTTGGCCTGTTGGAAAAATATCCGCTTATCGCGGTGCCGTTATTTGTGTTGATGGCCTCTATTCTGGAGCGGGCTGGCGTTGCCGAGGATTTGTTTGATGCAATGTCTATCTTTGCAGGCAAACTGCGTGGCGGCGTGGCTATTCAAACCATTGTTGTGGCGGTTATTCTGGCCGCTATGTCCGGGGTTATGGGCGGAGAGATTGTGATGCTTGGCCTTGTCGCCTTGCCACAAATGCTACGTCTTGGTTATGACCGGAAGATGTCTATCGGACTGATTTGTGCGGCAGGCTCGCTTGCCACCCTTATCCCGCCAAGCATTATTATGATCATCTATGGCCTTGCTGCCCAGGTTGCGATTGGCGACCTGTTTATGGCAGGGGCCATACCTGGCCTGATGCTGGCGACCTTTTATGGGGTATATGTTCTGATAAGATGTAACCTGAACCACAAAATGGCCCCGACCGCCGAAGAGATTGGTGAGGCACGTGGTAAGGAAATGAAGCTATCGCGTGAAAAGCTTAGCGCGGTTGGCCTTAGTATTTTCCTAATCTTCTGTGTGATGGGCTCTATTTATGGCGGGGTCGCCACCGTGACAGAGGCGGCCTCTGTTGGCGTGGTGGGCGCTATCATTGTGGCTTTTGTGCGGAACTCGTTTAGCTGGAATTTGCTGCAAGTGGCGCTGGCCGGAACCATGTCTACGGTTGGCACAATTGTCTGGCTGATCCTCGGCGCGGTATCTTTTGTGGGTATCTATAATTTGATTGGTGGCGGCGACTTCCTGCGCTCTTTATTCGCCAATCTGGGTCTGCCGGCTCTGGGCATTGTGTTTGTGATGATGGCTATTCTGGTGGTTTTGGGAACCTTTATGGAATGGATTGCTATTGCCTTTATCACGGTGCCGGTATTTGCTCCGGTGGTTGTGGGCATGGCCCCTGAATTGGGGCTGGAGCCGGAATGGGCAGCCGTGTGGTTTGGCGTGTTGTTTGTGATGAATATCCAGATTTATTTCCTGTCACCACCTTTTGGTCCAGCCTGTTTCTGGCTAAAATCAGTAGCCCCACCAGATATCACCCTACAAGAGATTTTCGGCTCTGTTCTACCCTTTATCGCGATGCAGATAATCGGGATGCTATTGGTAATGTTTATCCCGGATATTGCGCTTTGGCTTCCTAAAGTTTTGAATTGATAAGGGCGAGTAAACTGTAAAATCTTTGCGCTCTTGTCGACAGCTTTCGGCAGGAGCGCTTTTTATTGGGGTCAAGAGGGTATAAGGAGATATAGATGACCAAAGTGTTAGTGACCGAGCCTGTGCATGAAGATGGCCTGACCCTGCTAGAGGAAAAGGGCTTCACCCTGATCCGTAAATGGGAGATGGATACACAAGAGCTGGGCAAACATTTTCAGGATATCGAGGCTATATTTGTTCGCACAGGCACCCTGACCGCAGATTTCATGTCACAGATGCCAAATTTAAAGATTGTCGCCAAGCATGGGGTTGGCTGTGATACCATTGATGTGGCTTATGCCAGAGCCAATAATATCACCGTTGCGATCACCAGTGACGGCAATGCCCCTTCTGTAGCTGAACATACGCTGATGTTTATGTTAAATTGCGCAAAAACTCCGGTTCATATGGATAATGTCGTGCGCGGTGATTACCGCCAGCGCACAACTATCAAGGCCTTTGATATTGGCAGTCGATCTGTATTTGTTTTGGGCTATGGGCGCATTGGCAAGCGCGTCGCCGCCTTATGCAGGGCCTTTGGCATGGAAGTGCTAATCGCTGATGAAAAATTCTCCTCAGATATTCGCCAGCAAGATGGTTTTGAGGTCATACAGGATTTAGATTCAGGATTTGCGCGGGCCGACTTTCTGACCTTGCATATTCCGCTGACAGATAAAACCCATCATCTGTTGACCAAAGAGCGGCTATTGAAAATGCCGCAAGGTTCGTTTGTGATAAATTGTGCACGTGGCGGCATTGTGGATGAGACCGCATTGCGCGACGTTATCCGTTCTGGTCATCTGGGCGGGGCTGGATTTGATGTATTTTCAGTTGAGCCTATTACCAAAGATAATCCCCTACTGGATGCTGAACGGTGCTGGCTAAGCCCCCATAGCGCGGCCTTTACAGCAGAATCGCTGGTGCGAATGTCAACACAAGCCGCCCAAAATATTGTGGATAATTTTTCCGGCGGCGTGGAAGCGCGCAATATCTACAATCTAGAGGTCTATACCCCTGATCATCTATAGCCAGATTACTGCCAATTAAAATCCGGATCGAGATAAGGAGAGCCAGGCGGGATCAGCGCGATAGGGATATCCAAAATCATGCGGCTAAGCAAAATAAAGCTCAGCGTTTTGCCATGCCGATCTAGCGAGCGAGACGCATTCACCCCGCCATCCAGCGCATCCTGAATAACAAAATTAAACGCCTGCAAATTAGGCAGCGCATAGCGTTTCACTGATCCTGCGCCTAGATGCGCGAACAGTGCTTCTACCTTGCGCTCGCTTACCTCTTTTTCCAGAAAATCGTAGGCTTCTGGAAGATAGGCAATCAACGAAATATTGCTGACATTACCTTTATCCCCGGCCCGCCCATGGGCGATGGCGTGCAAGGGCAGTCTGCGTGTTTCTGCGTTATTCATGGGGGATCACCTCGGCCTGTACATGCGGGGCTATCAGGCTTCTATCTATCAGAATGGACGCAGACGCCATCTGCTCGGTCACCGAAGCGCGGTAACCGCCTCCCCCTGCTGGCCCGGAACAATATAGATGTTGCAGCTCGTCACATAATTGCTGGGCGACCTCTCTGTCATCAGATATCAGCGCCAGACGAAGCCGGTAATCGCCATCAAAGGGCAGGTTTTTATCGGCTATTTGGTCTGGCTTGCCGCCATCCAGCACCGAATAGGCCCCTAAAATATCCATGCGGATATCACCATTATACCCGCTGGCCCGCATTCGGCTTAACACCACCTCGCCAGCAAGCCTGGCCCGTTTCAGCGCGTTTAGTCCGGCATAGCTCATCTCGGCCTCGGCCATATAGCCGCCATCCACACAAACCGTTGCCTTCAGCTTTTCAGGGCGTTTATGCCCCCTGATGCCCGCAATTTTAATACGGTCTTTCCCTTCTTCTATCAGCTGCATGGACGTAACATCCGCACGCACATCCGGGACCAGATAACTAGCCGGATCATGCATCTCATACAGCAATTGTTCGCTCACCGTAGCTTTGGTGACGCACCCTCCTGTGCTATCAGCTTTGGTGATGGTAAATATCCCATCTTCGCCAATTTCGGCGAGAGGAAAGCCAACCTCTGCCAGATTCGGGACATCTTTAAAATCCGGGTCAGCAAAATAAGAACCGCTAACCTGTGCCCCGCATTCCAGCAGATGCCCGCAGATTGTTCCTGCCGCCAGCTTGTCTAAATCCTGCTCTGACCAGCCAAATTCATAGATTAACGGACCCAGAACAAGGGCGCTGTCTGTGGTGCGGCCAACCAGCACAATATCCGCGCCTGTTGCCAGCGTCTCTGCCACCGCATCACCGCCCAGATAGGCATTTGCAGAACTTAAATTCCGCCCTGCCAGCGAGGTACCTTCCATTGTTTCAGCCTCTATAATCGCCTGTCTGTCCAGATAGCCCATCACATCATCGCCTGTCAGAACTGCGATTTTGAACGGTGTTAGCCCTAATTCATCTGCTAGCCTGTGAATATGCTGTGCCGCCGCCGCAGGATTGGCCGCCCCCATATTTGAAACAATTTTAATCTGATGTTCTTGTACAGCTGCTAAAATCGGTCGCAAATAATTTTCAAGATAGGGCGAATACCCCGCATCCGGGTCCCGTTCTCTGGCTTTTTGGGCTAGCGCGATGGTGCGCTCTGCCAGCACTTCAAACATCAAATAGCGCGGCCCGGTGCAGCTTGCCAGATGGGCTACCAGCGGGACTGCCGCATCAAAGCGGTCCCCGGAAAACCCTGCGCCATTGGCAATATAAACCTGATTTTCCATTCATTTACTACCTGAAATTAGTTTGTCCAAAAACCAAATCTGTTAAAAAGGAAACTTCTTAATTGTGTTATCTGAATTTACCGCCTGCTATCTGTCAAGCGGCTTGCCCAATTCGTCCAAACAGGTAAACTAAAAATTATGCAGCCATAAAAGGGTTTACTCACCGCCTTTTTTGGCAGCACTCTTTGGGGATTTTCATTTACTTTGTTCTGGTTTCCTTTTGAATAGAGACAGTCAAACACACTCGGCCACAGGCGCATTTATGGTCTTGTTGATGCTGCTGACCTTGCTCGCACGGGCAACTGATGTCCGGGGCTTTGAGCTAGCATCCTATAGCGTAGCGGGTATCTTGTATATTTTATGCTGGCGGCTGATTGGTCTGCGTGAAATTTATCTGCTTAGCATTTGTGCCGGCCTGACCGCGCTTGCTTTTTTCCTGTTCGATATGCCGTTTGCCGTCTATGAAGCGGCCTTTGCACAGGCCAGCTTTCTGATGGCATTTTTGCTGTTGCTTGCGCTGTTGCATGAAGCGGCGATGACCTCCAAGGCGATCAGCGCATGCGGGCATTATCTGACCAAACAGCCGCCCAAACAACGCTATCTGGCTATTTTTAGCGGTACCAATCTGATGTCGGTTTTATTCAATCTGGGCATTGTATCCTTGTTAACCCCGCTTATTAAAAAAGGGGTAAGGAATGAGCCTGCCGAGCCAGTGATTGCGGCCTTGCGCGAACGCCGACAATTAACCGCCTTGCTACGCGGCTTTTCCTGGGGGGTGGTGTGGTCACCAACCGCAATGGCCCCTCTGGCAGTAATGGAATTAATAGATGGCGTTAGCCGCGAGCTATGGACAGCCTATGGCCTGATATGTGCGGGGGCTATATTGTTTGTAGGCTGGCTGGAAGATAGCTGGCGATTTCGCAACATCCAGCGCAGCCCCGCCAGCCTTGCCCCGCAGCCTCCCTTGGAAAAAACAGCTATTCTGGGGTTTTTGCTAGTATTATTCTCGCTTTTCACGGTGACCATGAGCGTGTCAATTATCGCTGATGACACAATCGTATTTGGTCTGCTTGTCGCTTGCCCTGTAATTATGCTGGGCTGGATTACTGCCCAAAATTGGCATCATACAGGGGCCAGGCTAGCCAGAACTGCCAAACAAACGCTTAATATTTGCCACCGTCACTTACCGCGCAATGGGCGTATTATTTTTGCGCTTTCGGCTTCTGGCTATATTGGCAGATTAAGTGCCGAGATGGTTCCGATAGATTTTGTCGCCGGGCTGCTGGACCGCTATACCATGCCGGATTTTATATTTTTGACAATGATGTCCTTTATCATGGTTCCGGTTTCCTATCTGGGGGTCAGCCCGATTATGATGGCGGTATTTTTCGGCAGTATTTTAGGCGCCCTGCCCATATTGCCTGTTGACCCCACTCTGGCGGCGTTATCTATTTCGGCTGGCTGGGCGTTGTCGATGACTACCTCGCCCTTTGCAACAGTGGTGCTGATGATCTCTAATCTTGGCGATACGCGCCCACTAACGCTGAGCATAGTCTGGAATGCCGCATTTTCTGCACTGGCACTGTTAACCCTATCTATGGTATTTTTTATTTTAACTGGCGGGCAATAAAATAACGGGCAAAAGAGGGATATTTCACATGACCAAGGATAAAAAAGATTTACGAAGTGAGCGGTGGTTTGGCCCGGATGATTTGCGATCCTTTGGTCACCGCTCTCGGGCCATGCAAATGGGATACAGCGCCGAAGACTGGCAAGGCAAGCCAGTCATTGCCATTATCAATAGCTGGTCAGATATTAATCAATGTCACTCGCATTTCAAATCCAGGGCCGAAGATGTGCGGCGCGGTATTCTGCAAGCTGGCGGCTTTCCGCTGGAATTGCCTACCCTGTCTCTATCTGAACAATTTGTGAAACCTACCACCATGTTATATCGCAATATGATGGCAATGGAGGTTGAAGAATTGCTGCGCTCGCATCCGGTAGATGGGGCGGTATTGATGGGGGGATGTGACAAGACTACCCCGGCATTGTTAATGGGGGCCATCAGCGCTGGCCTGCCAGCTATTTACCTGCCAGCCGGGCCAATGCTGCGCGGTAATTGGCGGGGCAAAACACTTGGCTCTGGTTCAGATGCCTGGAAATATTGGGATGAAAGACGGGCTGGCAATATCACAGATACACAATGGCATGAGCTGGAATCTGGTATTGCCCGTTCCTATGGCACCTGTATGACTATGGGAACCGCGGCAACCATGATGTCTATTGCCGAAGGGTTGGGAGTGTGTTTTTCCGGCTCCTCAGCCATTCCTGCCCCGGATTCCAACCACAAACGTATGGCCGCTGCCTGTGGCAGACGTGCGGTTGAGCTGGTTCTGGAAGATTTAACACTGGATAAAATTATATCTCAGGCGTCGGTTGAAAATGCGGTCAAGGTTGCGATGGCTTCTGGCTGTTCCACCAATGCCATTATCCATTTGATTGCCATTGCCAGACGCGCAGGGCTAGAGCTGGGGCTGGATGATTTTGACCGATTATCAAAAGAAATACCTGTGCTGGCCAATATCCGCCCAACAGGCGATACCTATCTGATGGAAGATTTCTATTATGCTGGCGGCTTGCCAGCTCTGCTCAAACAGATTGAAGGCGAGCTGGATTTATCGGTCATGACGGTAGATGGTAAAACGCTGGGCGAATGTATTGAAACTGCCGAAATTTATAATGATGATGTTATCCGCCCGCTTTCCAATCCTGTCTATCACCAGGGATCGTTGGCGGTAGTACGCGGCAATATCGCACCAGATGGGGCGGTGATGAAACCTGCCGCTGCCGAGGCACGTTTGCATAAACATACCGGGCCAGCCATAGTCTTTGACAGCTATCCAGAAATGAAAGCCGCCGTAGATGATGAAAATCTGGATATCACCGCAGACCACATTATGGTGTTTCGTAATGCCGGGCCTGTAGGCGGGCCAGGGATGCCAGAATGGGGGATGCTGCCTATCCCGACAAAGCTGGTAAAACAGGGGGTACGCGATATGATCCGCATCTCTGATGCACGGATGAGCGGCACAAGCTATGGCGCCTGTATCCTGCATGTCGCCCCTGAGGCCTATATTGGCGGGCCGCTAGCCCTGGTGCAAAATGGCGATATGATAGAGGTGGACATCCCTGCCCGTAGCCTGAATTTGCTGGTAGATGAGGCGGAATTGGCAAAGCGCAAAGCCAACTGGTCGCCACCCGAAGAAACCGCAGGGCGCGGCTATCAGTGGATTTCCGCGCGCCATATTCAGCAAGCCGATACTGGATGTGATTTCGATTTTCTGGAAACCAGCTTTGGTAAAACCGCCAAAGAGCCAGATATTTTCTAACCCCCCCTTAAGGAATAAAAGAGCATTCCCATGAAACTGAAAAAAATTGTTCTTACTGGCGCTTCTGGCCGACTAGGCGGGCATTTACGCGCGCCCCTTGCCGCCAAATGTGATGAGCTGGTCTCTACTGATATCGTGCCCTTGCCAACCCCATTGCATGCGGGAGAGGCCTTTGTTCAGGCAGATTTGGCAGATTATGCAAAGATGGCTGAAATTATTGCTGGTGCGGATATGGTGGTTCATTTTGGCGGCCATCCAGATGAAAAGCCGTTTGATGAAATTCTGCATGCCAATATTATTGGCTGTTATAGTATCTGGCAGGCCGCCCATGCGGCAGGTGTGCGCCGTATTGTCTATGCCAGTTCTATTCATGCGGTTGGTTTGCATCCGAAAACCAAAGCCATCAATGTTGACACCCCCCACCGTCCAGACAGTTTTTATGGACTGGCAAAATGCTTTGCTGAAGATATGGCAAAACTTTATTGGGATAAAAAGGGGCTGGAAGCGGTATGTTTGCGGATTCTATCCTGTGCACAGGTAACCAATGCACGCGCATTGGGCAGCTGGCTATCCTATGATGATTTGATCCATCTGGTAGAACGCGCGGTAGATACCCCTGTCACCGGTTTTGCCGTGATTTACGGGGTATCAGATAATGACCGCACGCCAGTGGATAATTCTGGGGCATCTTTTCTGGGCTATCGCCCCCGTGATAATGCCGAACAATTTGCACCAGAAATCCTGGCTACCGCACCGACACCAGATGCCAGAGACCCGGATCAGATGATGCATGGCGGGCCGTTTGCCACAACAGATTTGGGCGAAAGCGGTGTGGCCAAGCTAGGTCTGTCCGAGACCGATAGCTAGGCCATCTAGCGCCTGTCCCTAGCCGCGGATAGCCTTGATATTCATTGAAATGGCCTGACCTATCAACCGAATGTCAGAAGCGATGGTCGCGAAATCAAAGCCGCGCGCATAGGCTGATTTCAGATAGTCAGGCGAGCCGCAATGAATGCCAACTTTAAGGCCCTGTTTTTTTGCGGTTTCCAATATCTGGCCAATCGCGGCATCTACATCTGGCTCTTTACGGTCAAGGCCGGGGCTATGTCCCATAGACACCGCCAGATCAGAAGGCCCGACATATAAACCTGTCAGCCCGTCTGTCGCACAAATCGCCTCTACATTCTCAAACGCCTGAACCGTTTCGATCATTGCCATGGATACGATATGTTCATTTGCCTGATGATGATAATCGCCGCCATGCACCATTACCGCCCTGGTAGGCCCGGAACTGCGGCTGCCATCGGGGGCATAACGGGTTGCACTTACAAATGCCGCCGCATCCTCTGCTGTATTGATCATCGGGCAAATAATGCCAAGCGCTCCTGCATCTAACAGCTTCATGATAATGCCAGGCTCGTTCCAGGGTACGCGCGCCATTGGCGTGATACCGGATGCGGTCATCGCTTGCAACATCGTCAGCGCGGTTTGATAGTCAACCAGACCATGCTGCAGGTCAATGGTCAGGCTGTCATAATCATGCAACGCCATAATTTCAGCGGTTACTGTGCTTGGAATAGAGCACCAGCCGTTCAGACCTGGTTGACCTGCCGCCCATTTATCATGCAACTTTGTTAACTTCATTTCCCCTGCCCCCTAATAAGTTTCTGCACAAAAACCCCAATCTAGCCCAAATCGCTAGACGAGTGATTTCAATCCTAGAATATGTAGCGTAAGGGCTGTATCCCCGCTCTGCAAGTCATCAATAATATCAAAATGATGCCGTCCTGCTACCTGCCAGCTTCCTGTATCGACGCCAAAACCTGACCAGATATTGGCCAATATCCCGCTTTGCCGGATAAATTCTGGCAGCTCATCTGCCCCGACGATACAGCTTAATTTTACCCCGCTTATAGGTAATAACAAGGCAGGGCTTTGCAAATTAGTTTCCTGTTCATCCAGCCTGATATCGCTATTGATTTCCAGCTTCAACAAGGGACGCAAATCGTGGACCCCGCTTAGCGTGATAACATGTTGCAGACGCGCCTTCACCGCATCTGTAAGGGCGGTATCATTGCACATAAGGCGGCTGACCAAATGCCCACCAGCCGAATGGCCAGCCAAAACAATCGGCCCCTCTACCCCACTGCAAATATGATTTACCGCTTGGGCTACCTCGCCAACAATATCGGTAACCCGCGCCGCAGGGGCAAGGGTATAGCTGGGGATAGCAACCCGCCAGCCCTGTGCCAGCGCCCCGCCTGCCAAATGCGACCAATAGGATTTATCGAAACGGCGCCAATAGCCGCCATGAATAAACACCAACGTTCCCTTTGGTGTTCCGGTTGGCAGAAAATAATCATAGATATTGCGCGCGCCCTCACCATAGGGCACATCCAGCTGGCAGTCTGGCCAACTCGCGCGAAAGGCTGGCGCCTTTTCAAGCCAGGCCGCGATATACTCATCTACTTCTGGCACCGCCAACCCATTATCATAGGCAGTATCAAAATCTGTTATCGGGGTAGAGGCATGGAAAAACCCGCCAGCATCTGCGATATAATCTTCAACCCGGGATGAAACCGGCCCGCTGCCACCATTGGATTTATCTGTCATCCGCCTTTACTCCCTTTTTAACACTTAATATCGGACCGGCATTTACCAGCTCTGCGCCCGCCAGGTAATGGTTCTTTGCTTATTGATTTATATCCTGATACCAGCGCCGAATAAGGGCGCGCTCTGCTGTTTCCATATAGGTGATATTAGCAGGTGGCATGGCATTGGATATAGCAGAATGCATGAAAATCGCCCCTGCCTGTTCAAGGATATCTGCGTGGGTTTCCAGATACACATTCTTTGGTGCGGTAAGGATACCTTCCCATAAAGGCTCTGCGGCATGGCACATGCTACACCGCCCCTCAACAATATAGGACACCTCTTCAAAAAGCGGGTGACTGGCCTGTCTTTGCTGTTCTGGGGTAAGCTGGATGGCCGAACTTTGCGTGTCTGCCTCTGAGGTGTCCTGCTGGCTGAATAATGGCGCTACAGACAAGGCCATGATAATCGCAAAAATCAATGTTGTGGCCGCCCATGTCCAGCGCGGATTGCCCTTTTTGGCATGAATGCTGTTGAAATAATGGCGGATAGTCACCCCCATCAAAAATACCAGACTGGCAATTATCCAGCTATACTCGGTGGCAAAGGCTAGCGGATAATGGTTAGACAACATCAGAAATATAACTGGTAAGGTCAGATAATTATTATGGGTAGAACGCTGTTTGGCGATACGTCCATATTTTGGATCCGGGCTGCGCCCGGCTTTTAGATCCGCCACGACAATTTTCTGGTTCGGAATGATCACCATAAATACATTTGCCGACATGATGGTTGCGGTCACCGCCCCCAGATGAATAAAGGCAGCGCGGCCGGTAAATAGCTGGTGATAGCCCCAGGAAAGCCCGACCAGTAATAGATATAAAACCAGCATTAACAGGGTTGCATTTTGGCCAAGCGAGGATCGGCATAACAGGCTGTAAATCCCCCAAACCGCCGCCAGCGAGCCTATCGAGATCAAAATTGCTAGTGAGGTGGATAATTCAGCCTTTTCCGCATCTATCAGATATAAATCCGCACCGCCATAATAGACGATAGCCAGTAGCGCAAATCCGGATAACCAGGTTGCATAGGATTCCCACTTGAACCAGGTCAGATGCGCCGGCAATTGCGCCGGCGCGACCAGATATTTCTGGATATGATAAAAGCCGCCGCCATGCACCTGCCATTCCTCACCAGCCGCACCCGCAGGCAAATTGCTGTGTTTACGTAAACCTAAATCCAGCGCAATAAAGTAGAAAGATGAGCCTATCCAGGCGATCGCGGTAATCACATGCAGCCAGCGCACCGCAAATTCTGCCCAATGGGTGATAAAGATAGATAACAGCGCTGGATCCATCTAGCTGCCCCTATAGGTGGAATAGCCATAAGGCGAAAGCAAAAGCGGTACATGATAATGCTGGTCGCTATCATTAATGCCAAACCGCACAATCACCTCATCCAAAAACAGAATATCATCTACCTGCCCCTGCGCGCGTAAATAATCGCCTGCGCTAAAGGTCAGCTGATAGCTGCCACAGCGAAAATTATCGGCTGGCAAAATAGGGCTATCTGTTCGGCCATCTGAATTGGTTGTCATTTCAGCAAGCCAGGTGGCTTCTTGCCCATCCATGCTGAACAGGCGAATTTTCAGCCCGGCAGCCGGACATCCCCTGGCCGTATCCAGAACATGTGTGGTTAAAAATCCTGTTGCCATTTGCTGTCCCTTTATGTTTCGTACCACCTACGGCCATGCCTTATCAAATCTCACTGATTTTATAATTGAGATCAATCCTGTTTTTAGAGATAATCAGAGTCAGGTGCTGGGGCTTGCCTTTGGCCTGAAACGCTTGCAAGAGGGCATAATGACACGATATCCACGCGATATGGCAGGCTATAGAGGCCGCCCGCCGCATCCGGCCTGGCCAAATAATGCCCATATCGCAGTTCAATTTGTCCTGAATTATGAAGAAGGCGGCGAGAACTGCCTGTTACATGGCGATAGCCATTCAGAAGCCTTTTTATCGGAAATTGTCGGCGCACAACCCTGGCCAGATCAGCGCCATTGGAATATGGAATCTCTCTATGAATATGGCGCTAGGGCGGGTTTCTGGCGATTACATAGGCTGTTTGTTGGCGCGAACATCCCCGTCACGGTTTATGGCGTGGCAACCGCCCTTGCCCGCAGCCCCGATCAGGTGCTAGCCATGCAACAGGCCAATTGGGAAATCGCCAGCCATGGCTATAAATGGATTGAGTATAAAGATATCCCCGCCGCCGAAGAACAACAGCATATCACCGCCGCTATCGAATTGCATGAACAGGTCACAGGAGAGGCCCCGCAAGGCTGGTATACCGGTCGATGTTCAATGAACACAGTTGATTTGGTTAGTGCTACAGGCCAGTTTGCCTATATCTCGGACAGCTATGCAGATGATTTGCCCTATTGGCATGTGCATGCAGATAGACCGCAGCTGATTATCCCCTACACGCTGGATGCGAATGATATGCGGTTTGCCGCCCCGCAAGGCTTTAATTCAGGGGATCAATTTTACAGCTATTTAAAAGACAGTTTTGATGCGCTTTATGCTGAAGGGGCAGAAGGGGCGCCAAAGATGCTATCGATTGGTCTGCATTGTCGTCTGGCAGGACGGCCAGGACGCATTCAGGCGCTGCGCCGTTTCCTGGACTATATCGGCAACCATGATAACATATGGATAGCCCGGCGAATTGATATCGCCAGACATTGGCACGCTACCCAACCTTTTAACGATCAGGGCTATGTCGCGCGCCCTACAGCCATGAATAGGTCTGAATTCATGGCAGAATTTGGCGGCATTTTTGAAGATTCGGAATGGGTTGCTGAAGCCGCTTTTGCGCTAGAGCTTGGCCCTGCCCATAACAGTGCAGAGGGGATGCATAATGCGCTGTGCCGGGTATTCCGCAAGGCTGGCAAGGATAAACAATTAGAGGTGTTGCGCGCCCATCCTGATCTGGCTGGAAAACTGGCACAACAGGGGCAGTTAACAAAAAGCAGCACCCGGGAACAAGCCTCGGCAGGGCTGGATAGGCTGACACCGCAGGAAATGCAGCACTTCACTGAATTGAATACCAGCTATACCAAAAAATTCGGTTTCCCCTTTATTATCGCAGTTAAAGGCATGGATAAAACCGATATTTTACAGGCATTTCAAATGCGGGTTGAACAGGATCCGAATACAGAATTCGCAGAAGCGTGCCGTCAGGTTGAAAAGATTGCACTTTTACGCTTGCGTGATAAACTATAGCGAAAGACATCAGCTGAATAACCATCAGATGGAGCTAGATGAGCAGGTGGCAGACCAGACCTATCATGTGCCGCAGGGGGGATTACCGCCGCAATCTGAAAGGCTAGCGGACAGAGCCGTTTTCACAGAAAGCTTTGCCTTTATTCCAGCAGACGTACAAACCGATATTGTTACCAGCTTTCTGCCATTTTGGCAGGCTACCCGGCTATGGGTACTGGCCCGCCCAATGACAGGTTTTGCCGAGAGCTTTTCGCATTATTTGATGGAGGTTGGCAGCGGCGGCGGCAGCCAGCGGCCAGAGGATGATCCAGAGGCACAATCTGTTTTATTTGTTGTGGGGGGCAAGGCCAGCCTAACCTATGGCGGCAAGCAAACAGAGCTTGGCATAGGCAGCTATGCCTATTTGCCAGCTGGCCTGGAATGGCAGTTGCAAAATAATTCAGACAGCCCCTGTCATTTTCACTGGATACGCAAACGCTATCACGGTGTTGCGGGTATCGAGGCACCGCAAGCCTTTGTGACCTCTGATGGGGATGTTGCCCCGATTGCGATGCCAGATACAGATGGCATCTGGTCTACAACCCGGTTTGTATCGCCAGAAGATCTGGCCCATGATATGCATGTAAATATTGTTACCTTCTTGCCGGGGGGATGTATTCCCTTTGCAGAAACGCATGTGATGGAACATGGTCTATATGTCTTACAGGGCAAGGGCGTCTATTATCTAAACGGGCGGTGGATAGAGGTGGTGCCAGGTGATTATATGTGGCTACGGGCCTTTTGTCCGCAAGCCTGTTATGCCGCCGGAAATGAGCCATTTCGATATTTGCTGTATAAGGATGTGAACCGGCATATGCCGCTTTCCCTTTCGGGGGTGCCAAGATGACACAGACACAGATAAAAGCTGAACCCTTAAGCGCTGAGGCATTCGCCGAATTCGGTGATGTCATCTGCATGGGTGCGGTACCAGACAAGATAATTAATCAGGGCAAATGCGCGCGCTATCACGATATGGCCGCGCTAGCCTTTAGCGACAATGGACGCGCGGGCATCAGCCTGTTTAACGCAGAGCCCAGACAATTGCCCTATCAGCTGGAATTGATGGAACGGCATCCGCTGGGATCACAGGCGTTTTTACCCTTGCATGAACATCCTTTTTTGGTGGTGGTCGCTGCAGATGATGCTGGCAGACCCGGCCACCCGCAAGCCTTTATCACCCCGCAATCGGTTGGGGTTAATTACCATCACAATATTTGGCATGGCGTGTTAACGCCGTTACAGGCTCCTGGTCTCTTTGCTGTTGTCGATAGAATTGGCACAGAAAAGAACCTTGAAGAGTTCTGGTTTGATGAAGAGGTAGTAATCACGAAGTAGGGTAGCAAACCAGATAATTTTAACATTAGTAATAAGGGGGAAAATTATGGCTAATGATAAATCTCTGGGAACTGCAGCACAGCTACAGGATCCAAACTATGAGGTGCCACTTGGGCCTCGTGCCGCTCTTGGCATGCAACATGTTCTGGCAATGTTTGTCAGTAATGTTACACCTTCCATCATCATCGCCGGTGCAGCCGGATTTGCCTTTGGTAGCGGCGATACCATCTTTTTAATCCAGATGGCGATGTTGTTTTCAGGTATCGCAACCTTGATGCAAACTATCGGGTTCGGGCCAGTTGGTGCGCGCCTGCCGGTTATGCAGGGCACCAGCTTTGCTTTCGTGCCGATTATGATAGGGATTGTAAAATCTGGCGGTCTGGCCGTGTTATTTGGCGCGGTTATTGTAGCGGGTATTTTTCATGCGCTACTTGGCTTTATTATTGGCAGGATCAGACATTGGTTTCCGCCTCTGGTCACAGGCATGATTATTATGGCAATCGGTCTGGCGTTGCTGCCGGTTGGTATAAAATATGCGGCTGGTGGTGCGGCAGAATTTCAGATGAATAGTCCAGAATGGGGCAATCTGAGCCATTGGGGCCTGGCGCTCATTGTGATTATTGTTGCGCTTGGGTTCAAGTTCTTTGCCAAAGGGCTGGCGGCATCGGCGGCTATCTTGCTGGGGCTAATCGCTGGTTATGTTGTTGGTATCGCCATGGGGCAAGTGAATTTTGCCGCTGTCGGCAATGCGGCCTGGTTTGCGCTGCCACAGCCTTTTAAATATGGCATTGAATTTCAGGCCGTTGCCATTATCGGCATGTGTATGATTTCTATTGTCAGTGCGATTGAAACAGTTGGGGATATCTCGGCGATTGCCAAAGGCGGCAGTAACCGCGAAGCCACAGACAAAGAATTGGTCGGTGGCACTTATGCTGATGGTCTGGGCAGCGCTGTTGCGGGAATTTTTGGCGGTCTGCCAAATACCTCTTTCAGTCAGAATGTCGGCCTAATCTCTATGACGGGTGTGATGAGCCGGTCTGTGGTGACCTTTGCCGGCCTGTTCCTGATTGCGTGCGGGCTGATTCCAAAGATTGGCGCGATTGTTGCCGCTATGCCTATATCGGTTCTTGGTGGCGGCGTGATTTTGATGTTTGGTATGGTGGTTTCTGCCGGCATTAACATGCTGTCCGAGGTAAAATGGAATCGCCGAAATATGATTATTCTGGCGACATCTCTTTCCATTGGACTTGGCCTTCAGGCAGTACCAAAATCCATGCAGCATTTGCCAGATGGAATTGAAATGCTGATGATTTCAGGCTTGATGCCTATCGCGGTTCTAGCGGTCGTTCTGAACCTGCTGTTACCAGAAGATGTGAAGTAAAAACACGTTTGAGCAGGCGCGCAAATATGCTGCGCGCCTGTCTCGGGTTTTTGCCTGCTATTTCCATTGCATGCTTATTTATTTGTTTCTAAACTAGTCAGATTATGACTGACTTTGATGCCTATCGCTTAACCGAATATATGCCTAACCACCTCGGCTTTGGCGGGCTGGACAGGGATGCTTTGACGCGGGAAGCCTATCCCGACCCGCATCAATTTTTACAGGATAATTCCCCGCAGGCCTTGATTACCCCGCATTGGCATTATCGTGGCCTGTTTGCGGGAAATGCCGAGGCAGAGGGAAAGCCTGAACCAATTTTCCTGGAGGCTGTCAAAGCTGCCCCCCTTATCGAAACGCATCGCCAGCTTATCTATCTTGGCAGGCGCGAGAATAAAGGAGAGCCGCGCTTTTTATTTGCCCTCGATATTTCAGATCTGCCTGAAGATCAGCTGGCTAATAATTTTGCCATGCCCAGCTATTTTGCAGAATTACGCGAAATAGGCCCGATGATCGATGGCCGGGATGGCTCGGTTCTGGCCTATGCCCGGGCTATGCTTTATTGGCATATGCGGCATATTTTTTGCGGGCGATGTGGCAGCAGGACAGTTGTAGAAAAATTAGGGCATCAGCGTAAATGTATGTCCGCCAGCTGCAGCGAGATGCATTTTCCGCGCACCGATCCCGCGGTCATTATGCTGGTGCATGATGGCGACAGAGTGTTGCTGGGCCGGCAGGCTATATGGCCAGAGGGCATGTATTCCACGCTGGCCGGATTTGTTGAGCCTGGCGAGACAATCGAACATGCTACGGCAAGAGAAGTATTTGAAGAGGTGGGCATTCAGGTTGGCGATATCCGCTATCAGCATTCCCAGCCCTGGCCCTTCCCCTCATCATTGATGCTGGGGCTGCATGCAAAGGCCCTGACCACCAAACTGGAGATAAATCAGGATGAGATAGAAGATGCGCAATGGTTTACCAGAGACGAGCTATTGAATTTTTCTGATCAGGGAAAATTTCTGCCGCGCCAATTATCCATATCACGGCGGCTGATAGATGACTGGCTCTTTAACCGCTAGTCACAGGCAAGGCTGGCGATAGGGTTTTAAATCTGTGTTATTTTCCTGACCATCTTTTTTTCATCAGCCGATAGATAAAGATACAGCCAATACCAATGATCAAATAAAGAAATGGTTCCAGGTTCATCTGTTTTCTGCTTTGTAATTTTCCAAATATGCTGATGGTATCATGAACGCTCAGCGGCAATCTGGCAATGCGATAAACGGGCAAAACGATAGGCGGCAAAGCGCCGATATCCCGCCTCTAATATCGGTTTAATCATTGGCAGGCCCGCAAGAACTGCCGATAACCGCCAGCCAAAATGCAGCTGTTTCCAAATCAGGATAAAGGCGGCAACGCCAATATGAAGCTGACCGTCCGCATCTTTTGCATGCAGCAAGCGCAACGCATCTGCCTGGCCAATCCCAAGCGGGGCCAGTGGGGCTGGGTCATGCGCGATATCACACCAGCTAAAGACAGCTGATGGGGAAATCTTCTGATAATAGCGGATTTCCTTGGAACATAGCCCGCATTTACCGTCAAAATATACGTGTATCACCTTACACCCTTCATAATTCTTATCCAAATGCCTATCTCTATGATTAACTGGTATCAGCACTAATTTAGTCAATACCGCACTTATCCATAACGCGCCCCTGCATTGCCCCCATAAGGCAGGACTGATATGTAACAAAAGACAGGGTTTTTAAAATACAGGAATAGCATGGACAGGTATATCTATAAAATTTGCGCGCGCCCGCTATGGCAAGCAGCCGAACAGGCAGGTGTTTTTACCGGTGCAGAAATTGATGTTCGCGATGGCTATATTCACTTCTCCAGCCAGTCACAAATAGCAGAAACGCTGGCCTTGCATTTTACCAGCCAGCCTTATGTTCTGCTGATCGAGGTGGATAGCGCGCATCTGGAAATCAAGTGGGAGCCGTCCAGAGGGGGCCAGCTTTTCCCGCGTCTTTATGCTAGCCTGCCCATGCAGGCGGTCAGTGCGGTTTGGCCTTTGGCACTGGATGCAAAAGGCGTGCATATCCTGCCGGCATTTAGCACACATTAAAATAAAGAAAGACAGTAAAACATGACCAGTAACCCTTCTCCTGAACAAATGCGCGATATGATCGAGGCGCTATTTGCCAAAACAGATGAATTTCGAGCCCGCCATGAGCTGGACCCGCCAGGGGATCAAACAGGATTCACTGAATTATTACGCCTTGTTTTTTCAGATGATGCCGCGGGGCAGGCTATCTTTGCCAGCTTTGATGAAGAGCTGTTATCGGCTTTATGGAAAATGTATCAAGAGCGCGTTCTGGTTGAAATGAAATAGATGACACCCGAGCTGTTCATATATCTGCTTCTGGCAGGGCTTGCAGGCGGATTTATTAACGGCCTGGCAGGGTTTGGCACGGCTCTGTTTTCACTTGGATTTTTGTTGCAATTTTTGCCGCCTATCCAGGCAGTTGGGCTGGTATTGATTTTATCTGTCTTTAGCGGCTTGCAGGGGTTATGGATTGTACGCCAGCAGATTTTTGACCATCCAAAAAGGCTGTTGCGGTTTTTGCTGCCTGCGTTTTTCGGCATTCCTATCGGCGTCTATAGCCTCAGCTTTATTGACACTGATTTGCTGAAAATTTTTATTGGCCTATTCATGCTGTTCTATGGCGGATTTTTTGTGCTGCGGGCCAATTTGCCGACATTAACGGGGCCTGCCCCCACAACAGACAGGCTGGTTGGGCTGATAGGCGGGATATTAGGCGGTGCAGCCGGGCTGTCAGGGGCGCTTATTACCATATGGCTATCTATGCGCCCCTATGCCAAAAATGAAACACGCGCGGTCCTACAACCTTATAATGTCGCGGTTTTGGGGCTATCTGTTCTGATGCTTGCTGTTAATGGCGCCTATAGCCTTCAGAGCGTTATCTATTTGGCAGTTATAATGCCAGCGGGTCTGATTGCCGCCCAAATGGGTATTTGGTTGTTTAAAAAGCTGGATAATTTACAATTCAGGCGGTTGCTAATTATGTTGATGTTTGCTTCTGGCCTGCTTCTTATCCTGCGCAGCCTGACCGGGTTATAACCTGCTCTGCTAGGCTAAATCAGCTCATCCTTGCGGTCATCTGTCTCGCCATAGCGTTTCAGGGTCGCGGGCTTGGTGCCTTCATAAAGGCCCTCCAGATTAGCAGCGATTTTTTCGTTTTCACGCTCAAACAGGCTAGCGCCTTTCAGGTCACTTTCAACAATGAAAGGGCCCATATTTTCAACCTCAATCACCCACATTGCCTGGGCAAGGCCCAATTCTTCGTGCCAATGGACATCTGCCACCCGCTTTACACCGCGCCCTAGCAACGCGCCAGTACCATAGCCAACAGTGGTCAGATAAATCGCGCCATTTGGTACAAAATGCTGGCGGTAATCTTCTGCGCTCATCCCGCCCTTGCCAATAATCAGCTTGGCCCCGGACGCAGCCATCCAGTCGCCTATCCATTTGGAAAACCGAAAAGAAGCGGTAGCGGTAACCGCTCCGAGATTAAAAGAGCCATCTGCGTTCATACTCGCCGCAGGTGAGCAATGGAAATTTGCTGCGCTTTTGGCAGGTAATTCCATTGGTATATTTGCCTTTTCTTCCAGGGCGCGCATATACACCCCCTCACGTGCGGTATAGATAGTGCCATCCAGATAGACCACATCACCAAGGCGTAATTCCGCCAAGGCTTGCGAGGTTGGATTGGTACTTAGCCTTAATTTGCGTGGGCCTTTTCCAGCCATGCACTGTCCTCCCATTCTACGGTTTCGCGGCGCTGATAGGGGGTGAACCAGTCAGGATCGGTTCGATATTCAACCTGACCATCACTATGGATACGCGCCACCGCCCGGCGTGAGGACAAACAAAAAGCATGAACCGACATCTGCATCCCCCCTGTATGGCAATAACCCACCTCGATGTTACAATCAATGACCATAGAGCTGCCGACAAATCCCATCGCGCCCATGCCGATATTATTGCCCAGCTCGTTAAATTCTGCCTCTAAGGCGGCGATTTTCGGATCCGGATTGGCATCACCTACAACCCGCAAACAGGCTGCCCGTTTGCCCAGTACCATGCAGGCATCCTTGGTCCCCCCTAGCCCGATACCGATAATCGCTGGCTGACAGGCCAGGCCCCGCTTGCCAAAAGCAACCAGACTATCCAGATAAAAGCGCTTGATCCCCTCTATGCCATCTGATGGGAATAACATCCGGTAATCGGTGCCGAACAAGCCGCCCTTATGCACAGTAATCAGATCAATCCAATCCCCTTGCGGCTCAAACGCATATTCAATTTCCGGTGCGCCTATCCCGACATTATTATTGTGATCGGTTCGCCATAGTGGATGCACCCGGTTAGGACGCAAGGGAACATTTTGTGTTGCATTGGCGGTAGCACGCCGCAACGCTGTTTCCAAGGCTACAGGCCCGCCCTCAATAGCCGCTTCATTTCCCATTTTAACATACCAGCGCGGGGTGCCAGTATCGCCGCACATGGCCCGCCTGTCCTGCTTGGCAGCTTCGTAATTTTCCAGCATGGCCTGTAAAACAAAGGCCGACAAATCACCATCTTCTTTTGCCGCCGCCCCTTTCAGCCCGTCCAGATAATCTAGCGGAATTTCAATCGCTGCCTTTTCCATCAGGGTTTCAGCAGTTTGTTGAATTAAGGATGTCGATATCATTTTCAGCTTCCTTACCTGCTTATCGCGCCTGCCAGATTATCCCTGCCAGATTATCCGTGCCAGATTATCATATATCACGCCCGCTAGGACACCAACGTTTCCGGAGCATCTGCTGGCAGGATGCTCTCGCCCGGACGCACGATAGAGAAATCCACGTCCTCGCGCGTAACCTTCAGCCGGTCACCTGATTGTTCAACCAGTGTGAAGTAAGACTGGTCCAACGAGCCTTCGCTTGGGAAATCTTCACGGAAATGGGCGCCGCGCGAATTTTCCCGCGCCAGGGCCGCATGCGCAATAACCTGTGAAATCTCGATAAGATTATCCATATTCAGCCAATCATGCCAGGTCAAATTAAAGGCTCGCACCCCGTCATCAACGCCGATATCATATAGCTGCTCTTTTAATTGCGATAATTTTTCAAGGCCAGTTTTGATACCTGCTGCATCGCGCATCACCCCAACATCGTCCCACATGGTCTGGCGCAATTGCTGACGCAGCATGTTCAAATCGCCGCCTGACTTGGCAAAGGGACGGCAGGCCCGGTCAATTTCGTCTTGCAAAATACCCTCGTCAGGATCCCGTAAAGCGCCCATAGCCAGCGCATCTCTGCCCATAACATCGCCAGCAACCCCGCCATATACCGTGGAATTTGCCACGCCATTTCCGCCTAACCGGTTAGAGCCATGCGCCCCGCCAGCATCCTCACCAGCCACATACAGGCCAGGCATTCTGGTTTTGGTATCTACATCTACAACCACACCGCCCATAAAATAATGGGCTGTTGGCACCACCTCTACCTTGCCAGCAGCTAGATCAAATCCGCTATCTGCACAGCGTTTGACCATGCCGGGAAATAGCTGGCGAACCTTGTCCGGACCCAAATGCGACATAGAGATATAAACGCCGCCATTCGGGCTGGAATTGGATTTTCGCATCTCGGCATAAATGCCGCGGCTGACCACATCACGGGTTGCCCGCTCGCCTCTGGCATCATAGTCAAACATAAAGCGATCATCAAAGCTGTTCAGCAAATGCCCCCCTGCCCCGCGCAACCCCTCTTCCAGAACGGTACCTGTCATGCGGGTATGGTCCCCTGCCAGCAGACCGGTTGGATGAAATTGTACCATCTCCATATCGCGCAAGGGCAAGCCGCGCCGCAACGCCATCGCCAAACCATCCATCGTTTTATCCCCGGATGGCGTGTGATAGCGATACATGGTGGGCCCGCCACCTGTGGACATTAATACTGTTTTGGCGCGCACAAACCGGAATTTTCCGTTGCGCATATCAATAAACAGCACCCCTGCCAGCCCTTCGCCGCCTGTAGCCGGAATAAAGGCAATTGCGCGATGTTCTTGCAGCTTTTCAACCGGACGGCGCAACACCTGTTCCATAAGGCGGCTGATAATTTCAATGCCGGTTAAATCGCCCTTATGGACAGTTCTATCGGCGGTTTGTCCGGCAAAGGCTTTTTGATGCAGGCTGCCATCGGCATTTCGGTCAAAAAAGCACCCCACCTCATTTTCCAGCTCGGTGATGCGTTCAACCGCCAGCTTGCATAGCCGCCAGGCCATATCCTGATCTGGTAACCATTTACCGCCAATGATGGTATCCATGAAATGGCGTTCAACGGTATCCCCGCCGCCCAGCGCCACATTATACCCGCCCTGAACCATGCGCGTACAACCGCATTTACCAATCAAGCCCTTGACCGCCAGCGTAATCTTTAGATCAGGGGCTGTTTTCTGGGCATGCAAGGCGGCAAATAATCCAGCCCCGCCAGACCCCAAAATCAGAATATCCGTATCATGCCGTTCAATCTCGGTCATTTTATCTCAGCCATAAAAAGTTGCACTCAGGAAAAAGCTTGTAGAAACAGCAAATCCGGCGGCTAGCGCGGTTGCTGCATAGGTTTTCTGGGCTGGCGACCAGGGTAGCCATTCCAGCGCCATTAGCCGTAAACCACCAAAAAAATGAACAGATAGTAAAAAGACCAGGCCATATTCCGCCAGCTTTACGTACCAGAAATCTGTCCAGGACAAAAACCCATCCAGGGCGGCGCGGTCATTCAGGGCCAGCGATAATACCCAGAAATGCAAGGGCAGGAACAGCGCCAGAACCAGCCCGGATATACGGTGCAGAATAAAGGCAAACCACAGCGGTTGTTTTCGATGTCCGGATATCTTCATCTGACTATCCTGTCACGCTATAAACGGCCTGCAAGCCAAGACCGCCCAGCCCCAGCGCGATTAGCCAGCAAACCACATTCAACACCGCCCCATCCAGACGCGCCCATTCATGCAAAATCGCCCGCAGACCAATCGCGGCATGAATAGCTACCGCCAGCGCAAACAAACCATAAAAAACAGCCCAGAAAATACTGCCTTGTGTTCGGGCCAATATCTCTGCCGCGCTCAGCCCATTTTGTACCGCGTAAATCATCACCGCGATATGACCGATAACCAATGGGGCCATAATCAGCGCTGTCAGCCGTTGCAGAATATATAATCGTGCGGTGATCATATCGGCTCTTCTCGTTGTTGGGGCCGCGAGGAAGGTAGCAACCCTCGAAGCGTATGTTTGGCGGTTTCGCGTTTCAGACCGGCGATAGAGGCGGTTGGATTCAGCTCGTTCGGGCAATATTTCTGGCAAGATTGCTGCGAGTGGCAATTATGGCACCCGCCGGTACCGCTCACCGCCTCTAAAATAGCCTCTCTGCCCCCATCGCGCACATCATTTACCAGCGACCATGCCCGGTTCAGCGCCGCTGGCCCTAGATAATCCGGATTGCTGGCCACCACATCACAGGCAGCATAACAAACCGCGCAATTAATACATTCAATAGCCGCATTTGCCGCCTGTCTTTCATCCGAGGTCTCATCCACCTTTTGTACCCCCTGTTCAATAGAACGGGTGGGGTGATGCACAGCTTCGGCGCGAACCCATTTATCGAAAAACACATCCATATCGACAACCAGATCCTTGATTACCGGCAAGTTTCGAAGCGGGCTTATGGTCAGCCCATCCGCAGGGTTTGATGCATCTGTAATTTTTTTGACATGCGTTCGGCAGGTCCAGCGCGGCACCCCATTAACCATCATTGCACAGGAACCGCACATTCCGACACGGCAGGCAAACCGATAGGTAAGGGTGGGATCAATATAGTGTTGTATATAGCTGACCACATCCAAAATGGTCTGGCTTTCTTGCAAGGGTACCTGAAAGGTCTGATAGCTGCCCGCATCACCGCACCCGCGCCAGATATGCACATCCAGATGCTGTAATTCATGTGGGTGTTGCGGGGATGGGTGCGACATTAAAAAATTCCTGTAAGATGAACGCCAAAAGGTAAGATAGTCATATTAGAGTGGCCTTAGCAGAAGGCTAAGGTAAAGATTTTTTTCAAATTTTTTCCGCCCTACGCATAACAGACTACAGCCATTTCACATTATGCAATAGGCTCAGCTAACAGGTGGCGGGCAATTTCATATAATCCAGCATGGCTGGCTTCTTCTGCATCAATCAGCTGATGGGCAACATCAAAATGGGCCAAGGCAGAGTGATACAGCCTGGCCATCACCCCCGTTGCATTCAGATAAACTGGCAATTTTTGTGCGCGCGCTATCTCTGCGACATGTTTTATCTCGCTGCCGATAGACAGGCCGGACAAGATAGAAGATGCAGAGCCAGCTGCAAATTTCCCGGTCAGGATACCTGCACGCACCGCAAATAAATGATGCAAAATACCAAGCTCACCAGCCGCCAGTTTCAGCCCTTGTGTAAATCCTTGCAGGTCCGGCTCTGCGCTATCAGCTGCCGGGTCAATCAGCGGGCTTAGAATGGAATGTTTGCTCATCAGATCATATATCTCACCCGTCATAAAGGTAGACAGGCTGGTAATCTGCCCCGCCTCTATCGTCACCCATTTCGAATGGGTACCGGGCAGGCAAAACAGGCCATCTGTTATATTCTGGGTCGCAATGATGCCTGCCAACGCGGTTTCCTCGCCGCGCATAACATCAGCTAGCCCATCTGCCGAAGAAGATTGCACCCCGGCTATAATCCAGATATCTGCCTCGCCATCTATGCGGGTGGCAGCTGCTGCCAGCTCTGCGATACCGGCTGTTTTTTGCAAATAACCTGCATCCTGCCAGCCTTGTGCCGACCCGATCATCCCGCACATAATTACCGGCAAGCCTGCCGCTTGTGGTCCAAGGGCCTGACGGGATTCAGCCAGAATTTCGGCAAACGGCCTTGCGCCAATTTGGCGAATGCCATACGGGCCGGAAAAATGGCCTAAAACCTGGCCTGAAGTGCTGAGAAGCCAGCTTCGATACGAAGATGTACCCCAATCTACCGCTATGCAAAAAGGTACATCCTTGTGCATATTACCTATCCTGTATCTATTTAATTTACTGGGTTTACTAACTGGGCGTACTAACTGGGGCGCTGGCGAATATTTTCAGGTAGCCAGGTTGCCAGTTCCGGCCAGATGACCAATATCACCACCATCAAAATCATCAGCCCTACCATCGGAATTGCAGTACGGGCGATATAGGATATCTCGTGATTTGTCATCCCCTGCAGCACAAACAGATTAAACCCGATTGGCGGCGTAACCTGGGCCATTTCCACCACTACCACGATAAAGATACCAAACCAGATAACATCAATCCCTGCCTGGCGTATCATTGGCTCTACAATAGCCATGGTTAACACAACCGAAGAAATGCCATCCAGAAACATGCCCAAAATTATATAAAAAATAGTCAGGGCAGCTATCAGAACAATTGGGGATAAATCCAGATGGTCAATCCATGCCGCCAGAGCGCGTGGCAAGCCTGTAAACCCCATCGCCAGCGAAAGAAAGGAAGCGCCCATCAAAATCAACGCAATCATGGCTGAGGTTCGGGTTGCCCCCATCAGGCTGGCTGAAAAGGTTTGCCAGTTCAGCGAGCGTTGCATTATCGCCAAACACAGCGCGCCTATTACCCCAACAGCCGCCGCTTCGGTGGCGGTTGCCCAGCCAAAATACATAGAGCCAATGACCACCGCAACCAACAGCATAACCGGGATTAAAAATCGGCTTTCCCGGAACATCTCGCCCAGCCCCATCGACGCCTCTGCTTCTGGCCGTTCATGCGGGCGTATGTAATGCCAGAAAATAATATAGGCCATAAACAGCCCTGCCAGCACCAACCCGGGAAACACCCCTGCCATAAACAGCTTGGTGATAGATTCATTGATGGTTACGCCATAAACAATAAGCGTCAGCGAGGGCGGGATCATCAGCCCCAGCGTAGCCGCCCCGGCCAGCGTGCCAACAATCATATATTCAGGATAGCCGCGCTGGCGCAGCTCGGGGATAGACATCTTGCCAACTGTGGTCAGGGTCGCTGCAGACGAGCCGGACACCGCCGCAAACAAGGTACAGCCGGCAATATTGGTATGTAACAGGCCGCCTGGCAATCGGCGCATCCATGGCGCTAGCCCGCGAAACATATCCTCTGACAGACGGGTGCGATATAAAATCTCGCCCATCCAGATGAATAGAGGCAAGGCTGTCAGTGTCCAGCTTGACGCCCCTGTCCAAATGGTGGTGATCATCGCATCCCCTGCCGGGCGCGAGGTAAATAGCTCCATCCCTACCCAGGCAACCCCCATCAGCGCCAGACCAACCCAGACCGAGCTACCGAGCATAGCAAAAAGGACAAATAAAAATATCGCGGTTGCATAGAGTTCTGTCACCGGACCACCTCGCTCTGGATTGCACTTTCATTCAGTACCAGCAACCGGATCAGATGATCCCACAAGGCGATAGCCAGCAATATCGTTCCAAAAGACATGGAAAGTTGTGGCAACCAGATAGGGGTATAGACAAGACTGCCTGTCGCCCCAGCCCAAATACGCCCCCATTCCGACGGTGCGGTCACAAACATCTGCAGGAATGCCAGCAAACTGTCTGGCACCTGATCTTGCCCCTGTGTGCGGTCATTCAGCATTTCAGACATATAATTCGTCTTTAGCGCAAAGCGGGCAAAATAAGTGGCAACCAATGCCGCCATCCACATCGCAAACGCATTCAGCCATAGCCGGGTAAACGCATTAAGATTTAAAAATATCGACACCCGAATATGCGCGCCCCGCCCCAATGCATGCGCCATCGCAAAAAAGGAAGTTGCCGCCATCGCATAGCCTGCAAATTCTGTTGATCCTTCAAAGGTAAAACCAAGCCAACGGGCAATCATCTGCCCAATAATTATTAATAAAATCAGTATCATAAATCCAGCAGCAATGATGCCGGAGGCCATATAGACACCATCAAGAAAACCCCAGATGGGCGAGAATATCCGGCGCGCTTGTTGCTGAAAAATGCGCGCACAAACCGCCAGCAATGCTGGCAGAATGAACAGCCAGAACCAAAGCGGAATTCCAATAAAAAGAGGCCAGTTAGACATAAAAATACTTTTCAAAAAAGATGCGCCCTGCCCCCCTATAAGGGGAGCAGGAAAATTAGTGGTTTAGAGCTTTACATCTTTTTATAGGCGTTGATTACAGCCTGGCCATCACTGCCAGACGCCGCGACCCAATCACCCTGCATCTTCGCACCAATGGCTTTTAGCTCTTTCAGGAATTCCGGGCCAGCGTCAATAACCTGCATACCGTTAGCCTCTAGCTGCTCAAAATACCAGTTGGCCAACCCTTCGGATTTTGCCAGGCAAGCCGCGCCTGTCTCGTCAGCGGCGCGCTGAATATTTGCCTGTGTTCCGCTGCTCAGACCATCCCAAACCCCTTTATTGATGATCACATAGTTACGTGGCAACCATGCATTCACCTTGTAATAATGAGAGAGATGTTCCCACACTTTACGGTCATATCCGGTAGCCCCTGAAGAGATGAACGCTTCGGCAACACCAGTGGCAAGGGCTTGTGATAATTCAGCTGCCTCTACCTGCACTGGCAGCATGCCCAGCTCTTTGGCTATTTGCGCGGTTGCAGTGTTATAGGAACGGAATTTAATCCCTTGCGTATCCGCACTAGAGGTTACAGCCTTTTTGAAATAAAAGCCCTGACCCGGCCATGGGCAGGTATATAGTACCACCAGATTCTGGTCAGCAAGCTGGGCGTTCACTGTATCCTTGGCGGCCTGCCACAGTTTTTCATTGGCATCATAGGTAGAGGCTAGAAAGGGCAAATTATCCCAGCCCAGGATCGGTAATTCATTCGCGTGTGAAGATAACAGGCGCTCACCGATAGGGGCCTGGCCTGTTTGTACCGCCCGCTTAATCTCGCCGCCCTTAAACAAAGAGCCGCCCGGATGAACGGTAATTTCAATATCCCCATTTGTATAGGATTTTACCTTTTCAGCAAACACCACACCCATTTCAGAATGAAAGTTCGAGGCGGCATAGGCCATCGGCATATCCCATTTCTCAGCCGAGGCAGTTCCCGCTGCCAGAACCGCCGCGGCGGTGGCAATAAGTGTTGTTTTAATGGCTTTCATGTTTTTCCTCCTTTTTGATTGATATTGAGAGGCCCGCTAGTTTTTAGCCGC
>JBMHCK010000171.1:0-3547 GCA_049889955.1 Puniceispirillaceae bacterium (SeqCode)
TATCCTTTCATATAGATGACAAGGCTGTCTAGTTCGGTAAAACCATATAACAAAGGGGTGACGCGCTCTGGCAAAACGGTAAGATGTGAACAGGTTGCTAAGGCGGCGCCTTGAACAATTATGGAGAATGATTTTGCGTAAAGAAAAGCATTATGTCATGGGAAGTGCTGCGCTTATTGGGGCTGTAGGGTGGGCAATGCTGGTACTGCCAGAGCTGCATTTTATCTATAAACAGCTGATACCGGCGCTTGGCGAGGGTAAATATATCGCCTTTTTGCTGATGGGCGCGGCGATGTTCTTCAGCTTGCCTGTGGTGCTGGTGCGTAAAATTTTCACCTTCCTTCTGCCAGCCTATCGCCGCAGCTGGCTGGAAAAAGCCGGGATGGGGCTTGCCTGTGCTGCATCAATCTTCCTTTCACGGAGCTTTATGTAGGGGTGTTGCCTATCACAAATAAAAAGACGCCTATCATGTCCCCTAATCCAGATATCCCGCATCGCGCGCAGTTGAACTGGTATCTTTTTGACCAGACAGCCCCTGTTTTCACCTCTTTTTGGGAATATATACGCCAGCATTTGGCAAAATACGATATCCAGACGGCAACAGAGCTGTGGGATCCTGCGCATACCGCCCTCAGCCTTTCCAGGCAGAATTCCTTGTTGCTAGGGCAGATGTGCAGCTTGACCTTTTCTGCCTGCCAGCCAGGAATGCCATTTTATCTTGGCAGCTATATTCTGGAGGAGGAGGGGCTGACGCCTGGTTATTATCGCAGCGTTATTATCGTCTCTGATAAACATAAAGCATTGAATTTAAGCGCAGAAAATCTGGAAACCCTCTGCGCGGCTATCAGCGAGCCAGATAGTTTTTCCGGACGATTTGCGCTGTATCAGGCAGTGCATAACAGCTTTCAGCCCTGCAAATTTGCCAAAACACTCTATACAGGCGCACATCTGAATACGCTGGTTTCTGTAGCGTCTGGCGCGGCCGATATCGGCGCGATAGATTGCTTAACCTGGCGGATTTTGCAAACCCTATTGCCAGAACAGGTGGCACAGGTTCACGTCGTTGGCACCAGCCCGCAAATGCCGGGCCCGCCCTTGGTCACCATGTTGCCAGATAGCAGTGCAGCGCGCGCACATCTACAGGCGGCGATAGACGCGGCCTTTGCAGACGCAGATATAGCCGCAAGGATGAAAACATTGGGCATCGCCGGGTATAGTTCTGTTGATCGGGACCGTTATAGTGATTTTCGGGCATGTGTAATCTGATAGAATTTGCGTTTTTTAGAATTCCTTATATTCTCATAGCCGCATATCAATGATGGGTTGCGTTGATACATAAAAAAGTTTTGTGAAGGTGAGTTTAATGTTTGGTACCAGAATTCTTCCGATAATGTGCAGCACATTGCTTTTAGCATCCTGTTCTGGAACAGACTTGCTAGGCAGTCTAGGGGATGCAACCAGCAAATTGTTTGTACCCTCTCAATCAGACGCTGGTCAGGCTGGGGATTTTATTGCCACTGAGGATGAAGCCTATAATCTGCAACTGCAAGTGCGTGATGTAGATATCCCCTATGGGGATAAGCTGACCTTTTCGATGGTGGCGTTGCCAGACTGGCTGTCATTAAGCCGTGATGGCATGTTAAAAGGCACACCAAAAAATGCCGATGTAGGATTGCATGAAATCACCGTTCGGGTAACCGACCGTTCAGGCCAGACAGATGATGCGACCTTGCTGCTAACAGTACGTAACACCAATGATAACCCGAAATTTGTTACTACCAGCTTGCCGCGTGCAGTGCAGGACCAGCTCTATGAAATACAGATTGAAGTCGCTGATGATGATATCCAGCATGGCGATATAATGCGGTTTAAGGCGGTTAGTGCGCCAGACTGGATCACTCTATCAAAAGATGGGATGCTTAGCGGTACCCCGGCCAACGCCGATGTAGGCGAATATATGCTGGCCATTGAAGTTGCAGATAAGGCGGGGGTTGCGGTTCAAAAAGAGTTCAAAATTAATGTTGAGAACATCAATGATGCTCCTGTTTTTATTACAAAAAAGAAATAATATACCTGATGCCTGATAGTGCGGAGCCGCAAATTGGTTACCATGTTCCTGCTTGTGTTGGCATGTCTGTGGATGAGGTTCAAACCCCATCCTTGCTGATTGATCTGGATGCGTTTGAGGCAAATCTGGTGCGTATGCGCCAGCTTGCCGCTGACAGCCAGATTCATCTTCGCGCTCATGCCAAAATGCATAAATCAGTGGATGTTTCGCGCCGTCAAATGGAAATTGGCGGGGCCATAGGGATTTGCTGTCAGAAAGTTTCTGAGGCCGAAGTATTTGCCCGTGCCGGCTTTGATAATATTCTCATCACCAATCAGGTCTGCGATTCGGTCAAGATTGAGCGGATGGTATCTTTTTGCGGGCCAGGCAAGCGCATTATCTGTTGTGTCGATGATCTTGATAATGTGGCCAGCTTATCCCGGGCGGCAACAAAACATGGGGTGGTTCTGGGGTGTCTGGTAGAGCTGGAATGCGGCACCCAGAGATGCGGGGTCACAGAAATCCCCATGCTGGTTGAAATTGCCCATGCTATTGCGGGCGCACCAGGCCTGAAATTCACCGGTTTGCAGGCCTATAATGGCAGAGTGCAACATCATCAGAGCTTTGCGTCCCGCCAGTCAGTAGAAAGTGATGTGATATCGGTAACCCGCACCGCGATCGCCGCCCTAGCTGAGGCCGGGCTTGACTGCGAGATCGTTAGTGGCGGGGGAACTGGCTCGTTTGCGTTTGAGGCGGCCTCTGGGCTGTTTAATGAAATTCAGTGCGGGTCCTATGCCTTTATGGATGCAGATTATGGCCGTATAGAAAATGCAGATGGCCAGCGTTTTGACAAAGCTGAATGGCAAAATGCCCTGTTCATTCTGACCAGTATCGTCAGCACGGCACAAGATGGACGGGCAGTATGTGATGCAGGGCTAAAGGTGCAGTCGGTTGATAGCGGCTTGCCGGTGATATATGGCCGTGATGAGGTGCGCTATATCCAATGCTCGGACGAGCATGGCGTTATCGAGGATAGCGGTAATATTCTGAAGATAAATGACAAGCTTCGGCTGGTGCCTGGCCATTGTGACCCGACCTGTAACCTGCATGACTGGTATGTTGGGGTGCGTGGTGGCAAGGTAGAGGCGCTATGGCCTGTCTCGGCGCGCGGGAAAGCATGGTAGGCTCAATGCTCTGCAGCCTTTAACTGGCGCCTATTTTGGCGGGGTTTTATGTTGTGGGCGCTATTTTGCAACCAAAAGGCCAGCCCTTCGATTGCGCGTCAAAATCCAGACAATAATGCCAAGATTTAGCCCATTCCAGGCAATGCCATTGATAAAGGCCGCCTGATAAGAGCCAGTAACCTGATATATCCAGCCCGACATCCAGCCGCCAAGTGCCATGCCGATAATGGTCATCATAATAACAACACCAATACGCGCCCCTGCTTCGCGCGGTGGCAAGAATTCCCGCACAACCAGCGCATAGCTAGGCACAATT
>JBMHCK010000172.1:0-2611 GCA_049889955.1 Puniceispirillaceae bacterium (SeqCode)
CCATGGCGGCTGGTACCGGATAGTCAGCCGCGAGGGAAAATGGCTAGAGCCCTGGAAATCGCCAGCGGGCAAGGTTGATTATCATACAATGGGCGCCTGTTGGGATGTATTATCGGTCGGAGCAGAATAGCCCCCAGCGACCGAATTTTGTTACATTTTGCCCCACAAATTCGGCAGCCCGCCTCTTTGTGATGCGTTATTTGCATCACAGAGATAATTTTTTAGCACTATTTCTTTTCGGCTCTTTGCCTTTTACTAGCTGTCTGGCAGGAGGTGAGACAAGAATTGCGTATTATTTTTTTAACCGATCTGGATGGCACATTACTGCATCATGATGATTTCAGTTTTGAGGCAGCCCGGGCCTCAATTTTGGATTATATCGATCAGGGCATTGATATCATTCCAGTGTCGAGCAAAACCAAACCAGAGATAGAGCAATTTTGTTCTGACCTTGGCGTGCGCCTGCCCTTTATTTACGAAAATGGGGCTGGTTTTTCTATCCCAGCCCTATCTGGCGGGGCCACACAGGAAATGATTTTCGGCACACCAACAGCCGAGCTGTTACAGATTTGGAACCATGCCATACCGATTGAGCTGCGTGCCTATTGCCAGCTTTTGATGGATATGGATGAAGCAGAATGCCGTGCCTTATTAGGGCTGGAAGGAGAGGCATTAGCGCTGGCCCTGCAGCGCGATTACAGTGTATTGCTGACTTTTAAGGGCGACAAGAAAACCCTCACCCTGCTGAATATTTATTGTGAGCGTGCAGGGCTTACCTTGCAAAAGGGCGGGCGGGTTTTCTGTCTTGCCGGCACCCATAATAAAGCAACTTTCATCGACAAGTTACGAAGCGACGCCCGTCCAGGCCAGAAAGAGCCTTATATTATTGCCTTTGGGGACGGTAACAATGATATCCCGATGCTGAATGGGGCTGATATGGCCTGTATCATACCGCGCCCTAATGGCATGCATTTGCCGCCAGACAGCATCACCACCAAAACCATCATGGCCACCCAGCCAGCGCCAATTGGATGGCAACAATCTGCGAAAATTGCGCTGGGGCAGTTATCAATCACGGGAGAGGTTCACCATGGGTGATTTTGCACAAAATAGTCCTATACCCACCTTGCATAATTTTAATACCAAGAGCCTGGCAGAAATAGAGACAGAGCTGGAATTATTTTCAGGCTATCGGCCAATGGAATTAATTCTGCCCAGTTTATTTTCTGAGCTTTCTGGAGAGGCCTTGCCAAAAATTGTTCAGCATATCAGCAAGGTTAACTATCTGAACCATGTGGTTATCGGCCTGGACCGGGCAAATCGTTCTGAATTTGAACATGCCTTTGAATTTTTCAAAGCGCTAAACCAGCCTTTTTCAATTCTCTGGAATGATGGGCCAAGGCTAACCGCGCTACATGAGGAATTGGTGGCAAAGAATCTGGCGCCAACCGAATTGGGTAAGGGCCGCAATGTCTGGTATTGCATAGGCTATGTAAATGCCCGTGCCAAAGCTGAGGCGGTTGGTCTGCATGATTGCGATATCACCACCTATGACCGCGCGCTTCTGGCACGGCTGTTTTATCCAATCGCCAATCCAAATTTCCATTTCGAGTTTTGCAAGGGATATTACGCGCGCATTGCTGGCGGAAAAATGAATGGCCGGGTATCGCGCCTGCTGGTCACCCCGCTATTGCTGGCAATGGAACAGGTGCTGGGCAGCAATGACTATTTAAGCTTCATGAAAGGATTTCGCTATCCTCTAGCAGGCGAATTTTCCTTTCGAAAATCGCTTATCCCCGAGCTGCGCATCCCTTCGGATTGGGGGCTAGAGGTTGGCATTCTATCGGAAATGCAACGTAATCACGCAACCAACAGAGTATGTCAGGTGGATATTGCCGATATTTATGATCACAAACATCAAAGCCTGTCTGCGGAAGATGCCAGCAAAGGATTATCGCGTATGTCCGGGGATATCACCAAAGTGTTGCTGCGCAAATTAGCCACGCAAGGGCATTGTTTTGGGTCGGAAACCTTGCGAACCATCAAGGCCAGCTATTACAGAATCGCTCTGGATATGTCAGGGTTTTATCAAAAAGATGCTGCCCTGAACGGGCTGGATTATGATATTGACGCCGAAGAACGCGCCATTGAACTATTTGCTGAAAATATCATGCGCGCAGGTGAAGTGTTCAGCTATGCCCCTATGGAGACACCCTTTATCCCCTCCTGGTCGCGGGTGTTATCCGCAATACCGGATATCGGCTATCGATTGCGAAAGGCAGTAGAAGAAGATAACCGGGAATGCTCAATGCGCCTGGCAAGCTGAAAACAGAACCATAATATTGCAGTGCGTCAGCCCGTAGGAGCATCCGCACAATCCCTCTTTGCTTGCGAGTAATGGCGCTGTTTTTTTGAGCGTCAGGCTTTACCCTTTTCATTTTTTATCTACACTTATGGGAGCGAGAACACTAACGCCTGCACAGGGCCAGATAGGGGGCTAAATGGGAAGCATCGTTATATTGGGCGTGTTTGTTGCCGATACCTCTTACCGGGCGGCACGGATGCCGCAAATGGGCGAAACCTTACTTGGCGAGAGTTTTGCCCTTGGGCC
>JBMHCK010000173.1:0-7404 GCA_049889955.1 Puniceispirillaceae bacterium (SeqCode)
CTAGATGCGGTGATATTGCACACTACCGGAACCGCGGCATTCCGCATGGTTGTAGAGCCAAGCGCCTGCGCCATTACATCTGCGGCTGGGGCCATCATTGCACAATGAAATGGGGCGCTTACTGGCAGGGATATGACACGGCGCAGGCCTTTGTCCCGGGCTATTTGCATCGCCGCTTCTACCGCCTTTGTCTCGCCACTAACCACAATCTGGCCAGCTGCATTATCATTTGCAATTTCAACAAGCCCGGTCGCAGAAGCGGCTGCGATAACGGAATCTGCCAATTCGACATCCGCGCCTAGCAAGGCTGCCATCGCGCCTTCTCCTACTGGCACCGCCTTTTGCATCGCCTCGCCGCGAAGCCGAAGCAAGGATGCGGTACTGGCCACTTCAAAGGTCTGGGCGGCACATAGTGCAGAATATTCACCCAAAGAATGACCCGCTACAAAATCACAGAGCTGGTCAATAGACTGGCCTGTTAACGCCTCAATCGTCTTGAGGGTGGCTAGAGAACTGGCAAATAACGCTGGCTGGGCATTTTGGGTCAACTGCAGCTCGTCTGCGGGGCCATCTGCCATCAATTTGGAAAGATTTACCCCCAAGGTGCTGTCAATTTCAGCTAGAATATCGCGGGCTTGCTGGCTTTCTTGGGCAAGCGCTGTTGCCATGCCCGGCGTTTGCGATCCCTGTCCTGGAAATAAAAAGGCTGTCTTTGCCACCTCTGTGCCTCCGTAATAAATATATAGTGTCAGCAATCTATGCTGTTAATTGTCAATATATGGCGAGAAATGATACTCTCGCTGTCCATATATAGGCCTGAATGACGCAGATGAATCAAGACTTGATTTTTCGGCACGTTTCCATCATATACAAGCTTCTTGTAAACAGGTTTTATCCGGCATACCAGAAATTCATCTGATGCCATAGGTGATGAAGCCTATTTTCCTTGCCAGCTCAATGCCGAAAAAGCTGGTTCGTTTTTACCCCTTCCGGTGAAAACAATAAGCCATAAGGAGACATACATGCGGCTTTATGAAAGCGTGTTCATTGCACGCCAGGACGTTTCTGCACAACATGTAGAAGCGCTTACAAAAGATTTCTCTGCTATTATCGAAAATGGCGGCGGAAAAATCCACAAACATGAATATTGGGGCCTTCGGGCGCTGGCTTACCGCGTTAAAAAGAACCGCAAAGGCCATTATGTGATGTTGAATGTCGAAGCAGACAACGAAACGCTAAGAGAATATGAGCGGATCATGGGTCTGAATGAAGATATTCTGCGCTTTATGAATATCGCGGTTGAAGAAGTTGAAGAAGGGCCGTCTATTATGATGCAGGCCCAGCGCGCAGAACGCTCGCCACGCGGCGGTGACCGCCCGGATCGCGGTGACAGAGATGGCAAAAAAGCCCCTGCCGCAGATAATGATGCTGAACAGCCAGCACAGACAGAGGAGTAAGCGATGACAAAGTTAGAGATTACCCGTAACGCTGTACGCAGACCACAAGGCCGTCGCCGGAAATCCTGTCCGTTTTCCGGACCAAATGCCCCGCGCATTGATTATAAGGATGTAAAGCTGTTAACCCGTTTTACGTCTGAGCGTGGCAAGATTGTCCCTTCTCGTATTTCAGCGGTTTCCGCAAAAAAACAGCGCGAGCTGTCAACGGCTATCAAACGTGCCCGCTATTTGGCCCTGATGCCATATGTAATTAGCTAAGCGCGGGAAAAGGATACTGAACATGGAAATTATTCTTCTTGAACGTGTAGACAAGCTGGGCAAGCTCGGCGATGTGGTTAATGTAAAGCCTGGCTATGCACGTAACTATCTGCTGCCAACTGGCAAAGCGCTGAGAGCAAACAAAGCGAATCTGGAAAAATTTGAAGCTGAGCGTGCCGAACGTGAAAGCCGTAACCAGGAAGCGCGTAGTGCTGCAGAAGGTACGATGAAAAGCATGGACGGCCTGTCTGTTGTTCTGGTTCGTGCTGCATCAGAAATGGGACAGCTTTTCGGTTCTGTTTCTGCAAGAGATATCGCAACAGCGGTTGAAGAAGCAGGTCATAATATCGACAAACGCCAGGTGGTAATGGACAAGGCAATTAAGACCCTTGGCCTGTTCCCGGTGAAGATTAACCTGCATGCCGAAGTTCAGCTGGAAGTGATTGTGAATATCGCCCGTTCTGCTGAAGAGGCCAAAACACAAGCTGAAACAGGCGCTGCAATAGTTGCAAACAATTTTGACGAGGAAGAAGAAATTGTTGAAGCCGCTCCAGAAGCTCCGGCTGAAGAAGCAGCAGCAGCTGAAGAAGCAGAAACAGCAGACGCAGACACAGATGAAGAAGCGAGCAGCTAGTCTTTCTCTGCTAAGTCTTTAAAAACTATAAAAGCCCCATTGATTTATCTGGTCAGTGGGGCTTTTTTTTCGACTTATCCACAATATCCCCAATGTTAACATCTGACATTATTGTCAAACATCGCTAGACTGTCACGCATGTCAGAGAATGCATCAGAACCAAATGTAACCCCGCTGCCCGGCATCGCCGCCACACCAGCCCCGCGAAGCCTGCCACAAAATATTCAGGCAGAACAAAGCTTTTTAGGCGCTTTGTTGCTGGATAATACGGTAATGGACAGGCTGGAAATCCCGTTGCGGGCCGAACATTTTCATGACCCAGTACATGGCCAAATTTATGAGGCCGCCGCACGGCTTATCGGGCGGGGTCAGCTAGCCAATCCGGTAACATTAAAGGCGTTTTTTGCCAACAGTCCTGCCTTTGGTGAGGATGGGGCAGATGCCTATCTCGGCGATTTGGTAGATGGCGTTATTTCGGTATCTGATGCGCCAAATTATGCCGATGTTGTACATGAAGCCTTTTTGCGGCGGGAATTGGTGCGTATATCGGATCAGGTTACCCATGATGCACAAAATCCGGATCTGGAAAAGCCGGCAATGACGCAAATCGAAGCCGCAGAACAATATTTGTTTTCGCTGGCAGAGACCGATACATCTGATAATGGCTTACGCAGCTTTGAGACAATTCTGGGCGAAACGGTCCGCATGGCTGAGGTGGCTGCCCAGAATGACGGGCATTTGTCCGGGGTCAGCACCGGGCTAACCAGTTTGAATAATTTGCTTGGCGGGCTTCAAAAATCAGACCTCATCATTCTTGCCGGGCGTCCGGCGATGGGAAAAACCGCGCTGGCAACAAATATTGCGTTTCACGCAGCCTCTACCACCCGAACAGGTGAAGAGCCTGTACCGGTGGCTTTTTTCTCGTGCGAGATGTCTGCCGAACAGCTCGGCACGCGAATTCTAGCTGAACGCTCGGAGATTGATTCAGAAGCCATTCGGCGCGGCAATCTGTCGAGTGCAGAATTTATGGGTCTTGTTGAGGCGAGCGACCAAATTGCCAAAGCCCCTTTTTATATTGATGATACGCCTGCCCTTTCGGTTAGCCAGCTGGCCAGCCGCGCCCGCCGCCTGAAGCGTACTTCTGGCCTGGGGCTGATTGTTATCGACTATTTGCAACTATTACAGGCTCAGATGGGATCCCGTCCGGAAAACCGAGTACAGGAAATCTCTAATATCAGCCGGTCATTAAAAGCGATTGCAAAAGAGCTGGATGTGCCGGTTCTGGCCCTCTCGCAGTTATCACGGGCGGTTGAACAACGCGAAGATAAACATCCCAATCTAGCGGATTTGCGCGAATCAGGCTCGATTGAACAGGATGCGGATGTGGTGATGTTTGTGTATCGCGAGGAATATTACCTGAATAAAAGCGAGCCCGTGCAAAAAGAAACAGAAACCGAAGAGAAATTTAGTCTGCGGTATCAGCTATGGCAGGAGCGGCTGGAAAAATCGAATGGCACGGCAGAAATTATTATCGCAAAACAGCGTCATGGCCCTGTCGGAATCGCAAATGTCAGCTTTGAAGGGCGGCTAACCCGCTTTTCTGATCTTGCCAATCCAGATAGCTTGCCTGAAAATTTCTAATATCTGACACCTCTTTAACCGGCAAGATTGGCCTGAACTGACTTAAGATGACCTCTTCCCAGCTTCATATCAACCTGCACGCTATTGCTGACAATTACCGCTTGCTGGACAAAAAAACTTGTACAAATACGCGCACTGCAGCGGCGGTAAAGGCAGATGGCTATGGGCTGGGGATGACTGCTATATCGCGCACGCTTTATCAGGCAGGGTGCCGAATGTTTTTCACCGCACAGCTGGCGGAAGCGACAACGCTTCGCACTGCCTTTACCCAGCAGGCATATGACAGCGCCACTATCGCGGTGCTGGAAGGGTTTCATCAGGCAGACTTACCAGATTATAGCGCCTATCAGTTAACCCCGGTTATCAATCATAACCAGCAGACAGAGATACTGGCGGCCTATCAGCGTCAAACACAGGCCGCCCTGCCCGCTATCCTGCATATAGATACCGGCATGAACCGGCTTGGATATGGCAAGGATACCCATGGCCTGCTTGACGATAAAAATAGCGGGCTTCAGGACATAAAATTGCAGCTGGTGATGAGCCATCTTGCCTGCTCGGACGACCCATCAGATGACTATAATCGCTATCAGCTAGAACAATTTACCCAGCTTATTCAGCCCTTTGCCGACATTCCGAAAAGCCTGAGCAATAGTGGCGGGATTTTCCTGCCTGCTGATTATCATTTTCAGCTTACCCGCCCTGGTATCGCGCTTTACGGGTCTATGCCAGATCCAAAAACACCAGACAGCCCGCTACATCCAGTTCTGTCCTGGCAGGCTGATATCGTTCAAATTCGCTCCCTTCAGACAGGCGAGCGTGCCGGATATGGCGGAGAGTTTATTGCCCGCACCCCTACCCGGCTGGCCACTATCGCGGCGGGGTATGCAGATGGATATGCCCGTGCGCTCTACCAACCTGGCCGGGGCCAAATTTCAAAAGTTGAAATTGCCGGAAAAATCGTACCGCTAGCCGGGCGTATTTCGATGGACGTTGTTATCGCAGATGTGACCAGCCTAACCGATGCAGAGCTTGAGCGGGCTGATCACGCCTGCCTGCTTGGTCCGCATTACAGCCTGGCGGAAATGGCAACTGATCTGGATACAATCAGCTATGAGATATTAACAGGTCTTGGCGATCGACCGGCGCGTCTATATGATGGGGCATAACCGCGTAACCATTCTTTTTAAAAGATATATAGATGCTAAATTTTATTGCAAATATCGGCAAAGCAAGTCTGAATTTTCTAGCCTCTATCGGCCGGCTGACCTTATTTGCCGCTGCCGCTATACGCTGGACCATCTTTCCACCCTATTATGGCCGGCAATTATTACGGCAAATGCTGGATATCGGCTTTTTCTCGCTACCGGTAGTTGGGCTGACCACCTTGTTTTCCGGCATGGTTCTAGCCTTGCAGAGCTACACGGGATTCGCCCGTTTTTCCGCTGAGGATACTGTTGCGACAGTGGTCGTATTGTCGGTCACCAGAGAGTTGGGACCGGTACTGGCCGGGCTGATGGTGGCTGGGCGAATTGGCGCTTCTATGGCGGCTGAAATTGGTACTATGCGGGTAACAGACCAGATTGATGCGCTAGATACGCTGTCCACCCGGCCAATGCAATATCTGGTCGCGCCGCGCCTGCTTGCGGGTACAATTTGCCTGCCTATCTTGGTGCTTATCGGGGATATTGTCGGGGTTTTGGGCGGCTATCTGGTGGGGATTTATCAGCTTGGATTTAATCCAGGCATTTATCTTTCGCGAACTATGGAGTTTTTGGAAGTATTGGATGTCACGCTGGGTCTGATAAAGGCAGCTGTATTTGGTTTTTTGATTGCCCTGATGGGATGTTATCATGGCTATAATAGCGGGCGCGGCGCCGAGGGGGTAGGCCATGCAACAACCAATGCGGTGGTATCCTCCTCGATACTGATTTTGATTTCCAATTATCTTGTTACTGCGCTGTTTTTTGGATAGAGGCTGGTATGAACGCTAAACAGGCATCGCCAAAAATCATCATTGAAAAGCTGGTCAAAAGCTTTGATGGAAATCAGGTTTTAAAAGATATCAATCTGCAAGTAGCGGCAGGCCAGTCTTTATGTATCATTGGCACTTCTGGCTGCGGCAAATCGGTTACGCTAAAATGCCTGCTAGGATTAATCCCCCCTACCTCTGGCTCGATAAAGGTCGATGGCATAGAGATGGTGGGTCAATCCAGGGCTCAGCGCGAGGAAACACTGAAAAAATTTGGCATGACCTTTCAGTTTGGTGCCCTTTTTGACAGCCTGCCTATCTGGCAAAACATAATGTTCCGCCCGCTACAGCAAGGTGAGGTTACTGGCAAAAATGCTCGTGATGAAGCCACCCATATTGCAACCCAGCTTGGCTTGCGGGCTGATGTTATTGACCAGTTTCCAGCAGAATTATCGGGGGGAATGCAAAAGCGGGTCGCATTGGGGCGGGCTATAGCAGACAAGCCTGAAATCCTATTATTTGACGAGCCTACCTCTGGACTGGATCCTATAACTGGCGGGGTTATTGATAATCTGATTTTGGATGCGGTAAAGCGTCTGGGCGCAACCGCCATGACCATTTCCCATGATATGGCCTCTGTTCGCCGAATTGCCGATGTGGTGGCGATGATCCATGAGGGGCGCATTATCTGGTGTGGGCCTGCCGCAGATATGCATGATTCGGGCGTGCCTGAAGTACATCAATTTGTACATGGCCATCCAGAAGGCCCGTTAACCAGCAAAAAAACCACCCCAACCCAGCAGAAGCAGGCGTAAATGGCGCGTACTCTGTCGCAATATCATTGCCAATCTTGCGGGGCGGTCAGTGCCAAATGGAGCGGCAAGTGCGATGCTTGTGGCGAATGGAATACGCTCAGCGAGGAACGGGTAGAAGCGCAGCCTGGCAAAAAAAGAAAAGCAGGTGGGCGAGCGATTGATCTGGTACCGCTGGCAGAATCTGAACATACCAGCCCTGCACGGCGTCTAGTCACCGGGCTAGAGGAATTTGACCGGGTAACCGGCGGCGGCCTTGTGGCTGGCTCGGCTATCTTGATTGGCGGCGATCCGGGGATTGGTAAATCTACATTACTGTTGCAGCTGGTATGCAAACTGGCCGCTGCCGGACGCAAGGCAGCCTATATCACTGGTGAGGAATCTGCCGATCAGGTACGGATGCGCGCCCAGCGGCTGGGGGTTATGAACAGCCCGGCAACGCTAGCCACCGCCACCAATGCAGTTGATATTGCGGAAACGGTTCGCAGTACGCCGGATCTGGATTTACTGGTGATCGATTCTATCCAGACTATGTATGTCCCCAATCTGGAAAGTGCGCCAGGTACCGTATCGCAAGTACGTGCCGCCGCCCATGAGCTGATCCGTGCAGCCAAATCCAGCGATGCTGCC
>JBMHCK010000174.1:0-6046 GCA_049889955.1 Puniceispirillaceae bacterium (SeqCode)
GTCCAGGCCAGCGGGTCAGCATTGGGCATTTCGTTACTGGGAACTGTTGATAAACAAAAAAGAGTGTTGGATGTAAGCGGTAATCTGATACCCGCTAATTTGATATCCAATATTATTGGCAGTGTGCCATTGGTTGCAGAAATCCTGACTGGGATAGATAGGGCTGGCTTGTTTGTTACTCAATTTTCCATGCAGGGCAGTATTGATGACCCGGAGGTGGATGTGAATGCGCTAGCCCTGGTCCCAGGCTTGCTGAGGGATATTTTCAGCCCCAACTGGCTGGGTGAGGAGCGGGAACGCATTTTTGGAACCGAGGGTGCGAACTAGCTTTCACCCCTTATTCGCCATCAGCGCTGAAATTAATGACCGTATATCAATAGCTAAGAAAGACTAGGTCAGTTGTAAAATTGCGCGGCGTTTCTTGCCGGCGGCGATTTGAGCCCGTCCATCTGTATCAAAATCTTCGGCTGTCAGCAGCTTGTCTTCATCGTTGAAGGCGACATTGTTCAGGCGCGCGCCTCCCCCTCGGATAAGGCGGCGTACCTCGCCTTTTGATGCGGTAAGGCCAGACTGGACAAAGGCGTCTATTACCCGGTAGCCAGGCATTTCGGCATGGCTAATATTCAGGGTTGGCAAGCCCTCGGCTATCACCCCTTCAGAAAAGCTTTGCTGGGCAGTACGCTCGGCTTGCAGGGCGGCATCGGCCCCATGGCACAGGGTAGTGACCTGATTGGCCAGAATAATTTTAGCCTGATTAATTTCCGCCCCATCCAGTGCTTCTAGTTTGGCTATTTCTGCCTCTGGCAATTCGGTGAACAGGCGCAAGAATCGGCCGACATCCTGATCTTCGGTATTGCGCCAGAACTGCCAGAAATCAAAAACCGGCAACCGCTCTTCGTTCAGCCAGATAGCCCCGGCAGCGCTTTTGCCCATTTTCGCCCCAGAAGCGGTCGTGATAAGCGGGCTAGTCAGACCAAAAATTTCCTGTTGGTCAACACGCCGTGTTAAATCCACGCCGCTGACAATATTGCCCCATTGATCAGAACCGCCGACCTGTAAACAACAGCCATAGCGTCGGCGCAATTCCAGAAAATCATAGGCTTGCAAAATGGCATAATTAAATTCCAGAAAGGATAGGTTTTGTTCTCTATCCAGCCGCAATTTCACAGATTCCATCGACATCATGCGATTGATAGAAAAATGCCCGCCAAAATCGCGCAGAAAGCGGATATAGGCCAATTGATCCAGCCATTCTGAATTATCCACCATAATGGCATCGGTCGGACCATCGCCAAAGGTTAGATATTTTTCAAATATTTTTTTGATGCCTTGCTTATTTTGCTCAATATCCTGATCAGAAAGCAGCGGGCGCGCTTCATCCTTGCCAGAGGGATCACCAATTTTCGTGGTCCCGCCACCCATCAGCACAATCGGCTTGTGTCCGGTGCGTTGCAACAGGCGCAGCATCATAATCTGGATAAGAGAGCCGACATGCAGGCTATCGGCGGTACAATCAAAGCCAATATAGGCAGAGATAGGCCGCTGATTTGCCAGCTGATCCAACCCGTCCAGATTGGTTGCCTGATGCATATAGCCCCTGCTGATCAGGGTTTTTAAAAATTCAGATTGTGGCGAGGTGGCGCTATCATTCATGGGTCTTACTCTTGTAAATCACTTGGCATATTTCGGCCATCATCGGTGCGATCCAGATAGCTGGCAACAGAGGCCATCGCTTCGTCCAGATGGGTGCTAAAGAAATGATTCGCCCCTTCGATCATATCGACATCAATAATCACGCCTTTTTGTTTGGAAATTTTTTCCACCAGCGCTTGTACCCGCTGGGCTGGAACCTGTTCATTCTCGCTGCCCTGAACGATAAGGCCGCTGGCAGGGCAGGGCGCCAGAAAGGTAAAATCATGGGTGGTCGCAGGCGGTGAAAGAGAGATAAACCCGGTAATCTCAGGGCGCCTCATCATCAGTTGCATGCCAATCCACGAGCCAAAGGAAAACCCGGCTATCCAGCAGACATTTGAAGATGGGAATTGTGCTTGTAGCCAATCCATTGCTGTGGCCGCATCTGCCAGCTCGCCATCGCCTTGCTCAAACGTACCTTGCGAGCGACCAACGCCGCGAAAATTAAAGCGCATTGTTGCATAGCCGCGCGTCTGGAACAGCTTGTAGGTTGCAAAGGTCACACGGTTATTCATGGTGCCATTTTTATGTGGCTCTGGATGCAGAACCAGCGCAGTAGGGGCATCACTTGTCGCGCCAGGCATATAACGACATTCCAGACGACCTGCAGGGCCGTTAATAATCACTTCAGGCATTTTCGACACTTATCTCCCTTGTGGAATCGCAATTACGGCTTATATCGTAAACATCAAGCTATTCCAAGCCTGTTATGTATGTGCTAGACCTGCACCATTGATAAGGCGCCTGATTTTTTGGTATCATGCGTTGATAGCAACAAAAGGAACCGCCATGCTTGCAAAGCTTAAAGCTGACCTTGCTGCCATAATAGAACGGGATCCTGCCGCTGGCCACTGGCTAGCTGCAATCTTTTTATATCCCAGCTTTCATGTAATGGTGGCGCATCGCCTTGCCCACCCTCTATGGCGTATGGGTCTGCGGTTTATCCCGCGGTTCATCATGCAGCTTGCCAGATGGTTCACCGGTATCGAAGTGCATCCAGCCGCCCAAATCGGGCCAGGATTTTTTGCTGATCACGGGATGGGGGTTGTGATTGGCGAGACTGCTATTCTGGGCAAGAATGTGACGCTTTATCATGATGTGACGCTAGGCGGGGTAATGCCAGCGGTAGATTCCCATGCCCAAAAGACAATTAAACGCCACCCCACCATCGAGGATGATGTCATTATCGGGGCCGGTGCACAGATATTAGGGCCGGTAACTGTGGGTAAATGTGCGCGTATTGGCGGCAATTCTGTCGTCACCAGGGACGTTCCTGAAGGCCAGACAGTGGTTGGCATTCCGGCAAAGGCAATAAAGCAGGCTGGACGCGACAGCCAGTTCGAAGCTTACGGCGTTAATGATATTCCAGCCGAAGATGTGCAGAGCCGCACCATTTCAGCATTATTTGCCGAGCTGGAAGTTTTGCGGACCCGGTTGAATAGGCTGGCGAGCGAACAAGAAAGCGTAAAACAGCCAGCTGCCCCTGAAGATGCATCCGAGAATGATATTCAGGACCGCGCGCAAAAGTAACTGTCATGCCTAACGCAAAATAAGGGTGGTTTTAGGATGAATGGCATGACGCCTGTCTATCTTGATTACAACGCAACCGCACCGCTGCGCCCAGAGGCGGCTGAGGCCATGTCAAGCCTTGCCAATATGCCTGCCAATCCCTCTTCTATACATCATTTTGGCCGTGTGGCTCGGGCGCAGATGGATGATGCCAGGCGACAGCTATGTGCGGCAGTGAATGTATCGGTACATGATATGGTGTTCACCAGTGGCGGTACCGAGGCAAATAATCTGGTTTTAGGTAATTTTTCGCATATTATTACCAGCGCGGTTGAGCATGATGCGATATTGGCAGCCTGTCCTGAGGCAGATATCATCCCCGTTGATGGCGAGGGCCGGGTGCGTCTGGACCAGTTGGAGGCTGTGCTGGACGCGCTCGCCGATACAGATAAAAAACAGGTACTGGTTTCGGTTATGGCAGCAAATAACGAGACAGGCGTTATCCAGCCGCTAGCCGAAATTGCCAGCTTGTGTCGGCGCTATAAAGTCGCCTGTCATTCAGATATGATCCAGTATCTGGGCAAGGCACCGACTGACCTTGCCGCTTTGGGCGTGGATTTTGCCAGCTTTTCTGCCCATAAAATTGGCGGGCCAACGGGGGTGGGCGCGCTATATTGCCGGGCCGGGCAAAAGCTGGTCAGCCTGCTTCGCGGTGGCGGCCAGGAACAGGGCCGACGTGCGGGCACCGAAAATCTGCCTGGCATTATCGGCTTTGGCGCGGCGATAGCGGCACAGGATCTGACAAGCCTTGAGGGTCAGGCCAGCTGGCGCGATACAGCAGAAGCAGAAATACAGGCGGCCTGTCCGCATATTGAAATCATGGGAGGCGGGGCGCAGCGGCTGGCCAATACCTCTGCGCTATATCTGCCTGGCCTTGCCGCACAAAAGGCTGTAATGATGCTGGATTTGGCTGGGTTTTCCATCAGTGCAGGTGCAGCCTGCTCTTCTGGCAAGGTCAGGGACAGCCATGTGATTACTGCTATGGGTCGCCCGGATGCGGCGCCATATGTCATCAGAATATCTGGTGGGTGGCAAACTGAACAGGCCGATTGGTCAGGGGTTGCGGCGGCCTTGATAGAGATATATAAGCGCAACACAGATTAATGAAATCCGCCGGAAAACTGGCGATGAGTATATAGAAGAGAGCCCAATGCCAACAATTAATTTTATCAAGCCAGATGGCAGCACACATGCAATAACTGTCGATGACGGTACCACCCTTATGGAAGCTGGCCGCGACAATAATATGGGCCTGGAAGGTACCTGCGGGGGCAGCCTGTCCTGTGCGACCTGTCATGTTATTTTCTCGGCTGAGGATTATGCACGGGTAGGGGCCCCTTCAGACGATGAAATGGATATGCTGGATCTGGCTTTCGGGGTGACCGAAACCTCCAGATTGGGATGCCAGATCAAAATGAATGATGCGCTGGATGGGTTAACCGTTCAGGTGCCAGACGATCTGTAAAATAAAAAGAAGAGTGATGCCAAAATGGCAGACACAGCCACAACACTGAACAGTATGGGATTTGCCAAACCTGCGGGGCAAACGCGGGTCGTGGTAGCTATGTCTGGCGGGGTGGATAGCTCGGTTACCGCGGCGATGCTGGTCGAAGAGGGCTATGAGGTTATCGGCATCACCATGCAGCTATATGATCATGGGGTGGCCATGGCGGCCAAGGGAGCATGCTGTGCGGGCGCAGATATTCATGATGCGCGGCAAGTGGCTGGCCGTCTGGATATTCCGCATTATGTGCTGGATTATGAAAGCCTGTTCCAGCAACAGGTGATGGATGATTTTGCCGACAGCTATCTAGCTGGTCATACGCCTATCCCGTGTGTGCGCTGTAACCAGACAGTGAAGTTCAAGGATTTGCTGGGTATGGCCCGCGATTTAGGCGCTGATTGTCTGGCCACTGGCCATTATGTACGCCGCGATATGCTGGAGGGTCAGCCAGTGCTGCGACGCGGTATCGACAGCGACAAGGATCAATCCTATTTCCTGTTTGCAACCACACCCGAACAGCTGGAATTTGTGCGCTTTCCGCTAGGGTCCCTGACCAAGGACGAAACCCGCGCACTGGCCCGCAAGTACCAGCTATCGGTCAGCGACAAGCCAGATAGCCAGGATATCTGTTTTGTGCCAAATGGCCGATATGGGGATGTGGTGCGTAAATTGCGCCCGGGCGCGATAGAGCCTGGCCTTATCAAACATATGGATGGTCGCACGCTGGGCACGCATAAAGGGGTGATAGATTATACCATAGGCCAGCGGCGAGGACTGGGCATTGGCGGGCGCAAGTGCGAGGGCGAGGATAATGCCCCGCTTTATGTGGTGGCGATTAATGCGGCCCAGCATGAGGTGATTGTTGGCCCGCAAACCGCGCTTGCTTGTCACAGGGTCTATCTTAGCGATATGAATTGGGTGCGCGAGGGCGATGGCCTGCTACCCGCTGATAGCCGCGAAGGGCGGGCGGTATTGGTAAAGCTGCGTAATACAGCCCCTGCTACCAAAGCCCGGCTTTTTGCCTGTTCTGCTGTCTCTGCAGAAACAAATATGGGAGCAGAAACAGATGCCGATAGTAATATAAGTGCGGGCGATAGGGGCGATGCGGTCTATCTGCAGCTGGAAACGCCGGAATTCGGCATTGCCACGGGTCAAGCCGGGGTAATTTATGATGGCGAGGATGAAAGCCGGATGCTGGGTGGCGGCTGGATATCAAAGGCGCCAACAACAGCAGATAGCCTTGGTTAAGCAATCGACCTTATTTAAGTAATAGCTTTACAA
>JBMHCK010000175.1:0-11916 GCA_049889955.1 Puniceispirillaceae bacterium (SeqCode)
TGATAATTTTCCCCGGCATCAGCGATACCAATGATATATGCATCGACGACATAGCTGTCTGGGCAGCAAAGCTGGCGGTAACGCGGGCCTCAAAGTCCGGGTCGCGTGGAATATGGTCTGTCATTTTTTTACCCTTTTATAACCGGGGCATTTATCTGCTGAAAGCCGGGCGTTAAAAATATCTTTGCCGCCCCACCATAGAGCAGGTTAGTCTGATGTCTGCTTTAGTATAATCACGGAGAGAAGATGATGACCAGCCCTGCCATTAGCCGGTTTGAGGTCCCAGAGTTCAGCGCATTGCCAGAAGATATTCAAACACGCATTACCGAGATTCAGGAAAAAGCAGGATTTATTCCAAATGTGTTTATGGCGCTTGCCCATCGTCCAGACGAGCTACGTGCCTTTATGGCCTATCATGATGCGCTTATTCTGCGCCCCTCTGGCCTGAGTAAGGCAGAAAAGGAAATGATTATCGTTGCCACTTCGGCAAAAAATGACTGTCTATATTGTGTAGTTGCCCATGGGGCGATTTTACGTATTTATGCCAAAGACAGCAAAATATCCGAGCAAATCGCCACAGATTATACAAAAGCAGATATTACCGACAGGCAAAGAGCAATGCTGGATTTTGCCGTAAAGACCGCCACACATGCCGCACAGATTGGCGAGGCAGATCTTGCTCTGCTACGCGACAATGGCTTTGATGACGAGGATATATGGGATATTGGCGCCATCACCGCCCTATTTGCCCTGTCCAACCGAATGGCCAGCATGGCGGCGATGCGTCCAAATGATGAATTTTATGCAATGGGGCGCGATTTTTAACCTCACCCCTAGCGGCTATGAGCCTAATTTATGCAATTGCTGTTCGCGGTAATCTTCGAGCAAGGTTAATTCGCGGCTAAGGTAGGAGCGCAATCCCTGTGGCCCGGCATCGCGCCAAACGCGGCGCACAGTATCATGAAACATGCCATCTGAAATTTCATCTGTAGCCAGGATGAACTGGAACAGGCTGGAAGAAAATCTGGTCTGTAGCTCGGTATCAAAATCATAGAGAATTTTTGAAACGAGGGCTTCATTCAGATCCAGTATTTTATTTGTCATGATAATATCTTCCTAAGAAACTAGGGCAAGGATGCCAGCGTGGATTTGCGCATCTAGTTACAAGAACCATACCAGTTTCGACTGTTAAAACTGTTAAGATGAATTTTTTTTATGTTTGAGAGGGCCAGCGGCCAGATACGCTGCTCAGCTTTCATCCAGAATTTGAGAGATGGCGTCAAAAACAACACTCTGGAATTGATAATCCACAATCTCGTAAAAAGTTTTATCTTTTAACATCTGCCGCACAAGTTCTGGAAACGGACACATCCGCAATTTTTTACCTTTGACCACTTGCATCCATTGCCCTGCCATATCCATCTGGCAATGACCACTGCGTGCAGTCTTTACTTCAGCCAGGCTGACCACCGACGGGCGAATACCGATACGGCTTAATACCGCGGCGGCAGTTTGATAATCAAATCCCGAGATTTCGTAAATCATGGCATCAGAGGTCAGCAGGATAGTTTCCTGCTCTACTGGCAGGCCGCCCTGTTTATTGGGGATAAAAATATAGACTTCCTGGACATCGCTATCGATTACCCCGCCCATTGACGAGAACGCCAACAATGCCATTTCCGACATGGAATTCAGCGGGACTTTTTCTGTCTGGATAAATTGCGTGCGAAGATAGTCTGGCATCATCCGCACAATCACATCTTCATTTAGGGCCAAATCATTTTCCAGAACCTTGATCACTTCAGGGAAACTGAGTGATTTTGGGGTAAGCTGGCTGCTGGCAAATTCAATGATTGAATCATTATTGGTGCGAATGCCAAGGGCGATCAGCTCCATAATCTCATCAAAAGATGCCTCAAACGCGCCGACAAGACGGCTGCGATACAGGTTTATCAGGCTACAATTCGGACCGATAACAGTGATTTTACTCTCAAAGTTTTCCAGAGCTGTCTGGTTATTTTCTGTGACCGCCGCAAACCGTTCCATAGAAATGGAGACCGGTTCATATTCCCGATATTCAGCAAAATAATGCTGTGATTTCTGCACAAACAAATCATTTTCAGACAAGAGTGGCACGCCATTGCGATCAAGGGCTGGAATATAGGCCTGAACCGCGGCATTTATCAGCTCAAAAAATTTATCCGGATTGGTCTCTTTGCACGCATCATTGGCAAAAGACGTTACCGGCATCAAAGCCAGCACCGCCAGAACACCCCATATCTGTAACCCTGTCTTGATGGCTTTCATGTTCACCCTTTATAGATTGCCGCACGTTACTGCCCTATCTTCCCGAGATAGGATAACGACATAATCGCTTCAATTATAGCCTACCCAAAAAATCTATCCAAAAAACATCTATCTGCTGAACACAAGGTAAAGAGCCAGCAGATCGGGTCGTTTATCCCTCTGTTATGCTACAAGACATGTTCAAAATTCAGGCTGCATTGGGTGGCTCGTCTGGGCAGGGGGGGCTAGCTATGTACAAGGCACAAGAAGAAGAGGCACCAGCACCAGAAGAGGAAGCCCCTGATTTTGGTCTCGCTGGCAAAGACCCGGATTGCCGCACGTTTCTGGTGCATGGCGTAACCACAATGACCTGGCTGAAAAGCCACCATTTATTATTTGTTTAAGCAAGGCTGTAGTTGATGCTGGCCGGAGACCGAATTTAGATGCGCTATCCCCATACCTATTCCCTATTGGTGGTTCTGTCTATTTTTGCAGCCTTTGCCCTGACCGGGTGCGAGCGTGCCTCTATCCGCCCCTATCCTGCCGAGCCTGCGCTGGCAGAGGTGCCAGCTACCCTGATAGATATTATTCCAGAAGATATGGTGATAGCCGGCCCGGCTGCTCCTGAGGTGGTTCAGGAGGAGGAAGCGCCAGACGACACCCCTGCACCGGCAGAAGAGGAGAGCAGCAAGGCTGCGAGCACTGATCAGCTGTCCTCTGAAGATGAAAGCAAAATGTCCGAAATAATGCCAGAGGAGATGCCAGAAGAAGAGCTGGCCCCGCCTGAGCCAGCATTGGAAAGCCTGATTAACCCTGTTTATTTTGCTTTGAATGACTACCAGATCAGCATTGAGGATAAATTACGCCTGAACAAGCTGGCAGAACGGCTGACGCGTCCTGAAAACCAGCATCTAAGCCTGCGAATTGAAGGGCATTGTGATGATAGAGGGACACGAGATTATAACTTTGCCCTTGGTGCGCGACGTGCAGATGCTGTTGCCCGCTTTTTAAAGGCACAAGGGGTTGATGCCAGCCGTATTCAAACTGTTTCCTATGGCAAAGAGCGCCCTGTTGCCCTTGGTAATAGCGAGGCTGTCCGCGCCAAGAACAGGCGATCACAATTTATGATTTTGATCGGCCCAAAGCGCTAGCGCGCGCGGATCATCATCATATTGCCCGCCAGTACCAGCCCGATGCCCATCAGTGCAGGAACGCTCCATTGATAGGCCTCAAAAAAGGTGGATATCAATAGCGCAAAAACTGGAAAGACAACGGTTGCATAGCCTGCCCGCCCGGCCCCAATACTGCCTACAAGGCTGAGATAACTGAAAAATGCGATAACCGATCCAAAAACAGAAAGCCATAACAGGCTGCCTAGATATAGGGCTGTGGGTTCTATAATAAAGGGCTGACCTCTTACCACCGCAACCAGGGTTAGAATGCCGCACCCATATATCATGCCCCAGCTATTGGCACTTAGAACGCTGATGCCCTGTTTTTGAATATGTGCAGATACCAGATTTCCTGAACAAAAGCTGAGCGTGCCTGCCATACATAATAGCAAGGCCGTTATCGCCTGTTCCGAGACCTGTAATTCAGGCCAGAAAATAAGGGCAACACCTGTAAGGCCCGTTACAGAGGCAAAGAGCTGTCCAATTTTTGGCCGTGTGCGGTAAATCACCGATATCAATATGATATTCACCAGTGACGCGGTAGAAAACACGACCGCTAGCAAAGCCGAGGTGACATATTGGCCAGCATAATAAAATAAGGTGAAATTAGTGCTGAAAATAAACAGCCCCAATAACAGAAAAAAACCATGCGTTTTTATATCAAAACGCAAGGGCGCACGCCGAACATAGGCCACCAGCATGCAAAGCCCGGCCGCCATGATAAAGCGCCACAGAATAGAGACTTCCGGCGCAACAACCCCTACCTGCCATTTCAGCGGCAGCCAACTGGTCGACCAGACAAAAATTATGCTGGCATATAAAAGATAATCACGTGAACTCATCAGGCGCTTTTAGCATAGTTTCCAAACGAGTACAGAACCCTTTTTTTCACCCCTTTTTTCGCCTCTTTTCTTCACCACTTTTTTTCTGGGGCAATCAGAACGCTCTTAACAATACCGTTCTGGTCCAATCCATTGAGCCGCTGAATAGCGATCTCCATGCGCCCACCCTATCGGCAGGATATCGGTGATTTCTTTTTCCATTTGCGGGGTAAGCGTGATCTCAGCTCCCTTTACCAGCTCTCTTAGATGGCCCACAGAACGCGTACCAGGGATAGGCAGAACATGCTGGCCTTGCGCAAGCAACCAGGCAATTGCCAGCGCGGCGGTTGGCAGGCCGTGATCGCCTGCATAGGCTCTGAACTTGTCGGTAATCTGCAAATTGGCAGAAATATTCGGCTCTAAAAAGCGCGGATTGCCCTTGAGGAAATCAGAGGTTTGCGCGCGTTCAAAATCCATTGGCGTATCGGTCAAAAAAGTCCGTCCGACCGGGCTGAACGCAACTAAGGTTACGCCAAGCTCGGCACAGGCCTGTAGCATTCCCATTTCCACATTGCGGGTAGATAGCGAATATTCTGACTGTACCGCAGCCACCGGATAAACCGCCTGTGCACGCCGCAGCGATGAAGGGGCAATTTCTGAAAACCCGATGGTCTTTGTCTTGCCTTTTTCAACCAGCCTGCCAAGTGTGCCTGCCACCTCCTCGATAGGGATTTCAGGCTGTCGACGATGCACATAGAATAAATCAACACATTCCACACCCAACCGGGCAAGGCTTTTATCCAGCTCTGCTTCCAAATGCGCTGCACTATTATCAAAACCCCGCGTCCCTGTTTCTGGATCGCGGCAAATCCCGGCTTTTGTAGCAATCGAGAACAGCGTATCTTTTTGCTGCCCCTGCTGTGCCAGAAAGGCGCCAATGCGCTGTTCGGAAACACCCATGCCATAAACGTTTGAGGTATCAATATGCCGCACCCCCAAATCCAGACAGGCGGTTAACACCTCTGCGGATTGGCTATCACTGCATGGGCCATAGAAATTGGTAAAGGACATCGCCCCCAGACCAATAGCCGAGGTTTCAATATCGCTAGACCCTAATCTTCGTTTTTGCATAGCTTTACCGTGCGCTTTCATGTCAATTTGTTAAGGAATATCTGTGCCAGAATATCAGCTATATAAACAATGATATAGCACCAGTTATAGAAGCTGGAACCTCTTAATAGCGTTATAAGAGCATTGTGATATAAATTGGTCAAGAAATAGCACGATATAGAATTGGCGGTATATAGCCCCATTGACCATGAATTTTATCTGGAAAAGGAAATCGGAAATGTCTGCAAAACCATTATTGCTGGTTGCCCTGGAAAGCGAAGTGCCAGCGACTATCGCCGAACGCTGGAATGTTGTGTTTACAGGTGTCGGCAAAATCAATGCAAGCTATGCGCTAATGAAAGCCCTTGCCAGCTATCGCCCCAGCCTGTTGATTAATTATGGCACCGCTGGCGGCATCACCCCGCAAACTGAAAAAGTAGTACAGGTCGGTCAGGTATGCCAATGTGATATGGATGTGCGCCCGCTTGGCGTCGCACTTGGCAGCACCCCTTTTGATAGCTGCCCCGCCACTATCCGGTTATCAGCCAGTACCCGGTATTCCGATAATCTGGTGAAATGTGGTACCGCAGACAAATTTAGTGAAACCCTGCCTGAATTACCCTGTGATATTGTTGATATGGAACTTTATGCGCTGGCGAAAATCGCCTGGCATGAACAGATACCCCTGATAGCATTTAAATATATTTCAGATGAGGCTGATGATAAAGCTGCCGCGCAATGGAAGAACAGTTTGCCAGCATCTGTGCGGGCTTTTGAAGAAATAGAACCAGCCCTGCACACGCTGATGATTGGCTAGATAATCTCTCTCGGGCTTCCACAATATGGAATAGTGCAGGAATTGGGTGGGGAAGTTTTTTTTGGCTAGTCCAATTTTAGAAACGTTGCGTAAATACAACGTGTCCCTTGATTGAGTAATCCTAGCCGGTCCCAACTCAACAGGGGGCACCCCCTGCCAGCTATTAAAAACTTCCCCACCTAAAGCCTAGCACAGCATTTCCAAAGGCTGAAGCATCTTTTCGATATTTCTAATTTAGGAAAGATTTGTTTAGTGTTTTGCCCAGACATAGCCCTGCTGATAGCTAGATACCCAGAGCGGTCATACACATATCGGCAAGCGCCCGAACCAGGGCTGTTTCGCGCGCAATAAAGGGAAGCAGAGCAGCGGCAACAATCATCAACCCCATCCAGACATACCATAAATGCTTATCCGAGGCGGCGCCTTTATCAGCAAGACCAGCTTTTGTGTCTTGGATTTGATTTTGCTGTTCTGACCCTCTTAGTGTCATGATTGCACCTATTTTCGGTAAAAACTATTCCCGAGATATCTGCCCAAGATATCTGTTAGCTGGCCGCATGGGCCTTTAAATCTGCAAGCTCAACATGGGCTAATGCGGCCTGATTGGTAGCTTCTAACACCACCATTGGGGCGGCAACTGCCAGCCTGGCTTGCTCCCATCTTGCTGCGCACAAACACCATCTATCCCCTGCTCTCAGCCCGGCGAAATCAAACTCTGGACGCGGGGTGGATAAATCATTCCCTACCGATTGGCTAAAGGCCAAAAATTCTTCGGTCATAATAGAACAGACGGTGTGGCTGCCAATATCTTGCGAGCCTGTGTGGCAACAACCATCTCGAAAAAAACCTGTCAGCGGCGCGGTAGAACAGCTTTGCAATCGCCCACCCAGCACGTTGCGCTGGCAGTTTTCGTGAAAATTTTCTCCATCCATATCTGTCTCCGCCTGCCAGGTCGGGACCGCGCATTGCTAGCCCTGATTATCTAATGTTCTAACTTTTTATATGTGTGTGACCGCTCGCAGCTTCAAGCTCTGCATTTCGGGTTTCAATAGCCTGTTCAAGCTGCTGCATAAAATCCTTGCGCTTCAGTCCGGCGGCAATGGGCGGCAAATAGCATACACTGATCTGCCCCGGCTTTTTGGTAAATCCGCGACGCCCCCAAAATTGCCCGGAATTCAGCGCCACGGGTACCACTGAAAATCCGGTTTGCTCATACAGGGCAAATACCCCAATTTGATAGGGATGTTGAGTGCCAGGGCGCACCCGCGTGCCTTGTGGAAAAATCAGAATGGACCGGCCAGAATGACTTGCCTGTTCTGCCTGGGCGCGCAAATGACGTAAAGCTGCCATACCGGCCTTGCGATCCAGTGCAATACAGCCTGCCTGGGCAAAGAACCAGCCTAGTATGGGTATCCGCATCAGCTCTTTTTTCAGCACCACTACCGGCGCGCCAAGCTGCCAATACAGGATTAATGTCTCCCACGCGGATTGATGTTTTACCGCATAAATAACCTGAAGACCGCTTTGCATATCCCCTTCATTTTGATGAGAAAGACCGGCAATAAACAGTAATTTATGGGTGATCCACCCCCAAAATCGCCCAGCTGCCTGTGCACTGCGCGAGGTAACAAGGCATGGCAACAGCAAACAGGCCAGAAAAATAGTCAGCCCGTAAAAAGCCAGATTAAAAATAAGCGAACGTAGAAAGGTCATGGTATAAAGGCTTACAATAGAATTGCCTCTTACCTCAAGGAAAAGGCGCGCGAAAAAATGTACCGAAAAAAGAGCCGGATATGAATGATGCCGAGACAGACTGGCAAGCACGTGCCGAAATCGCCTTGCTAGCGGCGCTAAAGACAGCAGAGCCGATAAGCTATGAGGCGCTGGCAACAGCAGCAGAAATCCCCTTGCCGCACCGAATACATAAATTAACCCTCTGGCTAGAACACATCATGGCAGAGGATGTTGCCGCTGGTCAGCCTTTGCGTGCCACTATTGTTGTCTCGCGCCTGCATAATTGGCCTGCACGCGGCTTTTTTGAAGCTGCCCAGCGTTTGGGGATATTGGCAGCAGATATGCCAACCGAACAACAAGTTGACTGGTTTCATACACAACAGATAAAGGCCTGTACCGCTTTTGCCTGATGCACAGATACAGCGCGCTACGCACCGCCTTTGATCAGGACAAATCGAAAATAGTCATCTATCTCTTCAGACAGGGAAAGCTGATGCCCTTCTGTATCACAAAAATGTGCCATATCCAGAGGGGCGGCAGGGTCATCTGCCAGAATTTCCAGCTCGGTCCCGCTGGATAGCTCAGATAAAGCCCGCCTGGCTTTCAGCACAGGTAGTGGGCATTTCAGACCGCGATAATCGCGCAAAATGGCTGTATCTCCTGCTGTTTTTCTTGATGTTTGTTTCATCACCCTAAACTCTGTATAAATTGGTGGATAACAGCATTTCTATCTGATTTTGGCATCTGATTTTGGCTGGCCAGAGTATAAATCTGAACAGCCATATATGGCAAATTCTATTTCAGCGGCAACCAGTCTAAGGGGGGTTGGTTCGTATGACTATCTGGGGGGTAATTATAGGCGGCACAGCTGGCCTGGCGGTTGGCGGGCCGATTGGCGCGTTGCTAGGTGCGGCAGCAGGCCTGGTTGCTGAACAGCAAATACGCCGCAAAACCGATCCCGATCAGGCCCGCAAAGTGGCCTTTACCGTCGCGGTTATCGCCTTGTCCGCAAAAATGGCCAAAGCCGATGGCATGGTCACCAGAGCCGAAATAGATGCCTTTCGATCCCGGGTGGATATTCCACAAAAAGATTTAGAGCGAGTAGGCAAATTTTGGGATTTAGCCCGCCAAACGCCAGAAGGTTTTACCGCCTATGCCCAGCAAACAGTTGACCTGTTCGGGCCGCGTTCCGCGATTTTGGAACAATTGCTGGATTTGCTGTTTACCATTGCCCGTGCAGATGGTGATGTCACCGCCCAGGAATGGGCCTATTTATCCGAGGTAGCTGCTATCTTTGGATATGATGAAGCAGCATTTAAACGGCTATCTGATATTTACAATGGCGCGCATCCACCGCCGCATCTGGTGCTTGGCATTGCCGCTGATGCCAGCCTTGATGAAGCTAGGGCCGCATGGAAGGCACTGGCCAGAACCCATCACCCGGATCAGTTGATCGCCGCTGGCATGCCAGAGGAATTTATATCTGCCGCTACTGACAGGCTGGCAGAAATCAATAGCGCCTATCAGACATTAGCTAGACAAATTCAAAGCCGCACGGCATAACTGCAACGTGGAAATTCACGCGCAAAAAACAAAAGCCCCGCAAAAATAACATAAGGACAGGATATGGCACCGCCACTGATGAGCATATCGGATATGGGTGTCAATCTGGGCGACAGATGGCTGTTGCGGGGCGTGGATTTATCTGTATCGGCTGGCGATCGCCTGGCGCTGGTGGGCCGTAACGGGGCTGGCAAATCTACCTTGATGAAGCTTATTGCTGGCCAGCTGGAACCAGATGAAGGTAGCCGATGGACCGCCCCTGCTGCCGAAATTGCCTATCTGCCGCAATCCCCGCAATTCAAAGGCAGTATGAGCCTTTCTTCCTATGTTCTGCAAGGGCTGGAAGAGAAGATGGATTTGACCCCTGCGGACCGGATAAAACAAACCCACCGGGCAGAGGCCATGCTGGACCGGATGGGGATGAACGGGGATCAAATGACCGATGGCCTGTCTGGCGGCGAGCGCAGGCGCGCCTCGCTGGCACGGGCACTAATTACCGAGCCGCAAGTTCTGTTATTGGATGAGCCAACCAACCATCTGGATCTGCCAACCATTGAATGGCTGGAGGATATGTTGCGGGCGCGATCAGGGGCGCTGGTTCTGATCAGCCATGACCGCGCTTTTTTGCGCGCACTTGGCACAGGCATTATCTGGATACAGCAAGGCACGTTGCGCCGCCGCGAAGGCAGCTTTGATCAATTTGAAGACTGGTCTGAGGGTATTTTGGCTGAAGAAGCGGTGCGCTTGCATAAATTGGACAGAAAAATAGCCGAAGAAACCAGATGGTCGCATCAGGGGATCAGCGCACGCCGCAAACGCAATCAGGGACGCCTGCGCGAGCTACAGGATTTGCGCCAGCTTCGCGCCCGTCAGGGTGGACAGGTAATGGCCCAAATGTCGATCAGCACAGGCAAAGCAGAAGGCGGCGGTCAAATTGTGCTGGAAGCCCGCGACCTGAGTGTGGATATTCCAGCCCAGCCTGAGCCGCGCAGCTTGGTTAAACATTTCAACACGATTATCCGGCGGGGCGACCGGCTGGGTATCGTAGGGCCAAATGGTATTGGTAAATCCACCCTTATTCGCACATTATTAGGAGAACGTGCGCCAGACAAAGGGCATGTAAAAACAGGATATGGGCTGTTATCTGCCTATTTTGATCAAAACCGAGAGCGGCTGAACCCGGAATCCACCCCCTGGACAACCTTGTGTCCGGATGGCGGCGACAGCGTGATAATTGATGGTAAACCCCGCCATGTAACCAGCTATCTGCGGGATTTTCTGTTTGATGATTTCAAAATGACCCAGCGTACCGGCACCCTTTCCGGTGGCGAGCAGAACCGCCTGCTGCTGGCCAGGATATTTTCCCAGCCGCATAATTTTCTGGTACTGGATGAGCCTACCAATGATTTGGATATGGAAACCATTGATCTGTTGCAAGAGGTGATAGCCGATTATGATGGCACCGTGTTAATCGTTAGCCATGATCGCGATTTTCTGGATCGCACGGTAACCGGCCTGCTGGCCTTTGAAGAGGATGGCAAAATAATTCCCCATGCCGGGGGCTATAGTGACTATCTGGCCCGCCGCCGCCAGAGCGCGGAAAAACAGACCGCAAAAAACAGCAAGGCAAAGCTGAAAAAAACTGCCCAGGATAGAAGCAGGGATAAAGGCAAGGATAAAGCAGCAAAAGACAGGCTAAGCTATAAACAGGTTTATTTGCTGGAACAGCTGCCAAAGGAAATTGAGGCTTTGCGCGGGCGCATCGAAACAGGCGAGGCCCAGCTGGCAGATATGGATTTTTTCCAGCGCGATCCGGCCGGATATGAAAAGCTGGCAAAACAGGTCGCCGCAGATAAACAGGCGATGAATAGCAAGGAAGAAAGCTGGCTAGAGCTGGAAATCCTGCGCGAGAATATCACAGCAGACTAATTCGCGCTGCCAGCTATCCAGAATTTGACAATGGCCCGAAAAGCGCGCTATTTGCTGAGAGGTGAGCAGATAGCCGGATAGCTGCTGGCAGGGATATCCTTGCCAGAGGAAAGTCCGGGCTTCACAGGATCAGGATGCTGGATAACATCCAGCGAGGGCGACCTCAGGGAAAGTGCCACAGAAAACAAACCGCCTGTTCTTTTATGTCCAGGTAAGGGTGAAAAGGTGCGGTAAGAGCGCACCGCAACTCTGGTGACAGAGCTGGCAGGGTAAACCCCATCCGAAGCAAGACCATGTAGGGGCATGGCTGCACTGCAGCACTGGTGATCCTGCCAGAGATGTCCGGGTAGGTTGCTAGAGGCGACTGGTAACAGGCGTCCCAGACGAATAGCTATCACAAAAGAGCCTGCTCTTTTGTACAGAACCCGGCTTACAGGCTATCTGCTCGCCTTATTTGCCATATTTTAGCCGCAATTACAAAATA
>JBMHCK010000176.1:0-5114 GCA_049889955.1 Puniceispirillaceae bacterium (SeqCode)
ATAGGGTGTCGCTGAGGTGTCTTCGCCAAGCGGGGTTATGGTAAAGCCGGCTTCATCAAATCGCATCAGGATTACGCCTGTATTGGGGTTGGTGGTAGCCAGCGCGCCACATTCTGCGATTTTTGCACCATGCCAGGCGGCCCCTTTATGACAGCCTCGCGCAATGGGCAGTGCGGCAATGATAGCAGTGTCCGTCGCCCGCCCGGCAATAATGATATCAGCGCCACTAGCCAAAGCGGCTTGAATTTGCTCAATGCCCGCTAGCGCAACAATATTCGTTGTGTGCTCCAGTATTTGGATATCTAAATCTGGCGCCCCCTCAAGAGGCGTAATCGCCCCTTCGGTGTAGGCCTGAATAATCATTTGTTTTTCTTGGCCGGATTTAAGGGTGGCGATTTTCAATTTTTCCCCGCGCTCTTTGGCGATCTCCAAAGTGATGTCCAGCATCCAATCCACTGCGCTGTCTGCACCGCTAGTCCCGGCAGTGCCAATGAGCAGGGGCACTCCCGCCGTACTTCTTGCCGCCATTAAATTGGCCCAATCTGCCTTTGTTGCGGCGCGTGAATATTTTGACCTGCCAGTCCCTAAGTAGTAGGGCCCGCTATCGGTTGAACCGCCATCAATTGCTATCAGGTCAAGCTCATGTTCCAGGCCGCGGGCCAGTGCTTCACGGTCATATGGTATTCCCAGTGCACCAGCGGGTATCAGGATTTTTGTTACTGCACTAGCCACTTACTGTCTCTCCAAATTGAAAATTATACACTTGCAGTACCGAAGTAAGCCAGATTAACCTATAGCCTATCACTACATTCTTACTTTGGGAGGAAAAAAAATGAAATCATGGACAATTGCGCGCAGAACGTTTCTTGCCGCAGCCTTGGCAACCGGTTTAGCTGGACCGGCTATGGCAGATGGTCATCAAATCGTGGATTCCATTCACTTTTTGATTCCCGGTGGCGCTGGCGGCGGCTGGGACGGTACCGCTCGTGGTACGGGTGAAGCGCTGACAAAATCTGGTCTGGTCGGCACCGCTTCTTATGAAAATATGTCTGGCGGTGGTGGTGGTAAGGCCATCGGCTATCTGATCGAAAACGCAGATAGTAACCACGGCACTTTGATGGTGAATTCCACCCCTATTGTTATTCGTTCCCTGACTGGCGTATTTCCGCATAATTTCCGGGATCTGACATTGGTTTCAGGAACCATTGGTGATTATGCGGCATTGGTTGTACCGGCAAATTCAGATATCAAATCAATGGGTGATCTGGTTTCAGCCTACAAAGCAAATCCATCTGGTGTCGCGATTGGCGGCGGGTCTGTTCCTGGTGGTATGGATCATTTGGTTGCGGCGATGGTTATGCAAGCTGCTGGAGCCAACCCGACAGAAGTTAAATATGTTGCCTATGATGCAGGTGGCAAGGCAATGGCCGCACTGCTGTCCGGCGAGATTAAAGCGCTGTCAACCGGCTTTTCAGAAGCAGTGGCTATGGCCAAAGCTGGCGAAGCCAACATCATTGGGGTGACCTCAAATGACCGTGTTGGCGCGTTCCCGGATGCCAAGACCATGAAAGAGCAGGGCATTGACACCTATTTCGTGAACTGGCGCGGGTTTTTTGCCGCACCAGGTCTGCCAAAAGACAAGCTGGCAGCCTATCAAAAGGCGATTGATAAAATGTACAGCACCCCGGAATGGGAAGCTGTTCGCGCTCGCAACGGGTGGGAAAACATCCACAACCCTGGCGATGACTTCATGACGTTCCTTGAAGGTCAGGAAAAGGAAATTGGCGATCTGATGAAACAGCTCGGTTTCCTTTAAGGCATAAAATGATTAATGGACCATCCAGCCATTAGGGCTGGGTGGTCTTTTATTAAAGGGGGAAAATTATGGCCTTAGACAGATGGATAGCGCTTATCATTGCGCTAATTTTTCTGATCTATGGCTATACAGCCTTTTTTCAGATGGATGATTTGTTGCCGCCTATCTTGCAACGTAACCCCGTTTGGCCATCCAGTTTTCCAAAAATATTATCTGTAATTGGCATTATCGGCGCGGTGACCGTGCTGTTGAATCTTGAAAAATCAGACAAACAAATCGGCGATGATATTGAAATATCGGACTGGAGGAAATACCGGGTCCTTGACGCGCTTGCCTTAATTGGCGGCATGGTAGTCTATGCATTGACCTTGCGAGACCTTGGGTTCTTGGCAGCGACTTTTCTGTTTTTATCCCTGGGGGCAATCCTGTTGGGTGAGCGTCGTTTTCTATTGCTAGGCAGTATCAGTGCTGCGGCAAGCTATGGTATTTGGTACCTCGTCGATTCTGTGCTGGGTATTTACATGACACCTTTTCCTGCAATCTTGACTGGCGGTTAGGGAGAGTTTGATGATCGAAGGATTTCTGCTGGGTCTGTATACAGCTCTATCTGTGAAAAATATGCTGATGGTTATTGGCGGCTGTATTATCGGCACTTTTATCGGAATGCTTCCTGGTCTTGGGCCGATGTCGATTATTGCGATTATGATTCCTGTAGCGATTTCCATTGGCGATCCGACAGCGGCTCTGATTTTGCTGGCAGGGGTATATTATGGGGCAGTTTTTGGGGGGTCTACCTCCTCCATTCTTATCAACGCGCCAGGCGTCGCCTCTACGGTTGCGACCAGTTTTGATGGCTACCCGCTTACCCGTCAGGGCAAGGCAGGAAAAGCACTGACTATTGCGGCTATATCCTCCTTTGCTGGGGGTACGGTCGGGGCCATATTATTAGTATTTTTCGCCCCGGCTCTGGCCTCTGTAGCGTTGCTGTTTCACTCTTCTGAATATTTTGCCCTGATGGTGGTTGGCTTATCTGCGATCGCTGCGTTTGCAGGGTCTGGTCAGGTCACAAAGGCGTTATTAATGACGATTGTTGGGCTGGCACTGGCAACTGTGGGAGAGGGGGCGCAATTTAATATGCCGCGCTTTACCATGGGTATTATGGATTTACAGTCTGGCATTGGCTTTATCACCCTGGCTATGGCGATGTTTGCTATTCCTGAAACGCTGTTCCTTGTTCTGGATCCCAGTCGTTCTGGTAGGGCTGGGAGCAAGCAATCTGAAATCACTGACTTGCGGATTACAAAAGAAGAAGCAAAGAAAATCACCCCAGTTATTGGGCGGCAATCTTTACAAGGGTTCTTGATCGGTGTGATGCCCGGAGCCGGTGCAACCATCGCTTCATTTCTGGGATATGCTGTGGAACGCAACATTGCCTCAGAAGAGGAGCGAAAGGAATTTGGCAAAGGCTCTGTAAAAGGGCTGGCAGCACCTGAGAGTGCCAATAATGCGGCGTGTACGGGCTCGTTTGTGCCGCTCTTAACTTTGGGCATCCCCGGTTCTGGAACCACAGCGATTTTGCTAGGGGCGCTGATTGCCCTGAATGTCTCACCTGGGCCGCGCTTGATGCAGGACCAACCGGAAATTTTCTGGTCTGTTATTATTTCAATGTATATCGGCAATGTGGTTCTATTGATATTGAATCTGCCGCTTATCCCTTATATCGCCAAGGTGCTCACAGTTCCGCGAACCTTTCTCATTCCCTTTATTTTGTTTTTTACATTGATGGGCGCCTATATTGGCCAGAATAACGCCACCGAATTATTGTTTCTTGTTGGGCTTGGAGTAGCGGCAACGATTTTCCGCTTTGCATCATTCCCGCTTGCACCATTATTGATCGGTTTTATTCTGGGGCCGATGCTTGAGGATAATTTCTCTCGTGCTACTCAGCTTTATGACGGGGTAAGCTTTATCTGGGAACGGCCCATGACAGCGGTACTATTATGTGTAGCTGTCCTGCTGATTGTGTTGCCTGCCATGCGTTCACGTAGGGCTGCGAAGAAACAGGCTAAAGGATAGGAATTTATGCTTTCTGGCATCCGGGTTCTTGATCTGACAAATGTTCTGGCCGGGCCCTTTTGCTGTCATCAATTGGCCCATATGGGGGCAGAAGTTATTAAGATTGAGGCGGTTGGACGTGGCGATTTAGCTCGTCAGCTTGGCGCTGACAAGCAGTTAAGTGCCGCGCAGATGGGCATTTCTTTTCTGGCACAAAATGCGGGCAAGAAATCATTGACCCTTGATTTGAAATCAGACAAAGGCAAGGAGATTTTTTGCAAACTGGTTCAAGGTGCAGACGTGGTTGTTGAAAATTTCAGACCTGGTGTTATGGCACGTCTTGGTCTGAATTACCCGGTGCTGAAAAAGCTGAATCCACAGCTGATTTATTGCGCAATCTCAGGCTTTGGCCAGACCGGTCCGCTAAGCCCGCGCCCTGCATATGACCAGATTATTCAAGGGCTTTCCGGGGTGATGAGCATTACCGGAAAGCCTGAAGAGGATCCACTTAGGGTGGGGTTTCCATTGGCAGATACTATTGGTGGGCTGACCGCAGCAATGGCGGTTTCAGCCGCGCTTAACAAGCGCCCAAGGGGACAGATGATTGATGTCTCTATGCTTGATTCCGTTCTGACCACAATGGGGTGGGTTGTGTCAAATTATCTGATTGGCGGCATTCAGCCTGCACAGCATGGTAACGAAAACACCACCTCCGCACCGTCTGGGACCTTTCAGACAGCAGACGGGCTGCTCAATATTGCCGCAAATGAAGAACGTCAATGGCAGGCGTTAATCAAACACATCGGATGTCCGCATCTGGCTGACGATGATCGCTTTGCCACGCGCGATAACCGCAAATTGCACCGACAAGCCCTAAGCCGCGCGCTTGATCCCTATCTGAGACAAAAGTCAGCAACTGAATGGGAGCGAGAGTTAACCGATATCGGTATCCCGGCCGGGGTAGTGATGACAGTTCCTGAAATCCTTGCACATCCGCATACTGCCCATCGTGGCTTGCTTTCCCAGTTTGATAATATACAGGCAGCAACAGGATCTGTTTCGGTGATGCGGACGGGATTTCAAAGCGACGGTCAGCCTGCATCTGTAGATACGCCGCCGCCCGTGCTGGGGGCGCATAATCACGAGCTGCTGAAAGATTTGGGATATGATGAATCTGCTATTGAACAGCTTAGTCAGGAGGGCGTCATATGAGCGATGTATCAGATTGGTGGACAACCTCTAT
>JBMHCK010000177.1:0-3171 GCA_049889955.1 Puniceispirillaceae bacterium (SeqCode)
TCGCTATCTGCTGTTTTGCTGGCCTATTCTGACAAGTTGGATAAAAGCTAGTCAGGCAAAAACAGGTCGTTCTTGCCAGCTCATCATGGGGGGTGCGATATTATGGGCGATAATTAATCACATTGATGATAATCCCTTCCCATGCCTCTGATTTGGTAGGATGCTTGCCGGCCCGCAAATCCCATGCAACTAATTTTACCGTATCCCCATGCCTGACTGGATTGACTTCCCTATTGGTCCACTCATCAAATGATGCGCTGTTCTTATCGTTTGGAAGCGCAATTATGCGCTTACCTTCTCGCAGATACAGTTTTGGTCTGCCCTGAAGAAAGGGTGTCAGACTACTGCAGCTCATATAGTCATCTCCATTCCAACGTATCGGGGTAAAAAGGGTACACCAATCTGGCATTTGCTCGCCTTCTTGGCGTTGTGGATTGACCTGTTGAACCTGTTCACTGACATCTGTGAATTTTTTGCCATTCCATTCCAGGCGTTGAATAAATCGACCACGCCAATTCATATCGGTTTCTGCCAGGGTCGCAAAAAAACCTGGCGGCTGGGTAGGGTCTGCTACCACCTCGCTATAGCTGGGCTTTCTGCGCATAATTTTGGGGGCTGGGATGAATTGCTTTGGGGCGAATTTTCCATTTAGGTAGATTTCAAAAACATCTATCCCAGGCTTGGTTTTTTCATGATAGCCGCGGCCTCCGATAAAATGAAATTTTCCTTCTATTTCAATCGCAGTGCCAGCATCAAAATAGGGTTTTTTCCCAAATGATTTACTTTTAAATTCTATCTTTTTACGTTCAAACTTGTCTTTATCATCCGATAATAGCAGATAGCTATCATTCGAATATCTACCCTTCTTGCATTTGTTTTTTTTAATAAATGGGCTGTTTATGACGATATGGTCAAGTCGGCCATCCCCGTTTAGATCAGCCGAGGCCAGCCCATGTGAATAATCATGCACATCATAGGGCGTCTCCACACGTGTTACCTTACCCTGCCTGAAGGAAATCAGTTTATTGGGCGCCCCGCAATTAGGCGCATGGCCGCCATCCAGCCCATGGTCAGCGATAAACAGCTCCACCTCTCCAGTTGCAGGATTATTTGCACCTATCGCTCTGCGCGGCCAATGCATTTCAGGAAGTTTTTTCTGAACAGCTGGGTCTATCTTATAGGCGCCAGCTGCTTTATCCCAAAAGAAAATCACAGGTTTAACAAATTCTGTTGGGCTATGACGGTTTGTTTTCGCATCATTGATGGCCAGGCCAAAAACCAGATCATCAAAACCGTCCTCATTTAAATCAAATATCTCATACAGCCCCCATGCAACGACACCATCGCCAGAATAACCGCTTGCCTCGCGCATATTTTGCTGGCTTGGATTGCTGTTATAAAATCCTGCATGGGCCTGAAAGGGAAGCCAGAGAAAAAAATAAACTGACAAAGAAGAGCTGTGAGTATCGTATCATTAAATTGTCTCCTGCTTTTATATTTCACCACCCGTTGAAGAGCCGGCATACGCTGTTCAACATTGTTGAATTTAAGCGGCCTCATTAAGCAAAAGTAAATTGGCGTGTGCTTTCCATTCATTATCTTTAATTAATATAAAAACATCGTCAATATTTTGGGAACAACATGCATGTGATAGCGTCCGACCGATCCCTTGCAAAGGGCTGGCAGAATTATTGAATAGGCATTGGCGATTACGGATGGCAACAGGGCCTGCCTGGCCGGTTATTGAACCATCAAGGCGGTTATGAAATAATGCATCTATGCGGTGTCAGCATGATAGAAAGAAGAGTGTTACCTGATGACCCCTGAACAGCAAGAAAACTGGATAGAAAAAACCGTTACTGCTGTTGGCGGGGCAGCGGTGCTATCGCAAGCCAGCAGCAGAGAGGTTGCCCGCCACGCGCTAGCCGCCTTGTTCCGTTTGACAGATAATGATTCTGCAGCCAGCCTGAAGGCGGTTCAGCAAATATCTGATTTTCCGGTAAGGCGGCGCTTGCTAGAAGTTTTCAGACGTAGCTTTGTTGAAGTATCGGCCTCCTTTACCTCTCCCATTTTTTTCCAGCAGGGCAGTTTTTCCAATGCAGATTTTGCCGATGCGTTTGACCGTGATTTGCTGCTCTTATGGCGCCAGGCAGAACAGGATAGGACCCGCTTTAACGCGCTGATAGAAGCCTATCCAAATTCGGCGCGTATCCGTATTACCAAGAGGCTAATTTCTGCTGAATTTGCACGAAAACGCCGTATCCGCCATGCTGTAAGGGGGGTTTTTGCGCGGCCAGATGGCGCCTCTAATGCCTTTATCAGCTTTCTTGCCTTGCTGATTTTCCTGACGCTGCTTGTCATCGCCTTTGACTAGGGACAGTGACGCGCTTTTATCTGTTACAGATTTAAGATGCGGGATAGGGTTAGCGAGCTAAAACTCGCCCCAAGAATGGCTCAAGGAATGGCCCCAATACTAGCGTATAATTTACCAGACTACCCTATCAGACCCAATACGCCCTGACGTGACTGGTTTGCCATATTCAGGGCCTGTGTTGCGGCCTGTGACAGGATCTGGTTTTTCACCAAAATTGCTGTTTCCGCCGCGAAATCGGCATCAGTGATACGCCCTTTTGCGGTTTCGGCTAGCATCGCTGATTTGGACAGGTTCGAGATATTATAGTCAAGCCGGTTTTGAATGGCGCCCAATTTTGCCTGGCTTTGGGTGATTTGCTGAATAGCTCTATCCAGCACAATTACCGCATTAGCCGCATCTTCTTGTGTTGCCAGTGAAATAGAGCCGATATGCGATGGCAAGCCTGGCGCATTCCCTTCCACCACTTCTGTAACCGTTGGTGATCCGGGGGTGGACGGTGTAGATGGGGTAGACGGCGTCGAGGGCGTCGAGGGTGTAGAAGGCGTTGGCGGTGTCGGGTTGGACGGTGTAAAGCTGCCAGACGGAGTCGCCGTGATATAGCCGCCGCCGATAGCATAGTAAACCGTATCACCAAGCTGAATTCGTCCCTCATTAGCGATATTTCCAAGCGCGGCTTGAAGCGGCCCTGAAAGATTGGATAATTGTACCGCCGAGATGGCCCCGGTTTCGTTAGAAGTAATGGTAAGAGGCGAGTTCTGCGTAACCGATACGCTGCCGCTTTCTCCTGCGCTTGTCAG
>JBMHCK010000178.1:0-17928 GCA_049889955.1 Puniceispirillaceae bacterium (SeqCode)
TATAAAAGGGTAAAAAAATGACAGACCATATTCCACGCGACCCGGACTTTGAGGCCCGCGTTACCGCCAGCTTTGCTGCCCAGACAGCTATGTCGTCGATGCATATATCATTGGTATCGCTGATGCCGGGGAAAATTATCATGCGCCTGGCGCGCAGTGCTGATTTCCTGCAGCAACAGGGATTTATTCATGGCGGGGTTATCACCTCAGCCCTGGATAGTGCCTGCGGATTTGCGGCGCTTTCGCTTTCCGATAAGGGTACAGAAGTCTTGTCTATCGAGTTTAAAACCTCATTTATGGCTCCTGCGCGGGGGGATGTGCTGATTATCGAGGGCGATGTCCTGAAATCCGGAAGACGGGTTAGCTTTTGCGAGTCCAAAGCCTATGAAGAACAGGGGGAGGGGCGCCGCCTTATCGCGGCAATGACCTCTTCTCTTGCACATATAGAAGCATAGTGCGCTGTCTTAACAGGGTAAATCAAGGCGCGGCATTCAACCCGCCCCAAGCGATATTACCGAATAGGATTAGGGGCGTTCCAGGGCTACAGCGATGCCTTCGCCGCCGCCAAGACAAATAGCCGCCAGGCCGCGTTTTCTGTCCGTTACTTCCAGCGCATTTAACAGCGTGACGATAATCCGCGCACCCGAGGCCCCGATTGGATGACCAAGGGCACAGGCCCCGCCATGGATATTGACGATATCATGGGAAATATCCAGCTCGCGCATAAAGGCCATTGGCACAACCGCAAATGCCTCATTAACCTCCCATAGATCTACATCTTTTATCTGCCAGCCAATTTTCCCAAGCAGTTTTTTTGCCGCTGTTACAGGTGCGGTGGTAAACCAGCCAGGGGCATGGGCAAAACTGGCATGGCCTAGCAGATGCGCCCGGACCGGTAATCCATGCTGTTCTGCGGCATCGCGCCTGGCCAGCAGGCAGGCAGCCGCCCCATCTGATATAGAAGAGGAGTTAGCTGCGGTAACACTGCCATCTGCCTGAAAGGCAGGCTTTAGATGTGGAATTTTTTCCGGCTGTGCGGTTTGGGGCTGTTCATCCTCTGCAACCATGTAAGTCTGTTTTTTATGGTTTATTTGAATAGGGGTAATTTCGCGGGCAGAAATGCCTTCGCGCTGAGCGCGTAGCGCGCGGCTAAGCGAGGTTAGGGCATAATCATCTTGTGCGTTGCGCGAGAACTGATAATGGGTTGCACAATCTTCAGCAAAACTGCCCATCAGCTTGCCCTTATCATAGGCATCTTCAAGCCCGTCCAGAAACATATGGTCGCTAAATGTTTGATGGCCTAGCCGTGCCCCGCCCCGTGTCCCCATGCTGAGATAAGGGGCATTGGTCATGCTTTCCATGCCGCCAGCAATAATGAAATGTGCATCGCCGCCGCGCAGCTGATCAACCCCCAGCATCACCGCCTTCATGCCAGAGCCGCACATTTTATTAATCGTCGTGGCCGGGATAGAGTCTCCTAGACCGCCATGAAAGCCAGCCTGGCGTGCCGGGGCCTGACCTAACCCTGCGGGCAGTACGCACCCCATAATAACCTCATCTATTTGCTGGGCAATATCCCTATTTGTCTGGGCGGCATCGGCCAGCACAGCTCCTATCGCATGGCCGCCAAGTTCGGGCGCGGTTTTGCTGGCAAGCCCCCCTTGAAAGCTGCCCATGGCGGTGCGGTGTGCGTGGGTGATAACAATATCGCTCTGCATCGAATTTTGCCCTATCTTATCTGCCCTGATCTATATGTTTGGTTATTTATTCTTGAAATTGGCGGGACGCTTTTCCATAAAAGCTGCCATCCCTTCTTTTTGATCTGCGGTAGCAAACAGGGAATGGAACAGGCGGCGCTCAAACAACAGGCCTTCTGACAGGCTGGTTTGTTCCGCCCGGTCAACCGCCTCAATCGCGGCCATCGCGGCCATGCGGCCCATGCCGGCTATTTGCGCTGCTATGTCCAGGCTTTCTGCTACCAGCTTATCCGCGGCAAAAATACGGGCCACCAGACCAGAATACATTGCTTCTTCTGCATCCATCATTCGGCCGGTCAGAATCATATCCATCGCCTTTGCCCGGCCTATTAGGCGGGTAAGGCGCTGCGATCCGCCCATGCCAGGTATCACGCCAAGCTTGATTTCTGGCTGACCAAATTTTGCATGCTCACTGGCAAAAATAATATCGCACATCATCGCCACTTCGCACCCGCCGCCCAGGGCAAAGCCATTTACAGCGGCAATTTTAGGGGTTCGCATTCCAGCAAACAGATCCCATTTTGCAAACATATTTTCATAAAAGGTCTGATCATAAGATTTCGAGGCCATCTCTTTAATATCTGCACCAGCCGCAAATGCCTTGCCTTTGCCGGTCAACACAAAACAGCCAATTTCCGGGTCTTGATCATACTCGCTCAGCGCGTCTATCACCTCATCTGTCAGCTGTTTATTCAGCGCATTTAAGGCTGGCTCACGGCTCAGTGTAACCAAAACAACCTTGTCATGGCGCTCAACTTCAATGGTTTCATATTGTTTGTTGCTCATCCTAACGCCCCCAATAGCCGTGATAATCTAGCTGCGATCGCGCGCCGAAAAACGCGGCAACATGGCAGAGAAATCGCGCCCCAGCCCATCTTCATCTTCAACGAACTGTTTATATAATGCCAGCGCTGCAGCACCTAGCGGTGTATCTGCGTCTACATCTTCGGCCGCCTGTTGTGACAGGCCAAGATCCTTGACCATCAGCTCGGCCGCAAAACCGGGCTTATAGTCATTATCAGCTGGCGATTTTGGTCCAACATTCGGGGCAGGAAAATAGGTGTTCACGCTCCAGCTGGACCCAGAAGAGGTACTTAACACTTCAAACAGTTTTTCCCGGTCCAGACCCAGCTTGTCGCCAAGAGCGATGCTCTCGCATGTGGCGATCATGGTTACCCCTAAAATCATATTGTTACAGATTTTCACCGATTGACCAGCGCCAGCTGCCCCGCAATGAACCGCCTTATTGCCCATCACCTCAAACAGGGGTTGAACCCTCTTGAACGCGGCCTCGCTTCCACCTGCCATAAAGGTCAGGGTGCCTGCCTCTGCGCCGCTGATACCGCCCGATACAGGCGCATCTATCGCGGCCAGGCCAGCGGCTTCTGCCTGGCTGGCAACAAGTCGGGCAGAGCGCACATCCACGGTAGAGCAGTCACATAAAACCGCCCCTTTTTGCATATTTGGCAGGATGCTATCGGCTACTTTTTGCAAAATGGTGCCATTGGGCAGCATGGTTACCACAATTTCGCACCCTACAACACAGGAGGCGGCATCTGCAGCGCTATCAATCTCTTTTGGCAGGTGAATATCTGCGGTATCAAAGCCGGTAACCTGATGCCCGGCTTTGGCCAGATTCAAGGCCATAGGCAGGCCCATATTCCCTAATCCGATAAACCCTATTTTCATGCGCTCAGCTCCATTTTCTATCCTTCTGGCAATTCTGCTAGCATATTGCCGATTTGGGTATCGCTAATCTCGGCCATAGTTTTATAGCGCCAGTTCGGGGTTCGATCCTTGTCAATCACCGCGGCTCTGGTACCTTCCAGAAACTCGCTTTCCTGCATAGAGCGATAGGTAAATCGATATTCCAGATCAAGGGCGGTTTCAATGTCATCTTCCGGTGTCAGGCGGCGTAGAATTTCGGCGGTACATAGCATGGATAGAGGCGCGTTATGGGCCAGCGCTTTTTGCCAGAATTTATCCATTTCTGAATCCTCAAAATGGGTATCTGCCAGCGCCCTTATATTATTATCTATGAAAAAGCGATCACATGCCTCTTGCCAGAGGGCAAGCTTGCCTGGCTGATCCGGGGGCGTGGCAAACTCTGTTATTGGCGCGGTATTGCCGGCCGCTATCAGGGCCTGTTTCAGCGTATCGAACTGATCTTCTGCAACAAACTGATCTGCAAAGCCGGCATATAGGCTGTCTGCGGCATTCATCCGGTAGCCTGTCAGCCCTAAATATAGGCCCATCGACCCTGGCACCCGCGCTAAAAGGGCAGTGCAGCCAACATCAGGTATCAGGCCGATAGCACATTCCGGCATCGCTATTTTTACACTCTCGCACACAATACGGTGACTACCATGGCACGCAATGCCTACACCGCCCCCCATGACAAATCCATGCAGAAAAGCAATATAGGGCTTTGGATAATTAGCAATCAGCGCATTTAACCGATATTCATCTGCCCAGAATTTACGGCCATATTCAATATCACCTTTTTGGCCCTGTTCATATAATTTGGCGATATCCCCGCCAGCACAAAAGGCACGCTCACCTTTTGCATCCAGAATAATCTGGGTAATCGAGGCATCATCGCGCCATGCCAGCAGCGCCTCTTCCATAGCCCTGCACATCTCATAGCTCAGCGCGTTGAGGGCCTCTGGCCGGGTTAGGGTAATGCGCCCAGTGCTATTTTCAACATAGCAATCTATATCGCTCATTGATCACGCTCCGCCATAACAGAACGGCTGATAATTACCCGCATAATTTCATTTGTTCCTTCCAGAATTTGATGAACGCGCAAATCGCGCACAATTTTTTCCACACCATAATCTGTTAAATAGCCATATCCGCCATGGATTTGCAGCGCTTCATTCGCTACCGCAAAACAGCTATCGGTGACATAGCGTTTGGCCATCGCACAGGCACGGGTTGCGTCCGGTGCCTGATTATCCAGCTTCCAGGCAGCTTGCCGTAAATAGCATCTGGCAACATCTAGGGCTGTATGCATATCTGCCAGCTTGAATTGCAGGGACTGGAACTGGTCGATGGACCGGCCAAAGGCCTGTCTGTCTTTGGCATAGGCTAGCGCCTTGTCATAGGCAAATTGTGCCCCGCCAAGCGCGGCTGCCGCGATATTTAATCGCCCCCCATCCAGACCCATCATGGCATATCGAAAACCATCGCCTTCCGCGCCAAGCAGGCTGTCTGCATCTATCGCACAATTTTCCATAATGACCTGTGCGGTAGGTTGGGCGCGCCAGCCCATTTTTTTCTCCATCGCCCCGAACGATAGCCCATCCGCCCCTTTTTCAACCATCAGCGCCGAGACCCCCTTTGGCCCATCTGCGCCTGTGCGTGCCATAACCACATATAAATCGGAAAAGCCTGCCCCGGAAATAAAGCTCTTTGTGCCATTTAAATTATACCCTTCATTGGTACGATCTGCACGGGCGCACAGGGCAGCAGCGTCCGATCCGGAACCAGGTTCTGTCAGGCAATAGGAAGCGATTTTTCGCATCGCGCATAAATCGGCCAGATGTCGTTCTTTCAAGGTCTGGCTGCCAAAGCTGGACACCATCCAGGTTACCATATTATGGATAGATAAAAATGCAGAAACGGACGGACAGGCCATAGCCAGCCCTTCAAATACCAGTGTTGCATCCAGACGGGTCAGGCCAGAGCCGCCATCTTCTTCTGGTACGTAAATCGCTGCTAGCCCTAACTCTGCTGCGGCTTGCAGCATCTCGCGCGGCATTGTCTCGCTCGCATCCCAATCCAACGCATGCGGGGCAATCGCTTCCGCGCCGAAATCTTTGGCCATATCCAATACAGCCTGCTGTTCTTCTGATAATGCAAAATCCATAGCCCAGATCCTTGCCTGACAGTTTAGATGAAAATTCTGTTAGTGCCGCCTGAACAGCATGCCAGGGGCCGCCAGATTAGCTAATTTCCCGGATATCATCAATGACTTTGCCATCATTTGGCAGACTGTCTGGCGCGACAATTTCCACGCTGGCGCGCAATTTCATAATATCGCGCACCGCTTCTTGATAGCGTTCTGTATCGGTATCCTGGCTTTCAAGTTGAACATGCATCTGGTCGTTTGATCCATCATGGCTGATGGTAATACGGGCCCGTTCAATTTCCGTGCATCTTTCCAATAATGTTGTCACTTGCTCAGGCCGAATAAACATGCCTTTTACCTTTGTTGCCTGATCGGCTCTGCCGCGCCAGCCAACAATCCGCCTGTTGGTTCGCCCGCACCCGCTCTGGCCAGGCATAAAGGCCGACAGATCGCCGGTTGCAAAGCGGATCATTGGCATTTCCTGATTAAAGCTGGTGACCACTACTTCCCCGATTTCACCGTCTTTAACAGGGGTGCCGCTGCCCGGGCGAACAATCTCTACATATACCCCTTCATCCAGAATCAGCCCGTCTATCGCATCTGATTCATAGGCAATATGACCAACATCCGCCGTGCCATAACATTGGCGGCATCGGATTTTACGATCCTCATAATAGCTTCTCAAAGCCGGAAATAGTGGCCCGGCACTGACCATTGCATAGCGCAAGGCAGAACAGTCCAGGCCCAGTTCATCAGCTTTTTCCAAAATTGTCTTCAAATAATCGGGTGTACCTGCATAGGCGGTAACGCCAAGCTGGCTCAGTGCAGTTGCCTGTATCTCTGTTTGCCCGCCGCCAGCAGGCACAACCACCGCGCCAACCGCCTTGGCAGCGACATCAAACATCATTCCCGCCGGGGTGAAATGATAGGAAAAACAATTTTGAACAATATCCCCTGTGCTAATGCCCAGTGCCGCCAATGCACGGCCAAAGCGCCACCAATCCCCATCACGCATACCAATTTCATAGATAGGGCCAGGAGATTGGAAAATATGATCTGCCTGTCCAAGCGGGGCGGTCAACACTCCGTTCAGGCGAAGCGCGGTGCCAGTATCCTGTAATAGCTCGCTCTTACGGGTAATCGGCAAGCTGGCAAGCGCGCTGATATCTCTCAGGCTGTCAGGGTCAATATCGGCCAGCTTTTCCTGATACAGGGCAGAATGGGTCTTGGCATGATTAACAAGGGCAGGCAGGGCCTGGCTTAGCGCAGCCGACCGTGCATCTTGCGAGCGCGTTTCCAACGCATCCAGATGATAGGACATTAGCTTAGCCACCGTTTACGACGGCGGTAAGAGCGGACGTCACGGAAAGATTTGCGCCCTTCTTCTGACATGCCCAGATAGAATTCCTTCACATCCGGATTTTCCCGTAATTCCGCTGCCGGGCCATCCATCACCACTCTGCCATTTTCCAGAATATAGCCATAATGGGCAAAGCGAAGCGCAACATTGGTATTTTGCTCTGCCAGCAAGAAGGAGACCCCCTCTTTTTCGTTCAGCGCTTTAACAATTCCAAAAATCTCTTCTACCAGCTGCGGGGCAAGACCCATTGAAGGCTCATCCAGCAACACCGTTTCAGGCTGTGACATCAGGGCGCGGCCAATCGCACACATTTGCTGTTCCCCGCCTGAGGTATAGCCTGCTTGCGATTTACGGCGCTGTTTCAGGCGCGGGAAATAGGTATAGACAAGCTCAAGAGCCGCAGCGATATCCGCCCGGGAGGCTTTGCGTGTATAGGCCCCGGTTAGCAAATTTTCTTCTACCGTTAAATGCTCAAAGCAATGACGGCCTTCCATGACTTGGATAACGCCTGATTTCACCAATGCAGCAGGATTCAAATCAGCCACCGGCTGACCCTTATATAAAATAGATCCCTTGGTGACCTCGCCGCGCTCGGAATGCAGCAGATTTGATATCGCCTTCAAGGTGGTGGTTTTCCCAGCACCATTGCCGCCTAAAAGCGCGGTGATACCGCCTTTAGGTACCGATAAGGACACCCCTTTAAGCACCAGAATAACGTGATTATAAATCACCTCAATATTGGTGACATCCAGCAATTTCTCGTCTGTTGATGGGGTATCAAGCATAGCCGAACTCTTTGTTTAGGTTACATCAAGGATCTTATTTAAAAATGCGTAAAATAATCGGGGTAACCACCAGCCTCTCACCTGTGATGAAAGGCTGGTGATCAAAGTTTGGTGCCTTAACCGCAGCGCTCTGCGATATTGTTTTCTTTGGCATAGTTTGTTGAATCTTCAGCAATCAATGCGTTGATGATTTCACCATCTGTCTGGATAAAGTCTGAAATCATGCTCCATTTCTTAGCCTTGGCATCCCACTGCTGAATAGCGGCCAGACCTGGGCCACCATGATTTTCACAGGTAACGCTAAAGCTTGGGGCAAAGTTTGGCAGACCCAGCGCAGCCATCCGGCCTTCATCAATAGAGAATTCTTCCATTGCATCGCGCATATCAGCTGGCGAGATATCTGACTTGCCGGTCATCTTTTGTGCCAGACGTGCCGCTTCGGTCGCCAACATAGCAGCATAGATGCCGCGATTATACAGAACGGTGCCTGTCTGGTCGCCTGCACCTGCTGCCAGGCCCTTGTCATATACATGCTTTTTCAGATCTGCATAGATTGGAAAGCCATTGCCAGTGTTATGCATTGCCAGTGACTTGTAGCCATGTGCAGCATCACCTGCGGGCAGAACATCCCCTTCCGAGCCTGACCACCATACACCGATGAAGTTTTCCATTGGGTAGCGGATATTCGCAGCTTCCTGGATAGCGGTAGGATTCATCACACCCCAACCCCACATGGTTACATAATCCGGACGCTCACGTCTGATTTGCAGCCACTGTGATTTTTGCTCCTGACCTGGATGGTCAACAGGCAGCAGGCTCAAGGTAAAGCCATGCTTTTTTTCCAGTTCCTGAAGGGTGCGGATTGGCTCTTTACCATAGGCAGAGTTATGATAGACCAGGGCGATCTTCTTGCCTTTGATATTGCCGTTATTCAGCGACAAAATATGGTTGATAACCGCAGATGCCCCAACCCAGTAATTTGCTGGATAGTTAAAGATATGGCTGAATACCTTACCATTTGCAGCAGATGTCCGCCCATAACCCATAGACAGGATAGGAATACCATCTGCGGTTGCTTTCGGGATCAGCTGATAGGTGATGCCTGTTGACATTGGCTGATAGACTAGCGAGCCTTCGCCTTTGGTGTTCTCATAACATTCCACACCTTTTTCAGTATTATATTGGGTTTCGCACTCAATATAATTGATCTTTTCACCGCCAATGCCGCCATCACGCTGATTTAATAGCGTCATGTAATCTGCATACCCATCTGCATAGGGGATGCCGTTTACAGCATAGGGCCCGGTTCTGTATGTCAGATTAGGAAAGGTTAAGTCTGCAAGGGCCGGCCCTGCTAGCATGACCGCTGTGACCGCCCCCGTCATAATACTTCTAAACTTCATTTTTTCCTCCGTTTAGGTTTTTTATCAGATTGAACAGGCGTACCAGACCTGTTTCAGCCATTAATGTGGAAATGGCCAGAGCCTCAGCTTTTCTTTTATTATACGCCAAAGCATTGCGAACCCGTGTGGTTCAACAATTAGAAAAAAGACAATTAAAGAGCCGACAATCACAAATTCAAAATGGGCAGCAATATCTACAGGCCAGCCGAGCTGGCCAACCATGATATTTTTCAGCACAACCGGCATTAACACCAAAAACGCGGCCCCTGCCAGAGAACCAAAGATAGATCCCAGCCCGCCAATAATGATCATAAACAGGATCAAAAAGGATTTTTGAATGCCAAATACTTCGCCAACTTCAACTGCGCCCAGATAAACCGCAAACAGCAATGCGCCTGAAATGCCAACATAAAAAGAGCTAACCCCGAAGGCGGTAAGTTTGGCCATCAGCGGGTTAACGCCGATAATTTCAGCCGCAATATCCATATCGCGAATAGCCATCCATTTCCGCCCCATCGCCCCTCTGGTCAGGTTGCGAGCAATAACAGCAAGAACCACCAGAAAGCTGAGGCAAACGAAATAGATTGCCTGCGGTGTTGCATTTGGTCCGGATATAATGGTGCCCAATACTTCGCGTTCCGGGGCATTGATTTGCCCTGACGCAGAATAATTATAGAACCAGCCAACCTTGTTAAACAGCCAGACCAAAAAGAATTGTGCCGCAAGCGTGGCCACCGCCAGATAAAAGCCCTTGATGCGAAGGCTTGGTAGGCCAAACAGGATCCCCACCATAGCGGTAATGCCGCCAGAAAGAATAATGCACAAAATCAAATTCATCTCTGGAAAGCCGGTCATCAGCTTGTAACACGCATACGCGCCAACCGCCATAAATCCGCCAGAGCCAAGCGATACCTGGCCGCAATAGCCTGTCAGGATATTCAGGCCAATCGCCGCAATCCCAAAGATCAAAAAGGGCAGCAGAACCGCATTTGCCCAATAATCATTAATCACAAAGGGCACAACAAAATAGGCCAGTGCCAGCGTCACCAAAAACCCTATCTTGTCAAATCCAATAGGAAAGGTTTGCTGATCTGCTTTATAAGAGGTTTTAAATTCGCCGACTTCACGATACAGCATGTCTTCTACACCCTTTCGATAATCTTCTCGCCAAACAGCCCTTGCGGCCGAAAGACTAGGAAGATAAGTGCCAGCATATAGGCAAACCAGTTCTCGGTAGCGCCGCCCAATAACGGAGCGCCAATTAGAAATTCGAACATTTTCTCGCCAACCCCAATAATAAGTCCGCCAACAATCGCCCCCGGAATAGAGGTGAAGCCGCCGAGCATCAACACGGGCAGGGCTTTGAGCGCTATTAGGGATAACGAGAATTGCACCCCTGATTTTGATCCCCACATAATGCCCGCCACCAGCGCGACAAACCCGGCAATCGCCCATACAATCACCCAAATGGTCCGCAAGGAAATACCAACAGACAAGGCGGCTTGATGGTCATCTGCCACGGCTCGCAATGCCCGGCCTGTCTTGGTATATTGCGAGAAAATTACCAGCCCTATCACCAATGCAGCGGCAATCACGGTGGCATAAATATCCAACGTATCTAGATAAAACCCATAGAAATTTTCGCCGCCCAGAAAAGCGGTATTTTCTTCAATCCAGAAATTACCCCCCTGCGGGATACCGATATCCAGCTTTTTAACGTTGGATCCCCACATTAAATCGCCAAATCCTTCCATGAAATAGGCCAATCCAATGGTAGCCATAAACAGAATAATCGGTTCCTGATTTACCAGATGCTGCAAGATCAGTTTTTCCACGAGCCAGGCGAATATGATCATCACCAACAGCGCAAATAAAATGGCGATAAAGGCCGGCAGATGCCAGCCAAAATGATGCACCTCTGTGCCAAATACCGCATTGATAAGATGGGCAAAGGGGATTTGACCTTCCTGAAAACCCACCAGCGTTAAAGCGGCAAATAGGGCCATGATGCCTTGTGCATAATTAAAGATGCCAGAGGCTTTGAAAATCAGCACAAATCCCAAGGCGACAAGAGAATACATCACCCCGGCCATAAGGCCGTTCAAAAACACTTCGATGCCGTAATAGAAATCTGCTGACATTAGCTCACCCTCGCCATCTTTACTGCTCCCCGCGTCTCTACCCTAATCATGAGAGACCCCCAGATAGGCATCAATGACTGCCTGATTACTGCGAACTTCAGCCGGGGTGCCATCGCCAATTTTTTTGCCGTAATCCATCACCACCACCCGGTCAGCGATATCCATCACAACACCCATATCATGCTCGATAAGGGCTATGGTGGTGCCAAATTCATCATTCACGTCGAGAATGAAGCGAGACATATCCTCTTTTTCCTCGACATTCATGCCGGCCATCGGCTCATCCAGTAACAGTAAAGAGGGCTCTGCTGCCAGTGCGCGGCCCAGCTCTACCCGCTTTTGCAAGCCATAGGGCAGGCGACCAACCGGTGTTTTCCGAATGGTCTGGATTTCCAGAAAATCAATAATTTTTTCTACAAATTCACGATTTTCGACTTCTTCTTTTTCAGCCCGGCCCCACCATAATCCCTGCGAGAGAATATTGGTTTTCATATGGGTCAACCGGCCGGTCATAATATTATCCAGCGTTGTCATGCCCTTGAACAAAGCGATATTTTGAAAGGTGCGTGCAATGCCCTGATAGGCAATCTGATAGGGTTTCATGGGCTTGCGCTCTTTGCCGCGATACAAAATCCGCCCTTCTTGCGGGTGATAAAAGCCATTAATGACATTCAGCATAGAAGATTTTCCAGCGCCATTTGGGCCGATAATCGCCCGGATTTCCCCTTCCAGAATATCAAAGGAAATATTCTCGATAGCGGTTACCCCGCCAAAACGCAGGGTAATATTTTCCATCTCCATAACCGGGCCACCAATTTTGCGGCCATCAGCGGTTACATAGCCTTGTGCTTGTGGCGTGTTCATGCCGCTTCCCCTGTATGTTTGTCTGCCTTTGCAATAACAGCATCTGCAATCTGCAAGGTTGCAGAGATGGCCCCTTTGCTGCCATCTTCATAGGTAACTTCGGTTTTTGTGAAAATCTCGTCCTTGCCATCATATAACGCGTCAATCAGCTCTTTGAATTTGTCTTCGATAACGCGCCGCCGCACCTTGCGGGTTCGGGTAAGCTCGCCATCATCCGCATCCAGCTCTTTATGTAAAATAAGAAAGCGATGTATTTGGCAGCCAGACAGCATTTCATCATTTGCCAGCGTTGCGTTCACCTCATCAATATGCGATTTGACCATCGCGTAAACTTGGCGATGTCCTGCCAACTCCTGATAGGATGAATAGGCAATATTATTTCGTTCTGCCCAATTCCCGACAGCCTGCAGGTCGATATTTATAAAAGCGGTACATTTATCCCGCCCCGCCCCAAACAGCACAGCTTCCAGGATGGTGGGGTAAAATTTCAGCTTGTTTTCTACATATTTAGGGGCAAAAAGACGCCCATCCTTCATCTTTCCAACATCTTTGGCACGGTCAATAATTCGTAAATGGCCGCTTTCCTTTTCGATAAATCCGGCATCGCCAGTCGCAACCCAGCCTTCTTTATCCTTGGTATCTGCTGTACTTTTGGGGTTTTTGAAATATTCAACAAACACCCCTGGTGAGCGATAAAATACCTCACCATTATCGGCAATCCGCAATTCAACACCCGGCGAGGGAACACCAACCGTATCTGAGCGCACCTGACCATCTGGTTGTTGTGTGATAAACACGCTTGCCTCAGTCTGCCCATAAAGCTGTTTCAGATTAATGCCCAGCGAGCGATAGAAATTGAAAATCTCGGGTCCGATAGCTTCACCAGCTGTATAACCAACCCGAATATTTGTCATGCCCAGCGAGTTTAGCAGCGGGCCATAAACACATAAGTTGCCAAGCTGGTATTTCAGCCTGTCTAGTGCCGATACCTGATGCCCATCCAGAATAAGGCCGCCTACTTTGCGGGCATGCTCCATGAAATAGGAAAACATGGCGCGCTTTATGCGGCCAGCATCGTCCATGCGTATCATGACGCTGGTCAGCACACCTTCGAAATAGCGCGGAGGGGCAAAGAAGTAGCTAGGGCCGATTTCCTTTAAATCATGTTGCATGGTTTCGGTATTTTCCGGACAACAAACACAAAAACCTGCCCATGTGGCCTGGCCGATAGAAAAGATGAAATCCCCAACCCATGCCATCGGCAGATAGGCCAGCACTGAATCTGTAGATTTCAGCCCGTCAAATTCGCATGATGCTTTCGAGGTTTTGATAATATTGTCGTTAGACAGCACCACCCCTTTTGGACGGCCTGTTGTGCCAGAGGTATAGAGCATGGCACAGCTATCACTGCCTTTTTGATCGCGCAGGCGCTTTTCATATTCTTTTTGCAGCTTTGCCGGGGCATCTATACCAGCCTGTTGAATATCTTTGAAATCATGTAAATGGGTACGGTCATATTTTCGCATCCCGCGCGGATCAAGAAAGATAACCGCCTTCAGCTTTGGTAGCTTATCCTGAATATCCAGGATCTTATCTACCTGCTCTTGATTTTCTGCAAAAACCAGCTTTGCTTCGCAATGCTCCAGTACATAAGCAATCTCTTCGGCGACGGAATCCTGATAAACAGGTACAGGGACCGCCCGTACTGTCTGGGCAGCCAGCATGGCCCAATAAAAATGTGGACGGTTTCTGCCAATGATGGCTATGTGGTCACCAACGCCTACATCCAGTGTCAACAGGCCAGTGGCCAAATGCTGGATTTCACGTCCTGCTTCTGCCCATGTCCAGCTCTGCCAAATGCCATATTCTTTTTCGCGATATGCTGCTTGCGCGCCAAAATGCTCTACATTATGGGCCAGCAAACGCGGAAGTGTATCACATTGGTTTTTGTCCGAAATGCTCTCCGCCACGCCTTCCTCCCCAAGAATTTGCTTTTGAAAGACACAGCTTCTTCGGCCATGTTCTCTATTCTAGAGAATAAGTGTTCACGAAAGTTTTTAATCTGACAAGACCTGTAGAGGTAATTTTTCAGGGGTAATTTTTCAGGGGCATTTCCGCAAGTGGTAGCCTGGCCGCTTCTAGCCACCTTTGATCAAGTTCCTGCAGTTTTTCTCGGTCAAATTTATCAGTATGGTGCCAATAGCGTCCATCTTCGACAAAATAATTTAAATCAGATTCTGTTTGCAGACAGGCCGCAACCGCTTGCTCATCTGGTACAACTTGCGGTTGGTCAAATCCAAAAAACTGGTCTGTGGTAATACGCGGATAAAGCAATCTTGATGGGCCGTCAGATAAATTCCAAACCTTGCATCCTTGTTGATGGGCAAGGGCATAAAAGCGCGCTGAACAGGCCTCTAGAGAGGTAAGAGAAATATCTTTGCGCAAGGGATCGGGGCTGCCGGTACCATAAAAATGTGTGGCCCCAGTTTGCGGGTAATGCATATCACATCCCAAATGGGCGATATGATGAGGCCGCAACACATCCAGGCACCAATAGGCGGTGGTATAGGCCATTGTCCCGCCAGCATAGATGAAGCCGCCAAAGTTATTTTGGGCGGGCACAAAGGCTTGCTCATCAATCAGCGTCTGGTGGCTGGCAATCTGCGGTGGCATGCGATCTGCTGGAAAATCGTAGGGATAGACCAGATGGGTCCATAAAGGGGTCGCTTGCCAGGCATTATTGATCACAATGACATAATCAAAGCGTGCCAGCGGCAAGGCAGCGGCATATTTGGCGTCCGGGCCAGAGCCAATGATCAGCGCAGTGATGGGAGCAGGATTATTCATAAATCAATGAAAAATGAAGGGCGGGGAATAGTTCAAAGACAAAAAAGGCACCGCTTCAATGTGAAGACGATGCCTATTACTTTTGTCAAACAAGGTAGCCTAGCTATCTGCGCCTACCTGTGCCCATTCTGGAACCCAGCCAGGATAGCTGGAACAAGCAGAAAAGCCGAAAAGAGCGAACGAAATCAGACAAACAGAAATAATTTTTTTCATCATATACCTCCCAGTAATAAATCACGCCTCAAAGCTTATCTGCTGGCGTTCAAGATGTCACCTAATTTAAAACGATATAACGTTGTTTTTATAAAATTTATGGTGTGTTGAACAGCGGTGGGCGGCCACTGGCACGATATGCCGAAAAACAAAAAAGGCGCAAAACCGCGAAGCGGGTGCCTGTTGATGCGATAAAATATATTAAAAAAAGGGTGGACAAAGCCAGTTCATGCCAGCCAAGTCCAACCCTTAGAAAAGTTTATACAGCTTTCAGGTTAACCGCTGCTGTTTTGCCGTTCTTGCCAGCTTCAAGTTCATATGAAACTTGCTGACCTTCTTGCAGGTCTGTCATGCCAGAATTTTGTACGGCTGAGATATGCACAAACACATCTGTTGCGCCATCTTCAGGTGCAATAAAACCATAGCCCTTTGTGGTATTAAACCATTTGACAGTGCCAGTTGCCATCTTCGTCTCCTAAAGTATTGATTAAGCCTGACAACCTGCATCGAATAAATGTCAAAAATTGTTAAGCTGCATTTTCAAACGTGAAAACACCTAGTCTATATGTCATGGCTCAGACTAAATTTCCACTTTTTTATTTAATTTTATGTCAAATTGGGTGGAAAAATATCTTATTTGTGCTGTCATATTCTGACATTTGATCGCATATTGTGGCCAAACAGATTTGAAAATTGGGGTAGGGCAGATGGGCCTAGAGGCTTCTAAAACTAAACAGATAAATGGCGCTGATTTTTACCAGCGTTTCATGTCAGGTTCAGTACTTGATATCGGTTGCGGCCCCGATTTGGTTGTGGAACATGCCCAGCCCTTTGACCAGGAGCAGGGAGATGCGAATAATATCCTGGATTATATTGCTGCAGAAAGCGTGGATTGTGTGCATTCCAGCCATTGCCTCGAACATATGTTCGATCCGGTTCGATGTTTGCAAGGGTGGTGGCAATGTGTGCGTCCGGGAGGCTTTATCATTACGGTAGTGCCGGAAGAAAATCTGTATGAACAGCATCTCTGGCCATCCAGATTTAATGATGATCACAAATCAACTTTTCGGCTAGGAGGCCGCGATAGCTGGTCGCCTGTTTCTTTTGATATTTTGAAATTGCATAAGGATTTGCCTGATATCGAGATTTTGCAGGCTGATATCCATGATAAAAATTATGATAGGGATTTGATATTTCCTCGTGGGGGAAGGGAGCGCGCCCGCAGGGGGGTTGTCTGGCGGCAATTAAATTCCCTTGCGAAAAGCCATACACGCGGCAGTCTTAAAAAGCGGTTGCAGCATATGCAGCTTCGGCTTGGCTATCCGGTAGATCAAACAACCCAAAATGGCGCGATGGCACAAATCCAAATCGTTGCCCGCAAGAAGAAATCCGGTAAATAGAAATGGCGGCCACGCTATCTATCCTGGCTATAGCAACTCTGTTTCAATTCTGTTTTTCAGCGCATCAAAGGTAGATTGGAACGCCGCCTGAATGTCTGTTGGCGAGCCGGTAACCGCTGCGGGGTCTGGCAGGATCCAGTGACGTTGCTGATAGGTACCATGAAAAACTGGACAGGTTTCCTGTGCTGCGGAATCACAAACCGTCACCACCATATCAAAATTTTGCCCGGCAAACATATCCCAGGATTTGCTGGAAAGGCTGCGTGTATCCATCTGTGCATTTTCCAGAATTTCCAGCGCTTTGGGATGGGCAAAACCGGTCGGGCTGCTGCCTGCGCTATAAGCGTCAAACTTGCCTTGCCCTAAATGATTGGTCATAGCCTCTGCGATTAGCGAGCGACAGCAATTGCCTGTGCAAATAAACAAAATCTTTTTCATCGGCTAGCCTTACAGGGTTTTTAAGAATTACACATTGCTAAAATATAAATATGACAGCTTTTTTACAATCGCCAGGAAAACGGAATAAAAACGTGCGTCATCGCGCTATATTTCCCATCTGATCGCCCCTATACAGACCGCCATTTTTAGCTTATTTCAAAGTTATTTTCGATTTTTAAGCTGAAATATGTCTTGAGGGGGAGTATATGATTACCGGGTTTTATGCAGCGTTGCTGGCTTTATGGCTGGTGGTTTTATCGGTTCGGGTTATCGCGTTACGGGGCAATCCCGTTTTTAAATGGTTCGCTTTTGCCAATTCAGGCGAAGAAAGCTTGCAACGCGCTATTCGGGGTCATGGTAATTTAATCGAATATGCGCCGATTTTTCTGTTATTGATGTCACTTGCCGAGATATCTGATGCTGGTGCAACAATGGATGCCTTGCATTGGTATGGCGCTGTTTTCCTGATGGGTCGTTTGATGCATGGCGTATGTTTTGGCTTTATGCGCCGCAATTTCTTTCTACGGGTAGGCGGAATGATCTTAACGCTGTTTCCGATTGCCGGGCTGGCGGTGATTATGCTTGTTCAGCATGTTTAAAGCCCTCGGGCAAAGATGCTGAATATCGGCACGGGTCGCCCTGGTATAAACGGCCCGTGCTGGACAGGTTAGCCTAGCGGCAATCATGTATTTCTAAATCAAGCAGAACATCTTCAACGCCGGGTATCTTAAAAAATCCCATTGGCGAGTCAGGGTTGCCGCTAGCCCTATTATCGCCAGCTAAATCAAACAGCTCAATCCGGTCATTTCCAAACATGGTTAATACCGGCAATATGCCTCTCATGCTGCCATCTTTCAGAATATAGAG
>JBMHCK010000179.1:0-6097 GCA_049889955.1 Puniceispirillaceae bacterium (SeqCode)
TACCTGACGCAGGCCCATCTGTTGCGGCCGGCCATTATGCATAGCCAGCATATTCACCGCAAAACTGGTCTGTAATCTAGTATGGCGGTAAAGCTGATTCAGGACAACATCCCCTGATCCGTCTCGCTTGATCTCAATGACGACACGCATACCTTTACGGTCAGATTCGTCACGGATATCAGAAATGCCCTCAACGGTTTTTTCGCGCACCAGCTCGCCAATACGTTCCAACAACTGGGCTTTATTCACCTGATAGGGAATTTCGGTTATGATGATTTGTTCGCGATCTCTGGCGGTGGTTTGCACCTCAGCTCTGGCCCGCATCATCACGGAGCCGCGCCCGGTGCGAAACGCATCGCGAATACCTGACCGCCCCATAATCAGCGCCCCGGTTGGAAAATCAGGTCCAGGTACGATTTCCATCAATTCTTCATCGGATAGCTCAGGCGTTTTAATCACCGCCATACAGGCCCGAATAACCTCACCCGGGTTATGAGGCGGAATATTGGTTGCCATACCAACCGCGATCCCTCCTGCCCCATTTACCAGCAGGTTTGGATATTCTGCTGGCAGAACCGATGGCTCATTCTGGGTTTCATCATAGTTGGGAATAAAATCAACGGTGTTTTTGTCGATATCGCGCAACAGGGATTCTGCAGCTCTGGCCAGCCGTGATTCGGTATAGCGCATCGCTGCGGCAGGATCGCCATCAACAGAACCAAAATTGCCCTGCCCATCTACCAGCGGCAGACGCATGGAAAAGCTTTGTGCCATCCGCACCATAGCTTCATAGATAGAGCTATCACCATGCGGGTGATAGTTACCCATCACATCCCCGACAATACGCGCCGATTTGCGTGGCGGCTTGGACCAGTCGTAATTCCCCTCCATCATCGCATAGAGAATGCGGCGATGAACGGGCTTTAGCCCATCTCTTACATCCGGCAAGGCCCGAGATACGATAACGCTCATCGCGTAATCGAGATAAGAGCGGCGCATCTCGTCAGAAATTGAAATTATGGGGCCGGATTCTGCTGGTGGCAGGGTCGTTTCAGACACAGAGTTATTCCCGTTTCCAAAAAAAGAAAAATTCTCAACATTTATACCATATCGGGGGCTGAAAACACCAGATATTGTTAAAAATGTGTCGTTTTTTTATGATTCTGAAACTGCGGGAATATCCTCGCCAAAACGCACGCTATGTCGCTGTTCAAAACGCGCTTTGGAAGGGCGCCCATAACAGGTAGTAGATTGCGTCCAAGAACGGGTGCTCAAACCCTCTTAAAACGGGATATCATCATCTAGATTGTCCCCGCCAGCCAGCGGTGGCGGGCTCATATGGCCGCCGCCCGAACTGGCAGGTTGGCTGGCGCCCATATCGCTGCCAATAGGGCCCATACCTTCCTGACGGCTGCCCAGCAAGGTCAGCTCACCGCGATAGCGCTGCAGCACCACTTCTGTGGTATATTTCTCCACCCCTTGCTGATCTGTCCATTTGCGTGTTTGCAACTGGCCTTCAACATAGACCGTGCTGCCTTTGCGTAAATATTGTTCGGCGATTCTGGCCAACGCCTCGTTAAAAATCACCACACGGTGCCATTCTGTACGCTCGCGCTGTTCGCCAGAATTCCGGTCTTTCCAGCGTTCCGAAGTCGCGATAGACAGATTGACAATTTTCATCCCATCTTGTGTGCTACGCACCTCTGGGTCACGGCCCAGATTTCCAAGAAGCGTTACTTTGTTTACACTGCCAGCCATCTATCAAGCTCCCTAGCGTTGTTCTATTATGTTCAGCGTTTTTAAATTCGCTATCTGTTAGCAGCTACATTAGCACAGTTCATAATCAGCAAAACAGGTGAGATGTGTTTTTTTTATCTCCGGGTGATGATAAGAGGGTAAATCGCGTTATATTGAGGTTCACATTCACCACCAAATTCGGGGCGCACATACAGATTGCAGGCGCGATATTTTGATATCTGGCATAACAACAACAGATTAAATTGACTAAATACAGGCATGGGTAATGACAAAAAAGACAGGTTTTGAGCAGAATAATCGCCATATCAGCGTCCGCGGGGCGCGCGAACATAACCTGCGTAATGTAAATGTAGATTTACCACGCGATAGTCTGGTGGTGATTACTGGCCTGTCTGGTTCTGGTAAATCCAGCCTGGCTTTTGATACGATTTATGCAGAAGGCCAACGCCGATATGTAGAATCACTCTCTGCCTATGCCCGCCAATTTCTGGAGATGATGCAAAAGCCGGATGTGGATTTGATAGAAGGCCTGTCTCCAGCAATTTCTATTGAACAGAAAACCACCTCGCGCAATCCGCGCTCAACAGTAGGTACAGTAACCGAAATTTATGACTATATGCGCTTGTTATGGGCGCGTGTCGGGGTGCCATATTCCCCGGCAACCGGCTTGCCTATCACCTCGCAAACGGTCAGCCAGATGGTAGATATTATTCTGGCGATGGAAGACGGCACGCGGCTATATTTACTGGCGCCAGTTATTCGAGGCCGTAAAGGCGAATATCGAAAAGAAATGGCAAGCTGGCTTCAAAAAGGCTTTAGCCGGGCGCGTATTGATGGCGAGTTTTACGAGCTGGATAGCCCGCCTGCCCTCGATAAAAAGAAAAAGCATGATATTGAAATTGTCGTTGACCGGTTGGTGGTTAAAAAAGATCAGGAGACATTGGCAACCCGTCTGGCTGATTCGCTGGAAACCGCGCTGGAATTGGCGGATGGGCTGACCTTTGCGGATGATGCCAAATCTGGCCAGCGGACGGTGTTTTCAGCCCGCTTTGCCTGTCCTGTATCTGGCTTTACCATTGACGAGGTTGAGCCGCGTTTATTTTCCTTTAACAATCCATTTGGTGCCTGTCCATCTTGTGACGGGCTTGGCGTGTCCGCGCATTTTGAAGAACAGCTGATTGTGCCGGATAGGGATTTATCCTTGCGGGCTGGCGCACTGGCTCCCTGGGCAAAAACCACATCAAAATATTACCTGCAAACGCTGGAGAGCCTGTCACGGCATTTTGGTTTCTCGCTCGATGTGCCCTTTCGAGACCTGGACAGCAAAGCCCAGCACACCCTGTTATATGGCAGTGGAAATGAAGCGGTACAGATGACCTATGATGATGGTTTGCGTTCATATAAAACCGCCAAGCCTTTTGAGGGGATTATCCCTAATTTAACCCGCCGTTTTGTGGAAACAGATTCGAATTGGGTGCGCGATGAGCTGGATCAGTTTCGGGCTATTCAGCCCTGTGATGCTTGTCATGGAAAGCGCCTGAAATCAGAAGCGCTGGCTGTAAAAATTGACAGCAAGGATATCTCTGATATTGCGGCCCTGTCTATCGGCGATGCGGTAGGCTGGTTTTCCGCACTGGAGGCACAATTATCGGCGCAAGATCAGGAAATCGCCTCACGCATATTGAAAGAAATCAACGAGCGTCTGGGCTTTCTGGCAAATGTCGGGCTACGCTATCTCAATCTATCACGAAATTCTGGCACGCTTTCTGGCGGCGAGTCACAGCGTATTCGGCTGGCCTCACAGATTGGATCTGGCCTGACAGGGGTTTTATATGTGCTGGATGAGCCGTCTATCGGCCTGCATCAACGCGATAATGATAGATTGCTCGCCACCCTGACCAGATTGCGCGATCTTGGAAATACAGTATTGGTGGTTGAGCATGATGAAGATGCGATACGGGCAGCTGATTATGTGGTGGATATGGGCCCCGGGGCCGGGGTGCGTGGCGGGACTGTTGTTGCCGAGGGGGTGGTATCTGATATTTTGGCGAACCCTGCCTCGCTGACAGGCCAATATCTAAGCGGCGTCAAAGAAATTGCGGTGCCTGCAAACCGCCGCAAGCTGGATAAAAAACGCATGATTAAGCTGAAAGGTGCGACAGGTAATAACCTAAAATCTGTGAATGCCGATATTCCGCTTGGTGTTCTGACCTGCGTTACTGGTGTATCTGGCGGCGGGAAATCGACCCTGATTCTGGAAACCTTGTGGAAAGCCCTGTCACGGCGGCTGCATAAAAGCCGCGAAATCCCGGCCCCACATACACAAATTGAAGGGATAGAACTGCTGGATAAGGTGGTTGATATAGATCAATCCCCTATTGGTCGGACACCGCGTTCTAATCCGGCAACCTATACTGGCGCCTTTACCCCTATTCGGGAATGGTTTGCCGGCTTGCCAGAAGCAAAATCGCGCGGCTATACGCCAGGGCGCTTTAGCTTTAATGTCAAAGGCGGCCGGTGTGAGGCCTGTCAGGGTGACGGGGTTATCAAAATTGAGATGCATTTCCTGCCAGATGTCTATGTTACCTGTGACAGCTGCAAGGGACGCCGATATAACCGCGAGACGCTAGAAATTTTATGGCGCGGTAAATCAGTTGCCGATGTTCTGGATATGACTGTTGAAGAAGGGGTGAGCTTTTTCAAAGCGGTTCCTTCTATTCGTGATAAGCTGCAAACCATGCTGCGCGTAGGGCTGGGCTATGTGCGGATTGGCCAGCAAGCGACAACCCTGTCAGGTGGTGAGGCCCAAAGGGTGAAATTGTCCAAAGAATTATCGCGCCGGGCAACAGGAAAAACAGTCTATATACTGGATGAGCCAACCACTGGCCTGCATTTTGCCGATATCGCAAAATTATTAGAAGTTTTGCATGAGCTGGTAGATACTGGTAATACCGTAATCGTGATTGAACATAATCTGGATGTGATTAAAACCGCAGACTGGATCCTCGATTTAGGGCCAGAAGGCGGTGATGGTGGCGGAGAAATTGTGGCTATGGGTACCCCAGAAAAAGTGGCTAAGACAGCTGGATCGCATACAGGGCATTATTTAGCGCGTTTACTGGAAAAGGCACCACAAGATAGAAAATCAGATAAAATTAAACCGGAAGATATTAAAAAGGTCTCTTAATGGCGGATAACTCCCCTCTTCATATTATTGGTGGCGGTCTGGCCGGTTCAGAAGCCGCCTGGCAAGCCGCAGAACAAGGTGTTCAAGTTGTTTTGCATGAAATGCGACCAGAACGGCCAACAGATGTGCATCAGACACAAAATCTGGCGGAATTGGTTTGCTCCAATTCTTTCCGTTCGGATGATGCCAGCGCCAATGCGGTTGGCGTGCTGCATGCTGAAATGCGGATGCTAGGCTCTATTATTATGTCAGAAGCAGACAAGGCAGCGGTTCCAGCTGGCGGCGCACTAGCCGTGGATAGAGATATTTTCTCGCAAGGGGTAGAAGCACAGCTGGACGCCCATCCAAATATCACCATTCAGCGCGGCGAGATAGATGGCCTGCCAGATGCGGCCTGGCAACAGGTAATTGTGGCGACCGGGCCGCTTACCTCTGACAAATTGGCTACGGCAATCCGCGAGGTCACAGGCGAAGAAGATCTGGCTTTTTTTGATGCGATTGCGCCAATTGTACATGCCGATAGCATCAATATGGATATTGCGTGGTTCCAGTCGCGCTATGATAAAACCAGTGCCATTGGGGATGGGCGCGATTACATCAATTGCCCAATGACCAAAGAGCAATATGAACATTTTCTGGATGAAATGCTGGCTGGTGAGAAGATGTCCTTTCATCAATGGGAGGAAAACACCCCCTATTTTGATGGCTGTATGCCTGTTGAAGTGATGGCATCAAGAGGGCGTGAGACCCTGCGTTTTGGCCCAATGAAGCCAGTTGGCCTGACCAATGCCCATGATGGCAGTCGCCCCTATGCGGTGGTACAGTTGCGCCAGGATAACCGGCTAGGCACGCTGTTTAATATGGTTGGCTTTCAGACCAAACTTAAATATGGCGAACAGGTGCGGGTATTCCAAATGATTCCCGGACTGGAAGGCGCACAATTTGCGCGTCTTGGCGGCCTGCATCGCAATACATTTATTAACAGCCCGCGCCTGCTCGATGAACAGCTGCGCTTGTCGAAAATGCCACGCTTGCGGTTTGCTGGCCAGATTACTGGCGTTGAGGGCTATGTGGAATCAGCCGCAATTGGCGGCATGGCTGGCCGCATGGCGGCTGCTGAAATTCTGGGAACAAGCTGGGATGCGCCGCCGC
>JBMHCK010000180.1:0-6576 GCA_049889955.1 Puniceispirillaceae bacterium (SeqCode)
CCATTCGGCATAGAGGGCAGGTTTTTCCTGCCCTTTTATCTCTATAACCACCTCCCATAACAAGGTTGCCTCTCCTGGCTTGTCTGTCTCCAGCGCCTTCAGGGTGAAATGGCCGCGCACTTTTGCACCCGCAGGAACAGGCGATAAAAAGCGCATTTTCTCAAATCCGTAATTTATTGACATGATGTCCCCCTCTAGCTGCGGGATGACATCTGCCCCCATCGCTGGCAGCAGTGACAAGGTCAGAAACCCATGTGCGATGGTGGTACCAAATGGGGTTTGTGCCGCCTGTTGCGGGTCGGTGTGAATATATTGTGAATCATGGGTTATCTCGGCGAAACGGTTGATACGTTCTTGCTCTAAAACATACCAGTTTGAGGTGCCAATCTTTGTGCCTATCTTTTCTTTTAGCGCGTTTATATGCATGGTTTGCTAGCACCTTCTGGTTGTTCTGCTGTTGGGCAGGCAGGTAGGGATCTAACCCTGACTTGCAGAATTTTGCCCCCTATAGGCATACTATATCGAAGAAGAATCTTAGAATAATGTTTAACGGCCATTCTGCCTTAAGGAAAATTTTATGCCAGATAATACAGCCACAGAATTTGAGCAAAAAAAAGTCATAATAACAGGCGGCTCTAGCGGCGTTGGCGCAGATATGGCGGTTGCCTTTGCCAACAGAGGCGCAGAGGTCTGGATAAGTGGGCGGCGCGAGCCAGCCTTGCAACAGGTTGCAGGCCAGCATGCATCACTCCATTATGTGGTGGCGGATATGACCGATGAGGGCGATGTTAAAACTCTGTTTGATACAGCAACAAAAAATGGCCAGCCAGCAGATATAGTGATTGCGAATGCTGGCATTGCTGATAGTGCGCCACTGGATAAAACCTCTACCCAAATGTGGCAGGATATTTTAGCCATCAATTTAACAGGGGTATTCTTTTGCTTGCGCGAAGGGCTGGCCAGAATGAAGACAGCTTCTATTACCTCTGGCCGGCTAATTGCGATTGCCTCTATGACGGGCAAGCGGGGCTATCCCTATATTTCTGCCTATGCTGCCAGCAAACATGGGGTGCTGGGTCTGGTGAAATCAGCGGCGCTGGAAACCGCCCGGCATGGCATTACGGTGAATGCGATTTGCCCTGGCTATCTGGATACAGAAATGACTCGCCAATCGGTAGATATGATCCGGCAAAAAACAGGCCTTAGCCACGCCGAGGCAGAAGAAAAGTTGAAAGTCTTTTCACCGCAGCACCGCCTGTTTGCCGCTGAAGAGGTCACACAAGCTGCGCTGTATCTGGCGAGCGAGGGCGCACGCGGGGTTAATGGTCAGGCCTTGTCGGTATGTGGCGGCGAGACCTGGTAGGCAAAAAGAGGCGCTATTTTTCTTGCGCCTCTTATCGGTGATATTACCAGCTACCGGTATTGCCCATAGATAGCCATGGCTCGGCTGGTTCTAGCGCGCCACCCTCTTGCAACAGCTCTAGCGAAATCCCATCTGGCGAGCGCACAAAAGCCATGCGTCCATCGCGCGGCGGCCGGTTAATGGTCACCCCTGCATCCATCAGGCTCTGACAGGTCTCATAGATATTTTTGACCGTATAGGCGAGATGGCCGAAATTGCGCCCGCCGCCATAAGGCTCTTCATTATCCCAATTATAGGTCAGCTCCAGCTCAGGCGCCCGCTCGGCCTCGGACTGGGCCAAATCCTGATCAGCTACCAGAAAAATCAGCGTATAGCGGCCCTTTTCATCTTCCTTGCGTCGGGTCTCGATCATTCCCAATTTACCCACAAAAAAATCTAGTGCCGCCTCGACATCCTGAACGCGGATCATGGTGTGCAGATATTTCATATCAATTCCCCTTTGCCGGAATGGCGATTAAAAATTATTTCTTGTGGACACCAGCATAATCTGTTTTTAGGAGATTTGAAAACGGGCATTTTGATTTCAGCATGGGAAATAATTTCGCTGATTTAACGGCGCGCCCTGAACAGCAATTGACCATTGCTGGCTAGGCGATTATCGTTTGGAACGCAAAGGTTTTCAAACAGGTCTTAACAAGCGGAATTTATCGCTTCCTATCATCTGACTTTTTATAAAAGAGGATAAGTCATGACAGATACAGTTCTTCATTATATTGGCGGCTCAGCAACCAAGGGCGCGTCAACACGCGTGATGGATGTCTATAATCCAGCTTTTGGCGAGAAAAAAAGCGAAGTGGTAATGGGCACAGCAGCTGATATAGAAGCGGCGGTTGAGGCCGCAAGAAAGATTTTCCCTACTTGGGCGGCGACCCCGCCAGTGCGCCGCGCCCGGGTTATGTTTAAATTTCTTGAACTGGTGCGCCGCGACAAAGAAAAGCTGGCAGAAATTATCACATCTGAACATGGCAAAGTCTTTACAGATGCCTGCGGCGAGGTTGAGCGCGGCATCGAAGTTATCGAATTTGCTTGCGGGATACCGGCTCTGCTGAAAGGTGAGTATTCAGCACAAGCCTCTACAGGTATTGATAATTTCACCTTTCGTCAGCCGCTGGGGATTGTCGCTGGCATTACGCCATTTAACTTTCCGGTGATGGTGCCAATGTGGATGTTCCCCCTGGCGATCGCCACAGGTAATTGTTTTATCCTGAAACCAAGCCCAACCGACCCAACAGTATCCTTGATGATGGCGGATTTGCTAGCAGAAGCGGGCCTGCCTGAAGGCGTGTTCAGTGTCATTCAAGGCGATAAGGAATCGGTCGATGCGATTCTGGAAAATCAGGCGATTTCGGCGGTGTCTTTCGTCGGCTCTACCCCGATTGCGCATTATATCTATACCAAGGGGGCGGAAAACGGCAAACGGGTTCAGGCCCTTGGCGGGGCAAAAAACCATATGATGGTGATGCCAGATGCGGATATGGACAAGACTGTAGATGCCTTGGTTGGCTCTGCCTATGGTTCTGCTGGCGAGCGCTGTATGGCGATTTCCGTAGCGGTTCTGGTCGGGGATGTTGGCGACAAGATTGTCCCGCAACTTGCCCAGCGGGCAAAAGATCTGAAGGTGAAAAACGGGATGGAGCTGGATGCAGAAATGGGGCCGATTGTCAGTGCCGCTGCACATGAGCGCATCACCTCCATGATCGAAAAGGGGGTTCAGGAAGGCGCTGAGCTGGTTGTCGATGGGCGCGGGGTATCTGTGCCGGGGCATAATCAGGGCTATTTCATGGGCGGCAGCCTGTTTGATCATGTTACGCCGGAAATGTCGATTTATCAGGAAGAAATTTTTGGCCCGGTTCTGTCTTGTGTGCGGGTTGCAAACTCTGCCGAAGGGATCGAGATGATCAATAATCACCGCTATGGTAATGGGGTATCTGTATTTACCTCGGACGGGGATACAGCCCGCGAGTTTTCGCGCCAGATTCAGGTAGGCATGGTTGGGGTAAATGTTCCGATACCGGTGCCGATGGCATGGCATGGTTTTGGCGGTTGGAAGCAAAGCCTGTTTGGGGATTTGCATGCGTTTGGGAATGAAGCGGTACAGTTCTATACCAAACAGAAATCTGTGATGCAGCGCTGGCCAGATTCGATTGCCAAAGGGGCGGAATTTGTAATCCCGCATACCAAATAGCCTGTATGACTATTCCTGATCTTACCTGTCTGGCCCCTGCAATGCGTGACGCCGGGGCTGCGATTATGCAGATAAAATCCGCTGGTGTTACCGCTGATTATAAAGCAGATGCCTCGCCTGTAACCGCAGCCGATCATGCCAGCGAAGCCATTTTAAAGGCGGCGCTGGAACAGCTATTTCCAGATATTGCGGTAATCTCTGAAGAGAATGCCAGCAGCCATTTATTGCATCCGCAAGACAGGTATTTTCTGGTCGATCCTCTGGATGGTACACGCGAATTTTTGCGGCCCGATAGCAATGGTAATTTCACCGTTAATATTGGATTGATTGAAAAGGGGGCGGCTTGCGGCGGGTTAATTTATGTCCCCTCTATGGACTGGCTATGCTGGACAGATACAGACGGCCAGGCCATGCAGGATAAAGCAGGTGTGCAAAGCCGCTTGCAAATCCGCCCGGTACCAGAGCAAGGCGCTGCTGCGCTTGCCAGCCGCTCGCACCGCGACCCGATGACCAATGATTTTCTGCAGGCAGAGGCGATCAGCGATATTGTATCAGCAGGATCGTCCCTGAAATTCCTGTTGCTTGCCGCTGGCGAGGCAGATATCTATCCCCGCTTTGGCCCGACAATGGAATGGGATACCGCCGCTGGCGAGGCTATTTTGCGGGCAGCAGGTGGCAGTGTCCATGCATCAGATGGCCAGCCGCATCGCTATGGCAAGCCAGGTTGGAAAAATAGCGCCTTTATCGCCTGTGCAGGCTATCAGCCACGCTTCCCGCTCTCTTGTTTATAACCGCTATCCCACAAGGGGCATCCGGGCAGAAACACCCCTTCCCTTGCCTGTTTTGATGATTTTTGTTGTCAGTGATGCCTGTTTTATGATGCAAATAATAAGGACCGTTTAAAAAACAGACCACTAGGCGCAAGCAACAGGAGGGAAGGGATGAAAACCAGAGCCGCAATTGCATTTGAAGCAGGTCAGCCGCTGGAAATTGTCGAGCTGGACCTCGAAGGCCCGAAACAGGGCGAAGTGCTGGTTGAAATTATGGCTACCGGAATCTGCCATACAGATGAATTTACCCTCTCCGGGGCAGATCCCGAAGGGCTGTTCCCGGCGATTTTAGGACATGAAGGGGCCGGTATTGTGCGCGAGATCGGGGCGGGGGTTACCTCGCTGGCGGTAGGCGATCATGTGATCCCGCTCTACACTCCGGAATGCCGTGAATGTGAATATTGCCTGCATCCTAAAACCAATCTTTGTCAGGCCATACGCACCACGCAAGGTCAGGGGGTAATGCCAGATGGTACCTCGCGCTTTTCCTATAAGGGGGCAGCGGTACATCATTATATGGGTACCTCCACTTTTTCGAATTTCACGGTGCTGCCAGAAATCGCGCTGGCAAAGGTGAATAAAGACGCCCCTTTTGATAAAATTTGCTATATTGGCTGCGGCGTTACCACTGGGATAGGCGCGGTGATTAATACTGCCAAAGCTGAGCCAGGGTGCCGGGCAGTGGTTTTTGGGCTTGGCGGTATTGGCCTGAATGTTATTCAGGGTTTGCGGATGATTGGGGCCAGCCAAATTGTCGGGGTCGATTTAAATGATGACAAGCAAAGCTGGGGTACCCGCTTTGGCATGACCGATTTTGTTAACCCTGCCAAGATTTCAGGGGATTTGACCGGGCATTTGATAGAGCTGACGGGCGGCGGTGCTGATTACAGCTTTGAATGTATTGGTAATACAGATGTCATGCGGGTGGCGCTGGAATGCGCACATAAGGGCTGGGGCGAATCTATTATTATCGGTGTGGCAGGCGCCGGCAAAGAGATTAGCACACGGCCTTTTCAACTGGTCACTGGCCGGTCCTGGCGCGGTACGGCCTTTGGCGGGGCAAGGGGCCGCACAGATGTGCCAAAAATTGTCGATTGGTATCTGGATGGCAAGATAGAGATTGATGCGATGATTACCCATACCCTGTCGCTGGAAGAGATCAATAAAGGGTTTGATTTAATGCATGAAGGCAGCTCTATCCGCTCGGTTGTGGTGTTCTGATATTATGGAAGACCGCGCAAAAGGTTCTGGACAAGAAAAAGGGTCTGGGCAAGCAAGGAAAGTAAGGGATATTTCTGCTTGCCTTGCGGCGATAGAGCGCTCTGATCCGCAACTGAAAGCCTGGGTGGTGGTGGATACAAAGGCTGCCTCGCAAAACCTGAACGGGCCCTTGGCATGTATCGCGGTTGGAATAAAGGATATCATTGATGTTGCCGGCTTGCCCTGCCGATATGGCTCTGCCATTTACCGCGATCGCATAGCCGATAAGGATGCCGAGCTGGTCACTGCCTTACGGGCAGCGGGGGCTGTGATTTTGGGCAAGACCGTCACCACGGAATTTGCCTATCTGCAAAAAAGCATCACCCGCAATCCACATGATTTGGCGCATTCACCAGGCGGATCTTCCAGCGGATCTGCGGCGGCGGTGGCGGCTGGCCAAATTGATATGGCGATTGGCACCCAGACAGGCGGCTCGGTTATTCGCCCGGCTTCTTACTGTCATGTGCATGCGCTGAAACCTACCAGAGGGAGCATTAGCCGTGAGGGTGTTTTGCAGACCTCGCAAACGCTGGATCAGGTGGGCCTGTTTGCCAGAGATATAACAGGGCTGGCCCAGCTTGGCGCGGTGGTAACTGGCCAGCCAGACCTTAACTACGCGCTGGATAATCGCCCTAAAAAACCGCCAAAGCTTTTATATCTCACTGGCCTGTACGGCCCGCATGTAGAAGGGTATGTGCATTCAGGCCTGGATAAAATTGCCCGCGCCCTGTCAGATTATATGGATGTTCTGCCGGCTCCGGATGTTGAAATAGACCGCTTTTTACAGGCGCATAAAACCATCTATGATTACGAGATTTACCAAAATATTGGCCCGCTGGCTGCCGCCCACGAAAAGCAGATGAGCGAGGAAATATTAG
>JBMHCK010000181.1:0-16028 GCA_049889955.1 Puniceispirillaceae bacterium (SeqCode)
AATGGTATCGGCATCCTTACCCTGAACCGCCCGCATCGGCGCAACGCCCTGACCTTTGCGATGTATGATAAAATCAAGCAAATCTGTCGCCAGGCAGGCACGCCAGAGGATCCGAACAAGCTGCGGGTATTGATTTTCACCGGCGGCGGCGATGCAGCCTTTGCAGCGGGTACCGATATATCGCAATTCAAAACTTTTTCACGCCCGGAAGATGCGATCAATTATGAGAGCATGATCGAAAAAGTATTGCATGAGATCGAACAATGTGAAGTGCCAACCATTGCCGCGCTAAATGGCTTTGTGACTGGCGGCGGCGCGGCGATTGCTGCGGCCTGCGCTATCCGTATTGGCAGTCAATCCATAAAAGTCGGCGTACCGATTGCCAAAACGCTGGGGAACTGCCTGGCGATTGCCAATCTCCGCAGATTTGTCCAGCTCGTCGGGCCAGCCCGAACCGCCCATATCTTGCTCACCTCTTCGCTGATAGATGCAGAAGCTGCGCTGCAAGCCGGATTTATCACCGAATTACACGCAGACAAGGACGCGGTAGAAGCGCGCGCCCTGGAAATGGCGGGTTCGATCTGCACAGCTGCCCCGCTTACCATAAAAGCCACCCTAATTGGGCTACGCCGCCTGCAAAGTGCTACCCCATTGCCAGATGATCATGATTTGATTCAGATGTGTTTTGGCAGTGCGGATTTCAAAGAGGGCATATCTGCCTTTTTTGAAAAAAGACCGGCAAACTGGCAAGGCAAATAACGCCTGTTCTAAGCGTCAAAATCATTTTGGGTTCCCGGGTATCGGCTTGGCACAAGCTGACTGGAAAAAATGCGTGATTGCAAGGGCTAACCCCCCCTTGCACTTTATATGATATTTGGTATACCATTTTAGATGACTGGCAATTACAGGCTGTTTTCTGCCGCTTTAATCAAAGCTGATCAACAGATGTGCGTTATTCTGTAAAGATAGCGTTGGATAAAAATATAAAAGAAAGATCACAAGATGACACAGGCGCATTATCAGGGTATCTGGCCAGTGGCTCCTACCCCGTTCCATGACAATGGAGAGGTGGATTATGAGGGCATGAAGGCAGTTATTGATTGCATGATTGATCAGGGCGTGGATGGCATTTGTATTCTTGCCAATTTCTCTGAGCAATTTTTAATCTCGGATGCAGAGCGCGAACAACTGACAAAAATCAGCCTGGAGCATTCTGCGGGCCGCGTACCTGTAATCGTCACAATCAGTCATTATGCTACAAAAATTGCCGTTGAACGGGCCAAATTCGCCAAGAGTCTTGGCGCCGAAGCAGTGATGATGATGGCCCCATATCATGGCGCCCTGTTGAAAGGCACCGCCCAGCAAACCTTTGAACAAATCAGGGCTGTTGGCGAGGTCGGCATTTCAATCATGATACAGGATGCCCCCCTATCCGGCGTAGAATTACCTGTTCCGCTATTGGTCAAAATGGCCAAAGAGGTAGAGATGGTAAAAATGTTCAAAATTGAATGTGCAGGGGCGGCGGCCAAATTACGAGCGCTTATTGCCGAAGGCGGCAAGGCTATTGAAGCCCCATTTGATGGTGAGGAAGCAATTACCTTGCTCGCCGATTTGGATGCCGGTGCCAGAGGGTCCATGACATCTGCGCTTATTCCGGACCTTATCCGTCCGGTGATTTTTGACCATCTAGAAGGCCGACGTGAACAGGCAATCGCTGGCTATAGCCGCCTGTTACCGGTTATCAACCATGAAAATCGGCAATGTGGTTTTCGTGCAACAAAGGCAGCGATGGTGGCTGGCGGCGTGTTCAAGTCAGATTTTTGCCGCCATCCTATCGAGCCATTGCACCCGCAGACCAGAGACGGGTTGTTAGAGCTGATGCGCCCGCATGATCCGCTTGTTCTTAAATGGGGGCATTGAGGTATGCGAAAGGGGCCCTCACTTAGCAAAATTATATCTGAAAGCGATGTACAGGTTGCCCCTAGAAAATCCTTGCGTGAAGATACAGCAGACGCGCTTCGTGAGCTGATCCTGCTGGAAAAATTGGCCCCTGGTACGTCGGTGCCAGAACGCGACCTTGCCGAAGCGATGGGCATTAGCCGTACCCCCATGCGCGAAGCGATGCGCATGCTGGAAAGCGAGGGGCTGATTGAATATAGCCGCACCCGTCGCCCCTATATTGCCAATCCAACCTTTTCGGTTATTCGCGAAAATCTACAGGTTTTAGGCACGTTGGAAGCGCTGGCAGGAGAGCTGGCTTGCACAAAAGCCTCAGATGAAGAGTTAAAGAATATTGCCAGCCTGAACAGCTTTATGCAGGAAAACTCCGATGATGCGGATGCGCTGACCTTTTTCAAAGTCGATATGAATTTCCACCGTGCGATTGTTGAGGCTAGTGGCAATGCACCGCTTATAGAAACCCACCGTTTGTATAATGCCCGCCTGTTTCGCGCCCGCTTTGTGTCATCACGTATGCATGTACAGCGCGACAACACGCTGACCCAGCATCAAAAAATTACTGATGCGCTGTTAAGCCGAAACACTGATCTGGCAGCGTTTGAATTACGCGCCCATTTGGAAACCGCAATCGAGAATATTGGCACTACCGTAAAAGACGATGCCCCCGATTGAGGCCCTACCCGATTGAGGCACCGCCTATCCAGTGCCCGTGAAGCGTATAATATGATGAGGAAAAACAGATGACAAAACCACGCATAGGTATCATTCCAGGTGACCCGGGCGGTATTGGCCCAGAGCTGATCGCAAAATTACTCAGCCAGCCAGATATCCAAGAAAAAGCTGACATTTTGTTAATCGGAGACGCACATCTATTTGCCCTTGGCCAGCAACAGGCAGGATGTAGCTATGAGATGCAAAGCTGCGATCCGTTAAATGGCGAATGGACAGAACAGACCAGCTTTGCCCATTATGACCGTGAAACCATCTCTGAAGATGAGGTCACCCTGGCAGAAGTAAGCATTGCCAATGGTCGTTCTGCACTGGAAAATCTGAATACGGCACTTTGTCTGGCACGTGACGGGGTTATTGATGCGATCACCTTTGGCCCATTCAATAAGGCGGCATTAATACAAGCCGGGCTTGGCCATGAAGATGAGCTACATTACATGGCTGAATTCCTGGGCGTTGAGGGATATATCTCTGAGCTAAACACGCTGGATGGTATCTGGACCAGCCGCGTATCCAGCCATATCGCCTTGAAAGAGGTGTCGGAATATGTCACCGAAACGCGCATAACCGAGGCTGTGCATCTGATTGATAAGGTGTTAAAGCGGTCCGGGATGACCAGGCCACGCTTGTCAGTAGCCGCACTGAACCCGCATGCTGGCGATAATGGTAACTTTGGTACTGAAGAGATAGAAATAATCCAGCCCGCGGTAGTTAAGCTGCAATCCGAGCAGGTAAATGTGGATGGACCATGGCCATCTGATACTGTCTTTTTAAAAGCCAAGGCTGGCGAGGTTGATGGTATTATCACCATGTACCATGACCAAGGCCAGATAGCCCTAAAGCTGATGGGATTTGATCGCGGCGTCACGGTTCAGGGCGGGATTCCCTTTCCAGTGACAACCCCTGCCCATGGCACCGCCTTTGATATCTCTGGTACGGGCAAGGCAGATGTGAAAGCGATGCAGGCAGCCTTTTCAATCGCCTGTAATATGGTCAGCAACTGGTCAGCCAGCTAGCTGGCCAGACGCCACAAGACAGGGGCAAACCTTATGAAGATCACCGCCCTTAGAGCCTATGCGCTAGAGGTTCCCGTAACGCTGGATATTACCGCGCCGCCACGCGCGTTATCACACCAGATATGTGTTGTGGAGATTAACACAGATGCTGGTATCACTGGACATGGGTTGACCACTATCGGACTGGCCCGGCCCATCCGAACCATGGTGCTATCAGATGCCGCCCCGCTGCTGATAGATCAAAACCCCCTTGCCCATGAAAAGTTATTTGACCTGTTATATTGGGGGCTGGCCCCGAAAGGGCAAACGGGTACCGCGATGCATGCTATCTCGGCAATTGATATCGCCTTGTGGGATATTAAGGGCAAAGCGCTGAATATGCCGATTTACCAGCTATTGGGCGGGGCGCGCACAAGCTGCCAAATCTATGCAACTTTTGGCTTTGGCGTATATGATAAAACTGGCCTGGGCGAGGCCGCAAAAGCGTGGCAGGAAGCAGGCTTTCACCGCTTAAAAATGACCGTTGCCAATGGCGGATTAAAGCGCCGTGATGAGCCTCGCCCCCTGAAAAAGTTAATCGAAGAAGATGTAAGACGGGTGGCGGTGGTACGCGAGGCAATAGGCCCGCATGCAGAGCTGTTTATCGATGCGAATTGTAGTCTGGATTTGTTCCATGCACAGGAATTATGCCATGAGCTGGCCCCCTTTGGGATAGAGTTTTTTGAAGAGCCGATTACGCAAAATGATATCCGCGCAATGGCTGATCTGCGGGCCCGAACCTCTATGCGTCTGGCCTGTGGGCAAAATGAAGCTCAACTCTATCGATTTCGCGATATGCTGATTGCCGGAGCGGTCGATATCCTTCAGCCTAATGTGGCGATATCCGGCGGCTTTACGCAATGCCAAAAAATAGCCGCTCTGGCGAATAGCTTCAATATATCAGTGGATAATGGTGGTGCCTGGCCCTATGCCAACATGCATCTGCAAGCCGGGGTCAGCAATGGCGGGCTGGTAGAATATCATGCCAGCTCGGTTGCCGTTTGCCAGCAGATTTACACCAATCTGCCAGAGGTAAAAGATGGCTATATTCAACTGCCTGAGGCGCCTGGTCTGGGCTATGATCTCAATACCGGCGCCCTGTCATACTTTCAAATCTAAAAAATTCTGCAGCCCAGATTAAAAAAAAACTGGCCCGGACGGGGACCAGCTTTCTTTTTTGTTTATCTTACTTCCTACGACTTGCGTGTCTTGGTGATAGCGGCAAAGATCTGTGGACCACACAGCCCCAAAAAGGCCAAAATCAGGAAGAAAACAGCTAGCGGCTGGGTGAAAATCTGCCACCATTCCCCATTGAAAATCTTCAATGAATTTTGCAGATTAACTTCAACCATCTTGCCAAGGATAAGACCAACCGCAATCGGGGCTACCGCAAACCCGAAGCGGCGGGCAAAAAATCCGATAACACCGAAAATCAGAACAATCCAAATATCCAGCAAGGACGAGTTCAGCGCGTAAGCGCCAATCACAGACAAAGCAAATACAATTGGCCATAAAAGGCTAATAGGAATAAGCGAGATACGGGCAAACAGCTTGGCCGCATATAAGCCCATCAGCAAGAACATGACATTCGCTGCCAGCATCGAGCCGAAAATCTGGTAAACAGAATTAACCTGTTCAGTAAACAGATATGGCCCTGGACGAAGCCCGTGAACCATCAGGCCAACCAGAATAATCGCAGTTGTACCACTGCCTGGAATACCCAGTACCATAGTTGGTACCATCGCCCCACCAGTTGCTGCATTATTCGCAGATTCAGCACCCGCAATACCCTCAATAGAACCCTTACCAAATTCTTCTTTATTTTTTGACCAGCGTTTAGCCTCAGAATAACCGATCATGGAAGCAACGGTTGCCCCTTCCGCCGGCAGAATACCAATAAAGGTACCAATGCCCGAACTTCGCAGCACAGTTTTCCAAATCTTTTTATAATCTTCGCGGCTAGGCAGCTTAACCGCCTTCATTTTCACGAACTCCACCGCTTGATTGGCTGTCTTTGACTGCACCAGCAGCTCTGACATCGCAAACAAACCGATCATCACTGGCACGAAACCCAGCCCTTCATACAGCTCGTAATTGCCAAACATAAAACGCTCAATCGCGGTTACGCGCTCGGCGCCGATGGTTGACAACCAAACACCAAACACGCCGCCTATCAAATTCTTTACCGCTCCGCCTGCACTGATACTTGCCAGCATGGACAAGCCAAAAATGGTCAGGGCAAAATATTCCGGGGGCCTGAATTCATAGGCAACACGAGCCAGAAGCGGCGCGGCAAAACACAAAACAATAACCGATACCACCCCGCCAAAAGTAGAGGACATCACCGCTACCCCAAGGGCTCGGCCAGCCTCGCCGCGCTGTGCCAGAGGAAAACCATCGAATGTGGTTGCCGCCGCCGCAGAAGTGCCAGGCGTGTTAATCAAAATAGCGGTGATTGAACCGGCAAAGGTCGCCGCCACATATATAGTGGCCAGAACCGCGATAGCATGTACTGGCGTCATGGTCAGGGTAAAAGGAAGCAGCAAGGCTGCCCCTGTAGTTGCCCCAAGGCCCGGTAGCACCCCGATCACAATACCAATAATGGTGGTGGCAAAAATCAAAAACAAAAGATAGGGATCGAAAAAAACCGAACCGATAGCTGTTAAGGCTTCAAGCATCTCACTACATTCCTATCCATAATACCAATTGGTGATAAGGCCGCGCGGGAACCGAATACGCAAAACCATATCAAATAATAAAAAGACTAATAAAGGCGTTATAATCGCGTTTGCCAGCGCAATTAGAATGCTACGCTGACCCCATACAAGCGACATTAAAAACATCACCACAGAAATGCCAATAAACATATCTGTTGAGATTGTAAGAGCATAAAACACCACCATTAAAACCATCGTCAGCCAGGTTATACGCTGAATAGGTGCCGGGTCTTTTGGCGGGTTACGATAGATTTGCAGTGCTAGCAGCCCTGTCAAAATCAAATTCAAAACCATCAAAAAAATAGGAAACGAGCGAGGCTGCATACTATCGCCAACAATCATCGGCGGCGATAAATCCAACTGCAACGCTAAATAAATAATCACCAGCGATACAAGCACGAGAAAAATCGGAACAATTTGAGATTTAACGGTCATGATATCTGCTCAATTTTTATACGAAGGGATGGGCTTTCACAATCTGAACCGATTGTGAAAGCCTGTAATATTTAGGTGAGTATGGCGCTGTGCCTTACTTTACCAAGCCCATTTCTTTCAGGGCTGGGCCGAATTCACCGACCATCATCTTGATCTGCTCACCCCAAGGGCCTGATGCCATTGGTGAGGTGCTGTCCAGACCAGAGTTTGCCAGATAGGCCTGGTACAAGGAATGATCCATTGCCTTTGCCATTGCAGATTCCATCTCCGCACGACGCTCTTCTGAAACGCCTGAATGGGTTACGAAGCCACGTGTTGTTGACAAGACCAGGTCAATGCCCATTGATTTTGCAGTCTTTGCAGCCGGGATTGGGTCCATTGCATTTTCACCCAGAATAACCAGCGGACATACATCGCCAGCTTCTACCGGAGCAGAGGCTTCTGACAGGTTTAGAACCCCTACGTCAACAGCGCCAGCAACCAGCTGTGTGGCCAATTCGCCGCCACCACCAAATGGTACATAGTTAGGCATCTTCTGGCCTAATCTCTTTGCCCACAGATATACAGTGATGTGGTCAATCGTACCTGACTGTGTGCCACCAAAAGTGATCGCATCACCATTTTTCATGCCAGCAACGAAATCTTCAGGTGTCTTATATTTGCTTTTCTTACAGTTCACCATCAGGATTTGCGGATCGTTTGTACCGCGTGCAATCGGCGCCATATCTTCAACTGTCAGCTTGGTCTTGCCAGCTGCCATTGAAATAGCGTGACCAACGGTAAAGGTCATCACGGTGTTGCCATCTGCTGGACGTGAGGCAAAGTAATTCATCGCCGCAGCACCACCGCCACCGCGCTTGTTTACAACAACCATATCCTGTTTCAGATGACGACGTGTACGAATCATCATCATACGCGAGTTCACATCTGTACCCCCGCCAGCACCGGCATGGGTGATAACTTCAATCGCTGGCTTGTCATTTGACAGAGCCGGTGTTGCGGTCATTGCCATTACCCCTGCAATCGCTGCCGCAGCGGTTCCTGCAGATAAAATCATCTTCATCTTTTTCATTTGTTATATCCTCCCAGATATTTTTTTTGGTATACACTATTCCAAATGCACTTAAAGTTAACCGCATTTCTTGCCGACTTGGCAAGCCCTTCTATTGAATTCATTTCAAAACTTTCCCTCAGGTGAAATGAGCCCAATTATTTTGTAATTAACAATAGTTAGTAATCTGTTAATCAATCTTTACGCCAGCTTCTGCCGCCCGGGCGACCATATAATCGCGCCCGGCAAGCATGTCATCGATAGTGGTAAACCCGTTTGTGTAATGGCCTTTATAGCCACGACCTTCGATTTTTTTGAACATCGCGCCAAAATCTATGGTGCCTTCACCTGGCCGCTGATGAATTTCATAAGAACCATTATTATCTGCCAGCCGCACTTCATGGCAGTAAGAGAAATCCACCGCATCAATAAAGTTGGAAATCCCCACCCCGGGCAAGAAATGGGCATGGTTTGCAGTAAAGGACCAGCGCAAAGCCGGACTGTCAATTTCGGTTAGGAAATGCATCGTCTCGGCAGGGGATACAGGCATATAATTCACCTCTGCCAGCACCGGCTCCCAATTCAGGTTTTCCAGTAGCAGCAATACCCCTTTTTCTTCGGCATAACCGGCAACGCGCTTTAGGCGGTCAATCGCGGCATGCATGCGAAGGGATCGGCAATTCGTAAAATGATAGCCGCCATGAACCACAATCCAGTCCGCCCCGACCTGGGGAGCCAAATCAATATAGGCTTTTAGATAATTATCCACCGCATCACGGCAAAAGGGGGAGATTTCGGCAACATTCACCCCGGAGAGCGTATGCAAGCCTAAATTGATATCATGCTTTTCTTTTAGGGCCCGGACCTTGCTGGTCCGTTCTGCGTCAAAACTTTCCAGCGCGTTTGGATGAATATCGGTTTGAACATCAATGAAGTGCACATCATTTTCTGCAGCCCATACCAGCCCTTCTTCGACCGAGACGCGGCGTCCAATATCAATACCAATGCGTTGCTTCAAAGTTTTACCGGACATATATTTCCCCCCAAAATGCCAGCTTATTTTACTCAGATAGCACCTACCTGCCTTTAAATTGCGGCTTGCGCTTTTCCATAAACGCCCTTCGGCCCTCTTTATAATCTTCACTATCAAAACAGGCTTTGACCATCGCCGCCAGCCGGTCCAGATCCCGTTCTGATTCCGGCTTTTGCAAATCCTGGGTAATCGCTTTGATAGACCCCACAGTAAGCGGTGCATTCTCGGCTATCCGGCGACTGTAATCTTCGGCATAGGCTGGCAGCATATGGGCTGGCAAGACCCGGTTAACCAAACCCATATCATAGGCTTCCTGTGCGCTGAACTGGCGGGCTGTAAAGAAAATTTCCTTTACCATTGACGGGCCAACCAGCGCATTTAACCGGGCAACCCCCTCAAATCCATATCCTAGGCCCAGCTTGGCAGCGGGTACTGCAAATCTGGATTTGTCTTCGCAAATACGCAGATCACAAGCCACTGCCAACGCCATACCACCGCCAATACAATAGCCCTGAATATAGGCAATAGTCGGCTTTGGAAAATTAAAGACACTGGAATAGAACCGGGCAGTAGCAGCCTGATAGGCAGCGACCTGCTCCTCGCTATTACGTTCTTTTTCGAATTTTGAGATATCCGCACCCGAAGCAAAGGCCTTTCCCCCTGCCCCGCGCAACATCAACAGACGTACATTATCATCACTTGCCATCGCCTCTGCCTGTGCGGCAGCCGCTTCATACATATCTTTTGATACAGCATTATGGCGTTCTGGATTATTGATGACGATATGGCCTGTGGCATCTACAACACCTGCCAGGATTTTACCATCTGCATATTCATTTAACTGAGAGAGTTTCATATTATACTTTGCTCTGAAAAAGCCGCAATTTCAGCTTCACTATATCCAAATTCCTGTAATATCTCTGTGCTATGTTCACCTGCCAGTGGAGGCGGCTTGCGAATTTCAGAGGTAGAATCACTCATCACAATCGGCTGACCAACAATTTGTGTTGGCCCTCGCTCTGTGCTGACCATGTCGCGGGCGATGCCCAAATGCTGGACTTGCGGGCTTTGGAACACCTTATCGATTGTGTTAATCTCGCCGCACGGCACGCCCACCTCATTCATCTTGTCGATCCAATAGGCAGAAGTTTCGTTGCGGAAATTCTCATTAATCAGGGCATTAAGCGCCTTGCGATTCTCAGAGCGCGCCTTGCCATCAATGAATTTATCTGAATCCATGCGTGGGTCTGCCAAGGTTTCTTTAAAGCGAAGCCAGATATGCTCGCCGGCTACAGCGATATTGATGAACCCGTCACTGGTTTCAAAAACCCCTGTGGGAATAGAGGTAGGGTGATCGTTCCCTGCCTGGCCTGGCACATCGCCATCCATCAGCCATCTTGTTGCCTGGAAATCCAGCATCGCGATCTGGGCCTGTAATAGCGAGGTCTGAATCCATTGACCAATGCCGGTATGTTCACGCCGCAACAGACCCAGCAACACCCCTTGAGCGGCAAATCCGCCAGCGGTTAAATCCGCAATAGGGATACCCACACGCATCGGCCCTTTGCCGGGCTCGCCAGTTATCGACATCAACCCGCCCATACCTTGGGCAATCTGGTCAAACCCTGGCCGCTTTGCCAGTGGACCATCCTGACCAAAGCCAGAAATCGAGGCATAAACGATCTTTGGGTTTAATGCCTTTATGGTTTCATAATCAATGCCGAGGCGGAACTTTACGTCAGGGCGGTAATTTTCAACGATCACATCAGCTTGTGCGGCCAATTTCAGGAATATTTTCACCCCTTCTTCTGATTTCAAATTCAGAACAAGAGAGCGCTTGTTACGATGCAAATTTTGAAAATCTGAACCCTCGCGCTTGCCGCCCATATCAGAGCCAGACGGCGCCTCAATTTTGATAACATTAGCGCCCCAATCAGCGAGCTGACGCACGCAAGTTGGCCCAGAGCGCACCCGCGTTAAATCCAAAACAGTATATTTTGATAAAATATCACTTGCAGGCTCAAAACCCATTTTCTCCCCTTCACCAATATCCTGACAGGATCAGGAATCAGCCCCTTTATTGTTCTGGTTTGCCAATTTTATGTCAAAACACGGCGATTGAAATGTTAAACATAAAATATTGTATACCAATTAAGAAAGGCTTAGCTTTAGACTGTCAATAAATTTATCAGCCGTTTTTCATCTAAGGAAAGAATTTTTGGAAAAGGTAAATAATCCATTCTTTACAAATAAAAGCAGCTTTAAAAATCAGAAATGAAAACGCTTTTCCTACTCTTTGACAGTTTAAATCGCTCAGCGCTAAACGCCTATGGTGGCACCGCAGATACGCCAAATTTCAACCGGCTGGCGGCGCGTTCTGCTGTCTTTGATAATCACTATGCTGGCTCGCTGCCATGTATGCCAGCAAGACGGGATATGCATTCCGGGCGGCTGAATTTTTTGCATCGCAGTTGGGGCCCGCTAGAGCCCTTTGATGACAGCTTTGCTGCCCAGCTTAAAAAATCAGGCCTGTATAGCCATTTGATTTCAGATCATTATCATTATTTTGAAGATGGCGGGTCTACCTATCATACGCGCTATTCCAGCTGGGATTTCATTCGTGGCCAGGAATCTGACCCGCATGTCGCGATGGTCACCCCGCCACTGGAACGGTTTCGCAATCAATATCACCCAATGCAATTTGAAGATACCAGAGACGGTCATCGCTTGCAGGGCATGATTAATCGTAGCGCGGTGAAAGAAGAAGCAGATTACCCGATTGTCAAATGCGTGGATGCCACGCTGGCGTTTCTGGAGACCAATCACAGCTCCGAGAACTGGTTTCTGCAAATGGAAACCTTTGACCCGCATGAGCCGTTCGCCGCCCCAAAGCGCTTTCGCCAAAAAGATAAAAGCCAAAAAGATACTGGCTATGAAGGGCCAATTCTGGACTGGCCCCGCTATCGAAAGGTAGAGGAGACGCATGCGGAAATCGCAGAATTGCGCGCAAATTACGCTGCATTAGTTGCTTTTTGTGATGAACAGCTTGGCCGCATCCTGGACAAGCTGGATGCGCTGGATTTGTGGGAGGACACCGCCATCATTCTGACCACTGATCATGGCTTTTTACTGTCTGAGCATGATTGGTGGGCAAAAAACAGAATGCCCTTTTATAATGAAGTGGCCCATATACCGTTAATGATCTATCACCCGAAAATGGCGATAGCCGGCGGCAGCCATATTAGCGCCCTTACTCAAACCACTGACCTGATGCCGACCATTCTGGATTTGCATGGGGCAGAAAAAAGCCCGCAAGTTTTAGGTAATTCGCTGTTGCCCTACCTATTTGACCAGCCATGTGAGGCGCGCAAAATTGCCCTTTATGGTATTTTCGGCGGGGCAATAAACGCCACAGATGGACGCTATACCTATTTCTGTTATCCAGAGGATATGGAAACCCATGATTTGTTTGAATATACGCTGATGCCGATGCATAATCGTAGCCTGTTTGAGCTGTATGAGCTAGAGCCAGCAGCCCTATATCGCGGGTTTTCCTTTACAAAACAGGCTCCGGTGTTAAAACTGCCTGCCTTTGCGGGTGCAAAACGCTCGCCGCGTCAAGGCGGGTTTAGCGATACGCAAACCTGTTTATATGATCTGGACGCAGATCCAGAACAGCTTAACCCGTTTAGAGACCCCGCTATTGAACAAAAGCTTCAAGCACTGATAACCACAGAAATGCAGGCCCATGAAGCACCAGAAGAACTCTATCATCGATTTGATTTAATCCAGTAACAAAGATCATCATAGGAAAACTTATAATGACCAACCATTTATATGACACTATTTTCGCTGGCCATGAAACCAGCACAAAAGCATTTCTAATTAATGAGCATGGCGAGGTGAGCTATGCGGCTTTTTTGCAACGGGTAAACCAGCTGGCTAACGCGCTAAAGGCCTCGGGGCTGAAAGAGGGTGACCGGGTAGCGGTTCAGGCGCATAAATCCAAAGCCCAGCTGGCCTTATATGTGGCAACCATCAAGGCAGGCGGGGTCTATCTGCCACTAAATACCGCCTACACCGCGCATGAGCTGGACTATTTTATCAATAATGCCGCTGCCAGTATCATTGTTGTGGATGCCAAAGCTGAAGATAAGGTCCAGGAAATTGCAACGCGAGAGCAAGCCTGCCTGCTTACCCTTAATCAGGATGAAACCGGCAGCCTGCCAGAACTGGCTGACCAGCAATGCACAGAGTTTGCAGCGGTTGCCAGAGGGTCTGAGGATTTAGGCGCGATTTTATACACCTCCGGTACAACTGGCCGATCCAAAGGGGCGCAGCTATGCCACCGTAATCTGGTCTCTAATACACAGGTGTTAAAGGATTTCTGGCAATTCACTTCCGACGATGTTTTGCTGCATATGCTGCCCATCTACCATACGCATGGGCTGTTTGTCGCTTGTAATTTGCTGGCCTTTGTTGGTGGAACCATGATTTTTCTGCCGAAATTTGATGCCGATGCGGCGCTGTCCTGGATGCCGAAAGCGACCAGCATGATGGGAGTCCCAACCTTTTATACCCGGCTGCTAGCCGATGCGCGTTTCGATGCCGATTTAACCCAGCATATGCGGCTATTTATTTCTGGCTCCGCCCCCTTGCTGGCTGAAACCCACAAGCAATTTGAGGCCAGAACCGGCAAGAAAATTCTGGAACGCTATGGCATGACAGAAACCAATATGAGCAGCTCTAACCCCTATGATGGCGACAGGATTGCAGGCACCGTTGGCGTGCCACTGCCAGGAGTGGATGTCCGTATCGCCGATGAGACAGGTAATGTGCTGGCAAATGGCGAGATAGGTATTATCGAGCTGAAAGGCGATAATGTCTTTACTGGCTATTGGCAAATGCCTGAAAAAACTGAAGAATCATTTCGCCCAGATGGGTATTTCATTACTGGTGATATGGCGCGAATTGATGAAAATGGCTATATCATCATTGTTGGCAGGGACAAGGATTTAATCATTTCCGGCGGCTTAAACGTCTATCCAAAGGAAGTTGAAGGGCTGATTGATGATATTGAAGGGGTGGATGAATCTGCGGTCATCGCCGCCCCGCATAAAGATTTTGGAGAAGCGGTTGTAGCCATTATTGTCCGGCAAAATGAAAGCCTGACCGAACAAATGGTGCAGGAAATGCTGCAAGATAAGCTGGCAAAGTTCAAACAGCCAAAGGCAGTGATTTTCCTCGATTCCTTGCCACGCAATACAATGGGCAAGGTCCAAAAAGCAGAGCTACGCAAAAGCTATGAGACCTTGTTTGCCGCCCATTAAAGCGGCATGATAAGCTAAACATACAGGTCAAAGAATAAAGGCCCAAAATAAAGGATAAACAGATGAACAGGATGCCCAGCACCTCAGGCCCCACAATAGAGCCCTATTGCGATAACTGGCCAGAGATTGATGACACCGCCTATATCGCCAGTACCGCCGCCATTATGGGATCGGTGCGTATCGGCGCGGATGTATCAATCTGGCATAATGTTACCTTGCGGGGTGATGCCAATTACATCACCATCGGCAAGGGATCAAATATCCAGGATAACTCAATTGTGCATATTGATTCAGGGGTTCTGCCCGCCATTATCGGGGATTATGTTACGGTTGGGCATTCCGCCATTATTCATGCCTGTACGCTAGAGGATTACAGCTTTGTGGGCATGGGTGCGATTGTTCTGGATGGCGCGGTGATCGAAAGCGGCGCGGTAGTTGCCGCAGGGGCGCTTGTCCCTCCCGGTAAAACGGTTCCCTCTGGCCAGCTTTGGGCAGGTAGTCCAGCAAAGCTTATGCGCGAGCTGGACGCAGACGCTCAGGCTAAATTCCAGAAAACCGCAACAAACTATATTGAATTTGGCCGGGCCGCGCGTCTGGGTCTTGCAGGGGGGCCGTATAATTTTACGCCTGTACCCCTGCCGCCTAAAGGCTAGGCTGGGCGTGCCTCAAACCCAAACTATCGGCTATTAACGATAGCGGGCATGAGCAGATTTTACACAGCGAAGCGGGATTGACGATTCAATCGAGGAAATCCCGCCCAGCTTGGTCAGCTGGCCAACCAGAAATTTTTCAAACTCTTCAATATCGCGGGTAACTACACGCAACAGATAATCATGGTTACCTGTCATCAGCCAGCAATCTACCACCTCTGGTAATACCGCAATGCGAGATTCGAAACGGGCTAATTCTTCATCAATTTGCCGTTCTAGCCGCACCGACACAAACACAGAAAAGGTAAAGCCCAGCTTTTTCTCGTCAATAAGGGCTGTATAGCCTTTGATAATCCCCTCTTCTTCCAGTTTTTTCAGTCGCCGTGCAACGGGGGTCTGGCTGAGATGAACCTCGGCGCTGAGTTCATTTACCGACATTCTGCCATCTTGCGTCAGTTGATGTAGTATCTCTGCATCATGCCTATCCATAGTGATAAACCCTAAAATTTTTATAAATAATAGTGTTTTCTATCACTATATCAGGATTACAGGAAGAAAAATAATGATTATTCTCCTGAATTTAATGCTAGCGTGAATAGGTGAAAATACAGGAAGCCTCAAATTACAGGAAATACAGATGAAACCTATCCAGCCGCTATCCAGCCCGCCTGCCCGCCTGCCAGTCAGCCAGGCTGATTTTCTGAAACAGGTTGAGCAGCGCTTATTGTGGCTATCGCACTGGATGATCCATCATGCCAACCATATTCGTGCCTCTGATGATGGCATTAAAACAGGAGGGCATCAGGCCTCTAGCGCCTCTATGGTCTCGATGCTAACAGCGCTATATTTTTCTGCCCTGAAGCCAGAGGACAGGGTGGCGGTAAAGCCGCATGCCGCACCTATCTACCATGCTATGCAGTATCTGACCGGCCGTCTGAGCGCCGAGAAAATGAAGCTATTTCGCGGCTATGGCGGGGTGCAATCCTATCCCTCGCGCACAAAGGATGTTGATGATGTAGATTTTTCAACAGGCTCGGTGGGGCTTGGGGTGGCGATTACCAGCTTTGCG
>JBMHCK010000182.1:0-2752 GCA_049889955.1 Puniceispirillaceae bacterium (SeqCode)
GGGCCTGCGGGCTGGCCATATACCTGGCTCTCTTAATCTGCCTATCAATGCCCTGCTGGACGCGCAAACAGGCAAGCTTAAGACAGCACAGGAATTACAAAAATTATTTGATGATGCCGGCTTTGATATGCAACAGCCAACGGTTACCACCTGCGGGTCTGGCGTCACGGCAGCCGGGCTGACTCTGGCGCTAGCGATATTGGGAAAAACAGATATTCGCCTGTTTGATGGGTCCTGGTCACAATGGGGCGCTTCTGACGCCCCTATTGCATGATGTGAAATAATAAACGCGGGTATCAGCGCCTTTTAGTGATCCAGAATCTGGCTCAGGAACAATTTTGTTCTGTCAGATTGCGGGTTGTTGAAAAACGCCTCAGGTTCGTTTTGCTCAACAATTTGCCCTTCATCCATAAAGATTACCCGGTTGGCCACTTTTCGAGCGAAGCCCATCTCGTGGGTCACACAGATCATGGACATGCCATCTTCTGCCAGCTGCACCATTGTATCCAGAACTTCTTTAATCATTTCCGGATCAAGAGCAGAAGTAGGCTCATCAAACAGCATCAGCTTTGGCTCCATGCATAGGGAGCGCGCAATCGCTACACGCTGTTGCTGGCCACCGGACAGCTGACCTGGATATTTATTTGCCTGCTCTGGAATTTTCACGCGCGTTAGATATTTCATCGCGATTTCTTCTGCCTCGGCCTTTGGCATTTTCCGCACCCAGATAGGGGCAAGTGTACAATTCTCTAGAATCGTCAAATGTGGAAACAGATTGAAATGCTGGAATACCATGCCGACATCGCGGCGGATTTCATCAATATTTTTCAGGTCATTATTAATCTCAATTCCCTGAACATTAATGGTCCCTGCCTGATGTTCTTCCAGCCGGTTCAAACAGCGAATAAGGGTGGATTTACCTGAGCCAGAAGGCCCGCAAATCACAATCCGCTCGCCCTTATGAACGGTCAGATTAATATCGCGCAACACATGAAAATTGCCATACCATTTATTAACATTATCCATGCTGATCATGATTTCATCACTGATCATATTTTTTGTTTTTGCTTTACTCGCCATTATAATCTCCGGCTGTAGTCCCAGCCCCTACCTTAATGAGAACGGGATTTACTGAGTTTATTTTCCATATAAATTGAATAACGTGACATGCCAAAGCAGAATACGAAGAATAGCAGGGCCACATAGACATAAACGCTTAATGCCTGTACATGCGATGACCAGGATGGATCGGCAATGGTGGATTGGGCCGCGCCAAGCAAGTCAAAAATACCCACGATAGACACCAAAGTCGTATCCTTAAACAAGCCGATAAAGGTGTTCACAATGCCCGGAATAACATGGGTCAATGCCTGTGGCAAAATCACCAGACGCATGGTCTGCCAGTAAGACAGCCCCATTGCCTGAGCCCCTTCATATTGGCCTTTATCGATAGCTTGCAAACCGCCGCGTATCACCTCTGCCATATAGGCAGCAGAGAACAGCATCACCCCGATAAGTGCGCGTAGCAGATTATCGAAATTCACCCCTTCAGGCATAAACAGAGGCAGCATCACAGAGGCCATGAACAGCACTGTAATCAAAGGAATACCGCGCCAAAATTCAATAAAGATTGTCGATAGCAACCGTGCAACTGGCATATGCGAGCGACGGCCAAGAGCCAGAATAATGCCCAAAGGAAGCGAGGCAACAATCCCGGTTATTGCAACAACAAGCGTGATCAACAAGCCGCCCCAATCACGGGTATCAATCGGCTCTAGCCCGAAATCGACCGCTGCAACACCGCGTACCGCATTGAAAATAACAAATACCCAGCCGGTAAAGGCGATAAGCGAACCAAATTCAGCAAAGGTTGGCCCTAGATAGCCCCGCTTGCCAATACGGCCTAGCGAGATGATGGCCAATCCAATGATTAGCCAAACCCCGATATTGGTGTAGCTGGCATCTGTATTCCCGCCGGTCAGCAGGATGAATGCCATAAGCGGATAGATGGTCAGCATCGCTGCGCCAACTTCCCGGCGATATGGTAGCTTTTCAATAAGCACCCAGACCAAACCAACCAGCCCGACAAGGCCAGTTAGATTAACCCGCCATAGCTCTTCACTAGGATAAGCGCCAAATAACAGGAATTTCTGCTTGGCAACCACAAATGGCCAACAGGCCCCATGCCATCCGGAAGGCAGCTCGCCCCCCTGATCAACTGTCCAGCAGGCCTCTCTTTTGATTTCATTCGGATCTGAAAAGACCGCAGATAAAAGCGTGAAGTCGATCAGCGCGTAAATCTGCATCCCGCCAAAATATAAGATAGCAACGGATAATAGCGCCATCAAAATAGAGCGGATACTTGCCCCGACAGAGCTATAATCCGCCATGCTGGCGAAAATATTATGCCAAAGCCAGCCTGTTATCCCTGCCTCGGTAGGCGGCGGCGGCAATAACGGGGCATCTTCTGTACGCACAAATGCGTATTTTTTATCGTTTGCTGAGGCCATGTCTACCGTTCCACCAATTTCACGCGCGCATTAAACCAGTTCATAAATGCCGCTGTCAGCAGGGAGAAGGTCAAATAGACAATCATCATCATGCCGATCATCTCGATCTCTTTACCTACCTGGTTCAGGGCGGTACCTGCAAAAATTGAAACCAGCTCCGGATAGGCAATGGCCACTGCCAGAGATGAATTTTTGGTCAGATTCAGATATTGCGAGGTTAGCGGCGGAATAATCACCCGCAA
>JBMHCK010000183.1:0-2727 GCA_049889955.1 Puniceispirillaceae bacterium (SeqCode)
GCCCGTCATGCCCAGCAGGCTATCCAAAACGGGCTGCATATTGTGATGGTGAATGTTGAGGCAGATGTGCTGGCAGGGGCGGCGCTGGCGGCTCAGGCACGCCAGGCAGGGGTAGTCTACTCAATGGCTTATGGGGATCAACCTGCCCTGACGATAGAGATGATTGATTGGGCACGGGCAACCGGATTTGAAGTTGTTGCAGCAGGGAAGGGAACAAAATATCTTCCCTCTTATCATAGCTCTACGCCCGATACAGTTTGGGATTATTATGGGCTAACAGCAGATGAGGCACAGGCCGCGGGCATGAATAGCCAGATGTTTAACAGCTTTCTGGATGGTACAAAATCAGCCCTGGAAATGGCGGCAATTTCTAACGCTACTGGCCTTGCTGCCCCTAGTGGCGGGTTAAATTTTCCTGCCGCAGGTATGGATGATCTGGCGCATATCTTACGGCCAAAATCAGCAGGGGGGTGCCTTGAAAAATCTGGCCAGGTAGAGGTAGTGTCCTCTCTAGAGCGGGATGGCCGGCCGGTCTATAAGGATTTGCGCTGGGGGGTGTATGTGGTGATAGAGGCGCCAAATGATTATGCAGCGGCCTGTTTTAAACAATATGGCATGAATACAGATGCGAGCGGGCGCTATTCTGCGATGTATAAGCCGTTTCACCTTATCGGGCTAGAGCTGAATATTTCCATTTTATCCGCTGCCTTGCTAGGCCAGCCAACCGGCATGACCAAGGGATATAACAGCGATGTGATCGCCACCGCAAAACGCCGCTTAAAGGCAGGGGAGATACTGGATGGCGAGGGCGGTTACACGGTGTGGGGCCAGCTTTATCCAGCCCAGACCGCCGCGGCGATTAACGGGGTGCCGATTGGCCTTGCCCATCAGGTAAAACTAACTCGTGATGTCGAGGCTGGCGCTCCGGTAACCTGGCGCGATGTGGGCAGCCATCCAGAGCATGATATCGTGGCGCTACGCAAGTCGATGCAGCCTATCTGACAGCTGCCCAGCTAAAAACAGTTTACTTTTCAAATTCGGGAAGCGGATATTTTTGCCGAAGAGCGGCCTCTATGTCCTTTGGAATATGCGCTTGTGGCGGGCTGGATAAAATCTCGGCAACCTGCGCGCGCGCGCGGGCCTGAATATCCTTACCGCCAGCTTCGTACCAGGCTTGCGGGGCCAGCCTGCAGGCCACATCCGGATATAGAAAATCACTATGCATTCGCGCATAGGTATCGGCATGACCCAGAAAATGACCTGGCCCTTTGGCAGTTTTATCTATCGCGGCCACCATCAGCGTTTGCGGCGTTACCTCAATCGGTGCCAGGCTTCGCAAAATAGACCCTGCCATATCATTATCGATAACATAGCTTTCCAACGCGAGCGCCATTAATCCGGCATGCATTCCGCAAGCTTGGGTAATAAGATTGGCGCCAGCCTGCGCCGCCAGCGTGATGGTCAGGCTTTTTTCAAATCCGGATTGGGCATCGGCAATTTTTGCATCTGTGGCACCTGCAATTACCGAATTTGGAAGCTTGTAATAGCTTGCCATCTGTGCGGCCCCGGCCATTACCAGCGCTTGCTCTCCCGAGCCACCAGACATCGCGCCTGTGCGCAGATCTGTTACCATTGGGCGTGGGCCAAAGATGATTTTTGCATTGGTATCGACTAGCCATGCCATGACCAGCCCTGCCAGTGTTTCTGCACAGGTCTGTGCCAGCGATGCGGCCAGCGGAACCGGGCTGGATGCGCCAAGCTGGCTAAAGGTATTACAATGAACAGGAAGGCCAAATTTTATCGCCTCTACCATCACCTCAACCGCCTCTGGTGCCAGCCGCAATGGCGGGGTCACATGATTGATGTTCAGCGATAAAAAGGGGCGCTCGCGAAAGGCCTCTTCGCTGCCAGCAATCTGGTAACAGATATCGGCTATAGCGGCTACATCCTCGGCGGCGCCAACTGACGTCATCACATGTTTAGTAGTGCCTATCAGGCTGGCAAAGGCGGTTGCAATATCCATATCTCGCGGCTGCGGGATATCACGTGCCACCACTGGACGGCTAAAGAAATATATATGCTCCAATGCGTCTGCTAGTCTGGCGGCTTTATATAAATCAGCAATTCCAGCCTCGCGGTAAGTGTGGCTATCCTCATCCAGAACAAATGGGGCGGCCCCGCCTGTTCCAGTATAAACCTTGCCAGTACCAAGCTGTAAATCTGTTCCAGGTTTGCGGCCATACAGGATAAGCGGTTTGGCAAAGCAAGATAGAGCGTTATCTATAAGCGCCTCTGGCAGATGCAGACGATTCTTGGCGCCCATTATGGCTCCGGCAGCACAGGCCTTCTCAGCCAGATGTCCGGGGGTATCGGTTATGCCCGTTTGCCATAAAATGGATTTGGCCGCCGCATCTATCATTGCCATATCACTATCAGACAGAATTGCCAGCTTGCCGCCTTCATTACCGCCAGCTGGTGGCTTTGCGGGGGCAGGCATATTTGCGCGCTTGCCCCGGCGTCTGTCTGGCGGCTTATTGCTCATGGTTTTTCCCGCAATTTATCTGTGTATTTAAGTGCCAGATCATGCAATTTGGCATGCGCTTTTATGCTGCCATCCTTGACAAATTTTTCGTGATTCTCGATCAGCATGTCACGTTCATATAGATAGTTTACCATCAGCCCGAAAGATTGCTTTTTCCCGCGCGCTGAGAGATCTGCATCTTCATG
>JBMHCK010000184.1:0-4360 GCA_049889955.1 Puniceispirillaceae bacterium (SeqCode)
TTCATCAGCTATCTCTCTATGTGACTTTTCTTCGTAATACGCAGAAAAGATCATTTTGGCTTGCTCATCTGGAAGTTTTTTCAAAGCGTGGCGAATTTTTTCTTCTTCTTGCTGTCTGAAAATCGCTTTTTCGCCTGTTTCGACCGCCTCTGGGGCAAAAGCAGGGTCGCTGAGATCTGGTAGCGGCCGATTTTCACGGCGCAATCTGTCAATCCGTTTGTTTCGGGCGATTGTGAAAATCCAGGTACTAGCGCCAGATTGGCTGGGATTATAGGTTTCGGCTCGGCGCCACACCATAATCATCGCCTCTTGGGCGATCTCCTCACACAAGGACATATCTGTTCCCAGACGCAACAAAAAGCTCTTGATGCGCGGGGCAAAATAGTCAAACAATGCTGCAAAAGCAGCTTTATCTCGTTCACGTCCAACGCGTACGAGCATAACATCCCATTTCGACATGCCTTTAGCATTATCGTTATCACAGCCAGTTCCCATGTCTTTAGTTAACGAAACAGGGTTATCTGTGACAAGCTCAAAATAAAATTTTTCGGTTTTTAAGTCCATATTCACGCTTTTTCTGTACCCTAGCCCTTTAAAATTCCCGAAAATCTGTATCAGAAACCGATTCTCCCCTCATTTTTTGGGTTATCGACTAAAAAATGACACATTCCTTCCTGATATTTTCATCAAACCTCTTGAACGTTAGCTAAAGTTTTGCGATTCTGTGCGCGTTCGGCTATGGGTGATTTCATCATTCGGTAAAGACATCGAAAAAAAGGCGGAGAAAAGTCAATTATGGGGTATCAGCGTTTTGCGGGTTTAACAGCGTTCTTTTTTGGTGTGCTCCTGGTTATGCAGCCCGCGCTGGCAAATACAGAAGAGCTAAAGAGCTTTAAGGATTGGCAAGTCTATAAACAAGAGACCAGCCAGGGCCGGATTTGCTTTATGTCGAGTGTGCCAAAGAAATTGCGCGGCGATTATGATCGCAGCAATCGGGGTGAGACACGGGTCTTTGTGTCGCATGGCCCTGGTAAGGGCGAACGCGGAGTGGTCTCAGTGCTGGCTGGCTATCGCTATAAAAAGCAGTCAGAAGTCGATTTCACGATTGATAAAAAGGCCTATAAATTATTCACCCTTGATAACCGGGCATGGTCGCAAGGGGAGGAAGACGATCAGCGCCTGATCGTCGCCATGAAACGCGGCAGCAAGTTGGTCGTCACTGGTATTTCCAGCCGGAATAATAAAACCATTGATGAATATTCGCTGTCTGGCTTTACCGCTGCTAAATCGTTTTTGGATAAGGCCTGTCCATAAGATTGGGCCATATGCCCTAAATAAATAGCCTGGCCAGACCGATAGCCAACATAGTCTGGATAGAGGCTGGCTGTGGTGAGATGCAGATAGACAAGTTCTGGAAATAATGGGTCTGTTATTGCATCACCATCATGCCAGGCAGATGTTTTGGCGCCGATGGGCAAGGCAGCTGGGCCTGAATGTGTCTGATAAAAGGATATCCATTTCGTGAGCAGTACCGAATTTGAACGCACCCCTCTATTGGGATTGTCACAACCAGAATTGGAAGAGGCGGTAACGGCCCTGCAATTGCCACGTTTTCGCGCCCGCCAGCTTTGGCGTTGGGTGTGGCGGCATGGGATGACAGAATTTTCAGATATGACAGATTTAGGCAAGCCGGTTCAAACCCTGCTAGCTGCCCATTTTCATGCGGACAGGCCTGTGGTATCGCGCCGCCAGGACAGCTCGGACGGGACCATTAAATGGCTGCTTCGCCTGCATGATGGGCATGAAATGGAAGCGGTATATATTCCGGATGCCGATAGAGGTACCTTGTGCATCTCCTCGCAGGTTGGATGTACGTTAACTTGTACCTTTTGTCATACTGGTACCCAGCGCCTGGTTCGTAATCTCAGCGTGGCGGAAATTTGCGGACAGATTTTGCTGGCAATGGATGAGCTTGGGGACTGGCCTGCTGGCAAGCCAAATAGGCGGCTGACAAATATTGTGCTGATGGGGATGGGCGAGCCATTATATAATTATGACAATGTTTCGGCGGCGCTAAAGATGATTATGAGCGGCGAAGGCATCGCGCTATCTAAGCGCCGGATAACCTTATCTACAAGTGGGATTCTGCCGGAAATCACCAAATGCGGTGAAGAATTAGGTGTAAATCTGGCTATTTCATTACATGCGGTGCGTGATGAGCTGCGTGATGTATTGGTGCCGATTAACCGAAAATACAAGCTGGCTAGCTTGCTGGATACGGTGCGTAATTATCCTGGCCTCTCCAACGCACGGCGGGTAACCTGGGAATATGTGATGCTGGCCGGGGTGAATGACAGCGAGGCAGATGCAAAAGCGCTGGTGCGAATGATAGCTGGTATTCCGTCCAAAATTAACCTGATCCCGTTCAATCCATGGCCGGGTACCGATTATGTCTGCTCGGATGATGAAACAATTGAAAGATTTGCTCGTATTGTTATGAAGGCTGGCTATGCCTCGCCAGTTCGCACGCCGCGTGGTCGCGATATTCTGGCAGCTTGCGGCCAGTTGAAATCAGATTCAGTGCGCCTGCGCGCTAGCCAAATGGCCTGATTTTTTTTCAATTATTTTTATCTTATAACCGTGTTAAGCAAATAGCTCTAAATAAAAATACTCGTAAAAAGCGAAAAACTTACAAAAAACTTTCTCTAGGTTGCTTGAATTCAGAAATTAAATCACCTGAAAACTATCCTTTAGGATCATGTGACAGATTCACTACATGCTGATTCTCAGCGACAAGTATGTTTTCTGAATATTTATGGAATTCACCATATTGGAGAAACATTAATGGCAAAATCTTATCATCAAATACTGCTTCCAGAAAAAAATCGAATTAGCTGGACCGCTTGCTGAGGCCTATTACAATTTATTACATGGTACTACGATTTCTTATCAGAACAGTCCCCATGCGATCGGCTTGATTGATCTAGAAAATGAATTGTTCGGTACAGGCGGCTGGGCAGAGGGCGATAGCTATACCGGCATCAAAAATATCGTTGGCACAAAATATGATGATGTCATCAAAGGTAATAGTCAGAATAATTACCTGTTTGGTGGTGATGGAAATGACCGTTTGTTTGGCGGCAAGGGGAATGACAAATTATTTGGCGGAAAAGGAGATGATTTCCTGAATGGCAATGATGGCGATGACAAGCTGGTTGGTAATGGGGGTGCGGATAAATTATTTGGCAGACCCGGGGCCGATAAGCTGTATGGCGGCAAAGGAAATGATGAGCTGCATGGTGATGAAGGCGCAGACTATCTCTATGGCAGTGATGGTGATGACCATCTCTATGGTAATGATGGGAATGATAATCTTTATGGTGGCGATGGGGATGACTGGCTGTCTGGCGGCACGGGAATTAATGTAATCCTTGGCGGCGCAGGCGATGACCTGATTTATGCCAGAGGTGCTTATTCTTCTCTTTTCGGCGGCGAAGGAGATGACTGGATTATTGGCGGCGATGGCAGAGACCTGATCGAGGGCGGGGTAGGAGATGATAATTTAAGTGGTGGTGCAGGGGAATGGGATAATCTGCATGGCGAGGATGGTGATGACAGGCTAAATGGCGGTTTAGGCCATGACACGCTGACAGGCGGGACAGGGGCCGATATTTTTGTCCTGGATAGTCCTGAAAAGATATTTGCACAGGCAGATAAAATACTGGATTTCACGCGCGGTGAGGACAAAATTGATGTTCGCACGTCCTTGAATGATGCTGCCGAAGTTTGGGTATCGCGCGAGCATAAGGATAATCAAACAAATATGGTTATCTATGAGAATGCTTCAAAGAGCGTGATTTTAGGTGTTCTTGATAATTATTCAGGGGATTTGGGCGCACAGGATTTTCAAGATGATGTAACGGTAAATGAGATTTTATATACCCTCCTAGGCGAAAAGGGTAAAGGGGTGCAAATTACTGTTTGGCGGCACAGTCCAGGCCTTTAAAAAATAATATTCAGGTCAGGCTGTGCTGTCAGTATTTCCGAATCGTGAATTTCATATGATTTGCGTCTTGAATCCAAAATGCAAGACCATTACATTAAAGAAACAAGGCAAGCTATGCCTTTTTTCGCATGGCTTGAACCCGTTTTTATCTATGGAGATTTAGAACATGCAAAATAACCGCTACGCATCACATGCTGCGACTGGCTCTACCGCACTTGATGCGGGTTTGCGCAGCTATATGCTGGGTGTCTATAATCACATGACAACCGCGCTGGCGCTTACAGGTTTAGCTGCTTTTGGCACAAAAATGCTGGCTGTGAATAGCCCGGCCTTTGCCCAGCTTTTATTCGGGAC
>JBMHCK010000185.1:0-3119 GCA_049889955.1 Puniceispirillaceae bacterium (SeqCode)
GGCAATACCGGTCTGGTGGGCGGCGGCATTCCAGACAAGTCCGGACAGGCATTTGTTCTATCTTTATCCCGCATGAATAAGGTTCGCTCTATCTCCAAAGCCAATCGTTCCATGGTGGTTGAATCGGGGTGTATTTTACAGGAATTACACAAGCTTGCAGAAGAGCAGGATTTGTATTTTCCTTTAAATCTGGCCGCCAAGGGCAGCTGTACGATTGGCGGCAATCTGGCAACCAATGCAGGCGGTGTAAATGTGGTTCGCTATGGCAATACCCGCGATTTATGTCTGGGCATAGAGGTGGTATTGGCCGATGGGCGGGTGATGGATTTGCTAACCCCTTTGCGCAAAGATAATACCGGCTATGATTTAAAGCATCTTTTTATCGGCTCGGAAGGCACGCTGGGAATTATCACGGCGGCGTCCATGAAGCTGTTTTCCCTGCCCAAGGCACGGGCAACCGCGCTGGCGGGAATCCCCGATATCGCAACTGGCGTTGAATTATTAGGCAAATTGCAATCTGCTAGCGGCGAGCAGGTTGAAGCCTTTGAGATTATGCCAAAAACATTACTGGATGTGATTTTTAAACAATTTCCGGAAATTCCGCGCCCGCTAAACCCTATTCCGGACTTTATGATCCTGATGGAGATTGCCAGCTCGGATGAAATGGATGGCCGCGAGGATGAAGCGGGGCGCGTGCCTATTATTGACACGCTGGAAAGCTTTCTTGCCGATAGCTATGAGGCAGAGATGATTACCGATGCAACGCTGGCCCGCAATGAGACCCAGCGCCAGCAATTATGGGATATAAGAGAACATGCCCCTGAATCCACCAAGCGGGAATCCTTTCCGGTAAATACCGATATTTCTGTGACGCGAGGCGATTTACAGACCTTTTATGATCTGGCTGTAGCCGAGGTGTACAAAGTCTGTCCAGTTAGCCGGGTATGCAGCTATGGTCATCTGGGCGATGGAAATCTGCATTTCAATGTGATTGAAAAAGAGGGCGGCGATCCTGACTGGTTGGCAAAAAAAGACCCTATAAAAGAGGCAATTTACCGCGCGCTGGCCAGCGTTAACGGCTCTATCAGTGCAGAGCATGGTATTGGGGTTATGAAATTTGAGCAGTTAAAACAGGTCAAGGATCCGGTTGCGCTGTCGGTGATGTCCAACATGAAACATATGCTGGATCCAAAAGGCATTTTAAACCCCGGAAAAGTGATTGATTAAGCCAGAAGATTATTTGATTTAGCCAGACGATTATTTGAGTTAGATAGTAAGTATAGTGCGAAGTGCGTTCATATTTAACCATCTTTTCAGGAGGCTAGCATGACCCTGACACCCGCCGATCAAAAACATATAGAAAACATCCTAAATTTCTGGTTCGAAGTGATTTCTCCTGAAAAATGGTTTACCAAAAGTGCAGAGTTTGATCAGCAGCTGCGCGAGACGTTTGAACCGCTGGTTATACAGGCCCTGAATGGCCAGCTTGACCGCTGGGCAGCCGATAGTAATGGATGCCTTGCCCTTATCCTGTTACTGGATCAAATGACCCGGAATATCTATCGCGATACACCAAAAGCCTTTGCGGGGGACGAGATTGCCTGTGCGTTATCGCTTCGGGCGGCGGCAGATAAAACGATAGAACGTCAGGAAAACGAGGCTAAAAGGCAATTTTTCCTGATGCCGATGATGCATTCAGAAGATATTACTATTCAGGAAAATTCGCTGCCGCTTTTCAAAAAACATACCGCTGAGCGCACCTATGATTATGCGATACGCCACCGCGATATCGTTGCGCGTTTTGGCCGCTTTCCCCATCGCAACGCTATTTTCGGGCGCCCATCAACGGATGAGGAAATCGACTTTCTAGCCGGACCAAACTCATCTTTCTAGAACAAAGGCAACTGTGCTGGCTAGCCTTGCATTTTTTGCAGCTTTTCCCAAACCGCGGAGGCAGGCAATTCTGCTAGCTGGGGTACATGGATATAATCTGCCTTATCGCCGACAGGTGCAGACATGGACGGGTCAGTATCTGCTCCCATTAACATACAGGTAGGCACATTTGTTCGCGCGCCCAAAAATACTGGCCCGGTATCATTACCTAAAATGAAACGGGCGCCCAGCATCAGGCTGGCAAGCTGGGATAGGGATGTTTGCGCGGTAAGATCAACCACATCGGAACAGGCCTCTTTAATGGCGGCATTGGCAGCTTTATCTTCTGCCGTACCACAAAGAACAGGGGTAATCCCCGCCTGAAGACAACGCGCTGCAATATCGGCAAACCCTGATGCTGGCCATCTTTTAGAAGGTTTTGCTTTGGAAGAGCCTGCCACGAACACACAATAATCTGTAGGCAGATTAGGCAGGCTATCGGTGCGCGCAGTCGCCAGAAAATCAAGCGTGCCGATATGGGGTGCTGCGCCTGCCATCACGACCGCTGTCATCATGCGCTCGCGGTTATTGACACCTGTAAAATCTGGCATTGGATCAGAACATCCAGGCACCGTGCCAAACCACCGCCCCTTTGGGCGCATCAACTTGAAATAGGTAGCGGTGCGAGACGAGCATTGCAAATCAAGGATAGCCTGAAAAGGTTGTTTGAACAGCCGTGCAAGGCGCAAGCTGTGAGAGAGATGCCAGACAGGTTTACGCGGATCAGAAACCACCTCATCAAACCAGCCAGAGCCAGATAGTAGCGAGGTAAATCCTGGTGCGGTTAGCAAGGTGATATGCGCTGCTGGAAAGGAACAGCGCAGGCTCTCAAAAGCATCTATCGCCTGAATAATATCGCCAAGCGCGCCGTGTTTTATAACCAGAATATGTTGCATTGCCCTTCATTGCCCTTCTGGCCAGGAATTTAACAAATCTTTGGGGGCAAAACACCTTATATCTTGGCCATCATATTGGCCCGTCCCCAAATATTGCTCCGTCATAGACTTGTTTTCAGATTATGGCTAGTGTAAGCCAAGCACAATCAAAACAAGCGCGCAATGTAAGCAAAGCGTAATTTTTTGGCGGAATTTTTATATGCCTCCTTCCTATCCGAAAACAGACATCCTGCTGGCGTATAAAGAAGTAATGACACAAGCAAATGCCGGGGCTGTTTCGCGTGTTGTGGC
>JBMHCK010000186.1:0-15884 GCA_049889955.1 Puniceispirillaceae bacterium (SeqCode)
TCAGGGGCCGGTTTGCCAACAACATAATTTCGGTCATAGTCACAAAAATACCCATCATAGACCAGTCCGGTATCCAGCATCATCACATCGCCTGATAACAGGGGGGTATCGCTGGCAGGCGAGATAACATCATCATATCCCATTGGCCCTTTGCCCCCGGCCAGATAAGGCACCCAATCTGCCCCTTCTGACAGGCAAAGCTGCTGAAATTCCCGAAAGATGCCAGATAGGGCCTTGCCATTTGCGGCAATCTCGCCAACCCGCTCAAAGGCTCTTCCAGCGATATCACAGGCAGTTTGTATCTTACTGATTTCCGCCGCAGATTTAACTAATCTTAGCTGGCGTACCACCTGGGCATCATCACTAAAACACAGGGATGGGCAAAGCTGTTGCAGACGCAAAAAATCAGCATGGGGCATGCGGATATGGGTTTCATGGCCAAACGGAATGCCAATCTTTGCGTTTTGTCCTATCACCTCATGCAGGGTATCTGCTAACAGGCTAAGACCGTCATCTTGCAGATCAGGGGCTGACCATGTGCGGATATCTTCTATCCAGGTCTTGGCCATCAGCGCCGCCCCGATAGACGGGATTACCGCAATGGGCTTTCCTGATTGCGGGACAATCACATACCAGGGCCGGGTCGGGCTTTCCCAAAAGCGCGTCAAAAAACCGGTAAAATATCGAACATCTGTTTCGGTGGTTAAAAACAGCGCATCCAGGCCGGAGGCAGCCATCATCTGTTGGGCGCGGGCTAGCCTGTCTTGATATTCCTGTGTTGCAAAGCCGCGCATTGCCTCACGCCTCTTCGCTTAAAACAACCAATATACGGGATTCTTCTGATAGCTCTACCAGCCCTGACATGGCTGCGACCAGACCCGCCCCGCCAGATGGGGTGGTGGCCAGATCATATTTCGCCAGAACGGGCATTTGCTGTTCTACCTGTGAATCTGATAACAAAATAAATCCATCTGCATCGCGGGCCAAACCATTTAGCGCGATCATAGAGGCTTCTTTGCAGTCCAGCCGCCCCATATTCGATACTGGCCCGCTGGCGCAAACCACCTTGCCAGCGTTAATCGCATCATGCAGAGCAGCCGCGGCCTCAGGTTCTACAACATAAATTTTTGGACCATCCTGCCAAGCAGAACGGAAATAGGCAGCACAGGCAGCTGCCAGCCCGCCAACCCCGGCTTGCAGAAAAATATGGGTAGGTGGCCTGTCCATTTGGGCAACGGTTTCTGCGGCCATTACCAGATAGCCCTCCATCAGCCGATGCGGCAGCTCTGTATAGCCTGGCCAGGAACTGTCGGAGAGTAATATCCAGCCCTTATCTTCTGCTATGTGTGCGGCGGCCTGCATAGAGGCTTCATAATCGGCCCCCTCGCGGCAAACCTCTGCGCCCCATTCCCGCAGCTTTTCCGCAAACACTTCTGGCACAGTATGCGATAGATAAATAACCGCCCTTGCGCCAAAAATTTTGGCACCTGCGGCCACAGATAGGCCGTGATTACCAGCGCTGGCAGTCACAAAAATGGTGTTTTTCAGATCTTGCTGCTGGGCCATATGTGCGATTACATAAGCGGCGCCTAATGCTTTGAAACTGCCCAATCCCATCCGCCCGCGCTCATCCTTGATAAACACCTCACCAGCCAGCCCCTCTATCTGGCGATGATGCAGCGGGGTTTGTGTATAGGCAGGGCAGGCCGAAAGAAGCTGCAAGGGGCTGTCCGCATCAATGCTGGGGTTTGGCGCGTCCTTGCATAGCGGTTCGGCAGAATTATGACGGAACGGATTTTTTAACATTATATCTTTTTCCAACAAACAGAATCGAAAGGTACATCTTTTCGGGCTGACACTCTTTTAAAAAATGCTACCATTGATTTGCTGTAAAGTTGAAACATAATCCTTGCAAAAGGGAGGCGTAATGATGCCAAACGCTTTTATACCCCCAAAAGATGCAGATAAGCGCCGGGCGGTGCGGCCGGTGATTTGCTATCCAAATGATAGCTTGCCAAATGTGAATTTATCCTTGTATCAGGCCGCTCGAAAAGAGGCGGTAAAAATAGATGAAATTCTGGTATCGCCTCGTGATGCGGCCTGTTTTTCGGCCCCGCAGGGACATTTCTTTCGTATTTCTTCGGTAGAGGGCCCGCAGGTCGGCGATTTCAACCTATGGAACCGTGATAATTTGCAGGAACGCTTTTATTCAGGCAAAACCAGAGCCCTGCATGGTACCCATATCACAACTGGCGAGCAGATGTGGTCATCTTTTCCAGCCTTGCGGCCTATGGCCACGATTATCGAAGATACGCTAGATTGGTACGGGATAGATGAATTTGGCGGCTCGGTGCATGATGTGATCGGCACACGCTGCGATCCCTATACCCAGCATTTGCTGGCCAAAAGCACCTATCATCATTGCTGCCATTCCAATTTAACCCGTGCCTTTGCCGATTTTACCGGCCTTAGTCTGGCAGATGCTGAACCGCATATCCATGATGTGATGAATGTCTTTATGTGTACAGGTTTTACCCGTGATACTGGCCAGTATTTTATGAAAGCTAGTCCGGTGCGCCCGGGTGATTATCTGGAATTTTTCGCTGAAATAAATCTGATTGGCGGGCTGTCTGCCTGTCCTGGCGGCGATTGCTCAGCCGAACATTCCAGTGATGTTGCGGCCTGTTATCCCCTGCTGGTCGAAGTGTTTGCCCCGCAAGCTGGTGCGCTGGAGGGGTGGCGGCCACCGGCTGTAAATGGGTATGATCGCAGTCATGGTCGCGGCTAGCCGCATGAGTGATGCAGCCACTGCATAGAATACAGATAAAGATTTTTATGCAGGGGTGATACCGCGCAACCGTTCCGAGCGTCGGCGCAACATCTCTAATGTGGTGAGCAAAGCGATAGACAGCACAACCAGAATAGTTGCCACCGCAAGGATGGTTGGGCTGATTTGTTCGCGCAAGCCAAGGAACATTTGCCATGGCAAGGTCTTTTGGCTAGCGGATCCGATAAACATCACTACAACCACCTCGTCAAAAGAGGTGATAAATGCGAACAGGCCACCTGAAATTACGCCAGGAAAAATCAGCGGCATCTGAATACGGAAAAAGGTTGTAACAGGCCCTGCACCCATATTCGCAGCAGCCTGTGTCAAAGACCGGTCAAATCCAACCAATGTTGCGGTAACGGTAATGATAACAAATGGAATGCCTAGCACCGCATGGGCTAAAATAACCTTGATATAACCAACCAGATCTTTATTCAGCCCCATCTGGGATTCCATAAAATTACCCATTGTTGCGTAAAAGAAAAACATGCCCGTTGCCGAAATGATCAGCGGTACAATCATAGGCGAGATTAAAATCGCCATAATTATACGCTTGGCAGGAACATGAGACTGGCTAAGGCCAATCGCCGCCAGCGTTCCCAGCGAGACAGAAATGATTGTGGCTAGCGGGGCAATGATCAGCGAGTTCCAGAAGGACCTTATCCACTCTCCATTTGAATCTGCCCGAATACCCAGAAAATCTGCATAATGTTTTAACGAATAGCCCTCTGGATCCAGGGCCAGCATTTTTTCGGTGAAGGTAAAGAAATCCTGGGCATTAAAAGATAGTGGCATCACCACGATGATAGGCGAGATTAAAAAGATAAAGATACCGCCGCATATCACCCTGAAACTATAATGCCACAACACCTGATAGGGGGTTAGATAAGGCAATAATTTTGCCCGGTAGCGCCCTTCATAGAGCCAGAAAATAAACCATCCGGTAAAGACCCCGATAAGCCCGCCTAGCAAGGCCAGCGCAATATTGGCAATCGCCCAGCCAGCGCCGAAAAACACTATTATGATTGCCAGGCGGAACATTTTTTCTGGTATCGGTAAACATATAGCAGCAAGGCTTAGCGCTGAAAAACAAACCAGCCCTATCAATGCGCCTAGCCCGCCAGCCCCGTTTGAGGTGCCTACCAGCAGCCCTATCAACAGGCCAACAAGCCCGACTATCGGCAGAACCAGAGACAGAGGCTTTCGTGAAATGGGTGTTAATGCAGCCATCTATCCTATCCCAGCTTTACATTATCTATGCCGACAATTTTGTCATAGGCCCAATAGAGCACCAAAACAACTGCTAGCAGAATGCCGCCTAATGCCGCCGCTAGCCCCCAATTGAGCGAGCGCGAAATATGATAGGCTATTCGATTGGAAATAAATACACCATCTGTACCGCCAACAATTTCCGGGGTGATGTAATAGCCGATCGCCAGGATAAAGACCAGGATGGATCCCGCCCCGATACCGGGTACAGATTGCGGAAAATACACCCGCCAGAACGCTGTCCAATTTGTTGCGCCCAGTGATTTTGCAGCCCGAACATAGCTAGGCGGAATGGTCTGCATAACAGAATACATAGGCAGGATCATAAAGGGCAGTAAAATATGCGTCATCGCCACTATCGTGCCAAACTGATTATTGATGATCTCTAGCCGGTTATCGGTGGCCACAAGGCCAAGCCAAACCAATACTTCGTTAATCACCCCTTGTTGCTGTAGCATCACTTTCCATGCAGAGGTCCGAACCAGCAAAGAGGTCCAGAAAGGCAGTAAGACCAAAATCATTAACATGTTTGATGCCCGTATCGGCAGATTAGCCAGCAGCCAGGCCACCGGATAGCCCAGCAGGATACAGCTGAAGGTAATGATAAGCGACATTTTAACCGTACGCTGAAACAGATTCAGCAGGATTTGCTTGCTCTCTGGCTGGGCGGCTGGCCCCTCCAGGGTCTTGCGCATATCTACCGCATTCAGGAAATAGCCGCTGGTATAGACAGGCGAATGTAGTTTTATGGTCTCCCAGATAACCGGCTCAGACCAATTTTTATTCACCCCGTTCATGATGGCGGCATAGTCAATATCAGGCTGGTCGCGCCAGATGATAGCAGTATCTTTCACCAGCTTGGAAAAAGGGCCGGAAAGGGCGTTAATAGCCTCTATATTTTGCGGATTCTGCAGATCATCTGCTAGTGCAACATACAGCGCCTCCCATACCTTGCCAGAGGAGATGGATTTGCCTTTTTCCAGTTCGGTGAAAAGTGCCCAATAGGTAAATTCACGCGCAGTTAGCGGCAGGGCCTGTGCGGCCGCTTCGGCTATATTGAAATCTGCTGGCGCCTGATAGGCTTCGCCCTTTAGCTGGTTCAGGCGGGCAAGCTGGCTTTGAACAAGTATAGGAGCAGATTCTGGCTCGCTTGCGCTAAACAGGCCGGAAAAGGTTGCCGATTGTTTCCACGCCGGGGCAATTTTTGTGAATTCTGCTGCTAGGGCCTTGCCGGGTTTGATTACCGCCCGCCCGCTTTTTCGAAAAGTAGAGGAAATGCCGGTTTGCTCATAATTCAGCCGGGTACCAAGCTTGGTATGTTCTTTTGCCTTTGCGGCGGCGAACAGATCATAAAAGGCGGCTTTGAACGCGCTATCTTCTGGCAGGGCGCTGCGCTCGGTTTCCCACCCCTCAAGGGCGATAACCGTATGCGGCATAATGTTTGAAACAATATCATTTTGAACCGACCGGAACAGCATATTGCCAATAGGCAACACAAAGGTCAGCATCACAAAGATTAGCAATGGCGAAATCAGCAATAGCGCCCGTAGCTTTTGTTGTCGCAGGGACCTGGAAAGCGATAGCTTTAGCGGGGTGCCATCAGCAGCCAGAAGCGGCATTGTCTGGGTGGTTTCAGCCATCATAAATTACTTAAAGATAGAAATATAAAGAAAAAGGAAAGGGACAGATGCCCCTTTCCCTCACTAGGATATGTAGCTTACTTTGCCAGCCATGCCTGGAATTTTGCATCGATATCATCACGATAATCTGCCCAGAAAGCATAATTATACAAGAAGGTGTTCTTTGCATTATTCGGGTCTGTTGGCATATGCGGGGCCATATCGATACCCAGATCGGCATGCTTGCCAACCAGCGGTGCAGATGATGCCCGTGCAGGACCGTAAGAGATGTATTTTGCCTGATCCGCAAGACGCTGTGTATCTGTTGCGAAATAGATATAGTCCAGAGCCTGCTTTTTACGCTCATCGCTTAGGCCAGCTGGGATAATCCAACCATCAAGGTCAAAAACCTGTGCGTCCCAAAGCATGCCAATAGGCTGCTTCTGCTCTTCAATTGCGCTAAACAGACGACCATTATAGGTTGAGCCCATAACAATCTCACCATCTGCCAGAAGCTGTGGTGTGTCCGCACCTGCACTCCACCAAACAACGCTGTCCTTAATAGTGTCCAGCTTGGCTAGCGCCCGGTCCTGACCAGCATCTGTTGCCAGCACGTCATATACATCACCCTTGGCAACGCCGTCACATAACAGGGCCCATTCCATATTGTTAATTGGACGCTTTTCCAATGAACGCTTGCCTGGATAGGCTTTCAGATCAAATACGTCACATACGCTTGTTGGGGCATTAGCGCCAACCAGGTCTGTGCGATATCCAAATGTGGTTGAATATACAATCTGCGGGATAAAGCATTCTGATACGATCAGATCGCCAAAATCCTGTGAGGCAGAAGTGCCATCCGGCGCTGCAGCCAACTGGCTGTCATGGTCGATTTCCATCGCCAGACCTTCGTCACATAAACGCATCGCATCAGCAGCAACAACATCAACAACGTCCCATGTTACGTTGCCAGCTTCATTCATTGCTCTCAGCTTTGCAACCGCTTCAGCAGAGCTGTCATCATTAATAATATTGACGCCAGTTTTTGCGGTATAAGGCTCGTGATAGGCCTTAAGCTGTGACTTTGAATAGGCACCGCCCCAGGAAACGATAGTCATTTCTGCGGCAAGTACAGGTGCAGCAGCAACAGATAATACCGAAGCTACCAGCATTGATTTTACGAGTTTCATTTCGATTCTCCTCTCCCTAAACTTTACAATTGGTCTATCTGCGGGATGTTAAGGGTTAGACCAATGATTTCATATCCGGCTCACCCGGACACGAATTTCTTAAGCGTCAAGTGCACGGCAATCCTCTGGTAACCAGCCAATTTCAATTTGCTGGCCAGGGGTCAATCTCTCCTGATCCGGGGCATTGCGTGTCTTGACGATAAATTCATCATTACCGGCAACGCGAAGCCGGGTTCTGAAAATATCTCCCATATAGATGAATTCCAGCACCTCTGCTTGCAGGGTGTGTGCTGATTTATTCATCCGCTTTTTGTTATATTCGACCCGTTCCGGGCGAATGGAAACACATGTGCGCTCGCCAACTGCCGAGACATTTACCGGCTTGCATTCAATTAGCCCGCCATTATCAAGCTGAACAAGAGCCCGATCCTTTTTTAGCTCTTTGACCGCGCCATGCAGGGTATTATTCTCGCCAATAAATTGGGCAACAAAGCTGTTTTCTGGCTCTTCATATAATGTGCTGGGGCTTGCTAATTGCTGAATTCGGCCATCATTAAAGACTGCGACGCGGTCCGACATGGTCAGGGCTTCGGTCTGGTCATGGGTGACATAAACCACGGTGATGCCTAAATCATGGGCCAGCTTGGTAATCTCAAACTGCATTTTCTCGCGCAATTGTTTGTCGAGCGCGCCAAGCGGTTCATCCATTAGCACCAGCTCTGGTTCAAACACTAAGGCTCTGGCGAGGGCGATGCGCTGTTGCTGTCCGCCAGATAGCTGGGCAGGGCGACGGCCGGCAAAGCTGGCCATTTCCACCATATCGAGCGCCCGCATAATCTTGGCTTCGCGATCTGCCTTGCCTATCTTGCGGACTTCCAATGGAAAGGCCAGATTTTCTGCAACGCTCATATGCGGGAACAGCGCGTAATTTTGAAAAACCATGCCAATGCCGCGCTTATGCGGAGGGATGTTATTTATCGACACGCCATCAAGCAAAATATCGCCATGGGTTGCGGTTTCAAACCCGGCAAGCATCATCAGGCAGGTGGTTTTGCCAGAACCAGAAGGCCCTAGCATCGTCAGGAATTCCCCTTTTGGCAGCTCCAGGTTCAGGTCTTTGACAACCAGCGTTTCCCCGTCATAACTTTTTTGTACCCTGTCAAATTTCACAAAGGCAGTTCTGGAGCCAGCGCTGGAGGCAGTATTGGAACTCGTGACCACTTGTTGTCCTAACCTAGATATTCATCCCCGAACCAAATTTGGTTCAGTCAAACATAGGATAAACTTTACTGGCAACCGCTGTAACGTTTTTTTTGACCTAATGACGGATTTTATAAGTAACTTTATATAATTGCTGGTTTTTTAACCATATTCAGGCCAAATGCCACTCAAAGGCCAGCGCAATTATCTGCGGAATTGCACCAGCTAATAGGTGAGTGCCAAAGGAATCACTTTCCTGAGGGGAATCACTTTCCTGGGGGGAATCACTTTCCGGGGGAGGACTCACTTCCCTAACCGCAAATTGGCCGCCCCCATGCGCAGAAGATATAATCCCTGCCATAGGGAAGGCGACAAAGCGTTGCGGGTTTGGGTCGGCAGGGGCTTTTTGATGGCGGGGCTACACGTGTGTGTGATTGACAAAGCGGAATAAAACCTGCATCTGTTCTGGCTTCATGCTAAGCATTTCTAATCTTCATTTTGCTATCGAGGGCAAGCCTTTATTTGAGGGGGCTTCGGCTACCATTCCAGCTGGCCACAAGGTAGGTATTGTCGGGCGTAACGGTACTGGAAAAACCACTCTGTTCCGGCTGATAAAAGGTCAGCTTTCTCCAGATTCTGGCACTATTGAAGTGCCTTCCTGGTATCGGATTGGCGGGGTTGAGCAAGAAGCCCCTGCCGCGGATATTTCCTTACTGGATACGGTGCTGGCCGCAGATACTGAGCGCACCGCCTTGCTTGCCGAAGCAGAAACCTGTTCTGATGCGGACAGGATAGGCGAGATTTATCAGCGTCTTGGCGATATTGATGCCTATTCAGCAGAGGCGCGCGCGGCGTCTATTCTGGCAGGGCTGGGATTTGATCAAGACGCACAGGCGCGTCCTTGCCACGCATTCTCCGGGGGCTGGCGTATGCGCGTAGCCCTGGGGGCGGTGCTATTCTCCCAGCCAGATTTGCTGCTGTTGGATGAACCAACAAACTATCTTGATCTGGAAGGGGCCTATTGGCTGGAACAGTTTTTGGCCAGCTATCAGAAAACCGCTCTTATCATTTCGCATGACAAGGAATTATTAAACCGTTCCGTAACTGGTATTTTGAATCTCAGCCATCATGGCCTGACCTATTACACGGGTAGCTATGATCAGTTTGATGCGGAAAGACGGGCCAAGCTGGAACAGCAGCAATCCATGAAGCGCAAGCAAGATGCCCAGCGCGCCCATATCCAGAGCTTTGTTGACCGATTTCGGGCCAAGGCCTCGAAAGCACGGCAAGCCCAAAGCCGACTGAAACAGCTAGAGCGGATGCAGCCGATTATCGCCTTATCTGAAAATGCGGTAGCCGGATTTTCCTTTCCTACCCCGCAACCCTTGCGCCCGCCGCTAGTAACCATTGAAAAAGGGCAGGTTGGGTATGATGACAAGCCAGTTCTCTCAAAGCTGAATTTGCGGCTGGATAGTGATGACCGAATAGCCCTGCTTGGGGCGAATGGCGAAGGTAAATCAACCTTGTCAAAATTGATCGCAGACAGGCTGCCTTTAATGGCTGGCAAAACCTTTAAATCTGGCAAGCTGCGTGTTGGATTTTTTGCCCAGCATCAGCTGGATGAGCTGGTAGAAGGCGAAAGTGCCTTGCAGCATATTTTACGCCTGCGTCCAGAAGATACCGAAAAAGCCTTGCGTACGCGTCTGGGCAGTGCCGGCTTTAATAATGATATTGTTGATATGCCAGTGGAAAAACTCTCTGGCGGGCAAAAAGCCAGATTGCTGATGCTCATCGCAACCATAGAGGCCCCGCATATTCTGATTTTGGACGAGCCGACCAACCATCTGGATATTGAAAGCCGCGAAGCGCTGGTACTGGCCTTAAACGAATATGAAGGGGCGGTGATTCTTGTCAGCCATGACACCCATCTGGTTGAGACGGTGGCGGATCGTCTGTGGCTGGTCAAAAATGGCACAGTGGTGCCATTTGAAGGCGATATGGATGAATATAAAAAGCTGATCATGGCCGGTAACAAATCATCGGGTAACAAATCATCAGGTAATAAAGCAAAACAGCCAAACAGGGATAAAAAAGGTAAGCCAGCTTCTGATCCATCTGCTGCGATGCCGGTAAAGAAAATGAACCCGGTAAAGCTGAAAAGCGAGATAAGCCGTTTAGAAAAGCAGATGGAAAAATTGGGAGCTAAAAAACAGGCACTGGAAGCTGAAATGATGGCAGCTGATTTCTATAGCGCCTATAACAGCACAGAAATCGCCACCAAAACAAAGGCGCTTGGTGATATCACAACAGAGCTGGAGACGGCAGAGGAAAGCTGGCTAGCCATGCAGGAACAGATATAGGTTTTCGTGCCTCTTTACAGCCAGCCTTTCTTTTTTCAGTCGCTCTGCTAGGCTATGGCCAGATAGTCACTATACCAGCACGGGCAAAGGAAAGAGATTATGCCAAAAGGATATATGTTAAGCGCGCATCGCAGTCTGGCTGACCCTGAAAAAGCAGAGGCCTACCGGACATTGGCGCGCCCGGCAATGGAAGCGATGGGCGGCAAAATGCTGGTCGCGACCTCTGATGTTGTGGCCAAGGAAAATGGCCTTGCCGAGCGTACCGTACTGATTGAGTTTGAGAGTATGGAAGCAGCTATTGCCGCCTATGAAAGTCCGGCCTATCAGCAAGCTCTGGCGGTGTTATCTGGCGGGGCTGATCGCGATATTCGCCTGTTTGAAGGGCTGGAATAGTCGCCTGGTGACGGGTGTTTTGGCGTGCCGCTATATCGCCTCGCCTGCCACCAGCTTTTTCAAGGCGGTGGTAATCTCTTCATAATTTTCAAGATAGGGATGCAAGGCGATAGCTTGTTCATAGGCCTTTAAGGCAGCGTCATAATTGCCAAGATGGGTTTCTACCAGCCCCAATCCAGACAAGGCGCCAAAGTGACGCGGTTCGCGTAAAATGGTTTGGGCAATATCGCGTTTGGACCTGTCATAGGCCCCCATCAAAAAATAGACAGTCGCCCGTTTGTTCCAGGCTTCGGCAAAAGAGGGGTCTGAATCAATAATGGTGGTAAATATCTGTTCAGCCTGGCGCAGACGGCCGGCCTCCATCTGGACGATGCCCAACTTCAAGTTTTCACTCAACCTGTCATTATCGCTATGTTCAGACCAAATCTGCCAAATTTCCGCCGCGATAATTTTGGCTTTTTCAGCCTCGGATGTGGTGCGTAATTCGGAAAATAGCCCTGGCAGTCTGGCATCTGTCTGATCTGCTAACAAAGATGGTATGGGCAGCGCAAATATCGCCAGTACATTTATCGTTAGCACCATTGCGGCTGCTCTGGTCCGCATCGCAGATATCATTGCCAAAGCGCCTCTTCTAAAACACCTCTTCCAAAGTGCCTCTATTGGTCAGATAAGTTTCGCGGGCTTATATCCTGCATCGCACAGGCTTTGATGTAAATAGGCGATATGGTCAGGGCTGATCTCGCAGCAGCCACCAATAAGGGTTGCCCCTGCTTCTGCCCATCTGATGGCATGGCTAGCATAAGTAGCAGGCGAGAGATCCTGACGTGCGGCAAGATTATCAACCGTCGTACCAGGTGCCAGTCCCGCGATAGAGGTAAACCCGTTTGCATAGCCGCCAGAACGCAGGCCAGAGGCCGTTAACACAGGCAAGGCAGCGTCAATCGCTTCTGGAAAAGAACAATTTACACATATCGCGTCTACCCCATCGCCTCCCAGCACCTCGATAGCGGCTTCCAGCGTCTCGCCAGAGCGCAAAGAATTTGACAGATCATCAGCCAGAGTAAGGCCAATAAACCGCTTCTGGCCAGCATCCTTTAGGGCAGCGGCGGCGGCTCTGGCTTCGGTAATATTCGAGATGGTTTCAACCAAAAATACATCCACATGATCAGCTTGTATATCAATCAGCTTGGCATATTGGTCATAGGAATCCTGATAATTCAACGCCGCTTCGGCAACATAGCTGGCAGCAAGAGGCGGCAGGCATCCAGCGATATTGACATCTATTTCCCCTTGCAGGGCATCAGCAGCTTCATCAATGGCGCGGTTTAGCAGATCAAACGCCATATGATGGGCAGCATCAAACTGGTCAGCATAGCCATGCCGGCTAAGGCGCGGCAGGGTGGCGGTATAATTATTGGTGGTGAGAACCCGCGCGCCGGCGGCAATAAAATCCTTATGGGCGGCAACCACGATATCCGGCTCGTCAAACATCACCTGTACAGACCATAGGGGGTGAGATTTAGCTTGGCTGGATCGTTTGTTTATTTCCTGGCCCAGACCGCCATCCAAAAAGGCAATTTCCGACATATTCTGCAGCTCCATTCACCATAGGGATAAAAAGGGCTAATCAACCATAGCCCCTGCGCCCTGTCCATAAAATGTTATGCCTAAAAGAGGTTATGCCGATAAAAAGCTATTTGGCCGATGTTTCGGTACAGGGCGCGCCACATGGCGCACAGGCATTACCCAGATCAGAAGGCGAGCCAACATCGGTAAGGGCGGTGCTGGTTAAATGATCGCCAATCAACAATACCGCGCCGAGCAGAACAATCATCATGTAAAGTCTTTTAGGTGTTATGGTCATCTGCCTGTATCCTCGCCTTATGCTTGTTTATTTTGACAGGCCAAAGCTTGGCCGCAGTCGAATCCCCGCCCAGCTGCCTGCCATGGCCAGCACAAACCAAACCCAGCCATGCAGAGAGCCAGAGGCAATACCACCTAAAAAAGCCCCGATATTACAACCAAACGATAACCGTGCGCCTATGCCCATCAGGATGCCGCCAATGGCCGCGCCGAGCAATTGCTTGCCAGAAGGCCAGCTTTGCTGGCTAAGCTGTCCGGATAGAGAGGCGAGCATCGCTGCCCCCAGCACCATGCCGATATTCATCAGGCTGGATACATCTGATAACAGGGAATGGTTTAGCGCCCGTGCCGGCCCTGCCCATTGCCAGAAGGTAAAGCTTTCTACCGGCACGCCTAAATCCTGTGCCAGCTTGGCCCCCCACAAGGTAAAACCAAATGTCACGCCCCATGGATGGCCAGATAAGATGAAAACTGCCCCGCACAAACCCGCAATGATGACACAGGCTAGCACCAGCTTTGGTGCCAGGATTTGGCCGCGCCGCCGCCCCAGAATATAAAAACCAAGACCAGCCGCGCTGATCAATGCCAGATTTATCAGCGCTTTTGGCCCATCTGCAAATTGGCCAGCGATAGCAACCGGCCCGGCAGAACCCCATTCCAGGGCGCTGGGTAGGGCAAAGGATCCCAGCACAGAGCCAATAATGAAAAAGGGAAGGGCAACCATCATCCGCCCAGAGCCGCCGCCAAAGCTGAATAGCACACCAGAGCCACATCCATTGGCAAGCTGCATACCAATACCAAAAATAAAGGCCCCGACAAACAAGGATACCGATACAGGGGCAACCGAACCAGCGGCATCCAAGCCCCATATAGAAGCTGGGATAAAGATACAGGCACATAGCCCGATAAGCAGGAAATGGGCCGCTACCCCCATCACCTCGCCGCGCACCAGCGCCTGTCGCCAGGCCGATGCAAAGCCATATTGAAAGCTCAGAAAAACAGCCCCTAATATACCACCTAGCCCGAATAACCCTATCCCGGTCCAGCCCGTATCCAGACTAACCAAAGCCGCAATAATTAGCGCAATGACCAAAAACAGCCAGAAGCTGACAGCTTCAAAGCCGGATTTAGGTAGGGTTGCTGCTTGTGCCATAGAGAACTCCGCTCGCTTTGGATAAATATATCTACTATATTTCTGGGCCATTATATTTCAGGGCCATCTAAGCCCTACCGGGACTGGCAGTTTTATGCAGTATCTGCTAGCTGCTCAAAGGCAGCAAGAATAAAAGCTGGCAGCCATGAGAGGTCTGCCAGCTTTTCAAAAGTGGTGGCTGAACAGAATTAGCCAAGGATAGATTTAAAGAAGCCTTTAATCTTGTCCATATTTGATTTGCCAATTTCCAGCGGGTTATCGGCATTTGCTGTCCATTCTACCATAGAGCCATCATAGAGCTTTACATCCTTGCGGCCCAGAACTTCTGACAGCACAAACCAGTTGGTGGCTGCCCAGTGACCGGTATTGCAATAGCTGATCACAGGCTGGTCAGCGGCAACATCTGCATAAAGGCCTTCCAGCTCTGTTACTGATTTCAGGCGATTGGCGCCCACATCATAGGCGGTTTCCTGAAACAGCATTTGCGAGCCTGGAATACGGCCAGCTTTGGCTGCCTTTGGATGCTTGGCGTCGCCATAATATTGCGGCTCGTTACGGCCATCCAGAAGGGTAATTCCAGAATCCTTGCCTACAGCTTGCGCGACCTGATCCATCGAGATATAGCCTTGCGGCTGGAAGCGGGCAATGAAATCGCCAGCGGCAGGGGCTATTGGTGCGCCCTGTTCAATGTTGTTTGGATAGGCGGCTGTCCAGGCGGCATACCCGCCATTCAGGATCGAAACCTTGTCATGGCCGAACACTTTAAATGTCCAGTAAGCCCGTGCTGAAGAGCCGAAATCGGTTGAGCTAACGCCGGCTGGAATCAATACGACATGGCTGTCTTGCGAGACGCCTAGCTTGCGGGCCAATGCTTGAAACTGTGCTTCGCTAGGCAGCAGGCCAACAACATCATCGCGGCCAACGCGCCAGCCATCTTTCAGATAGTCAGAATGCATTGAGGTTGGAATATGCCCTTCCAGGAAAGTCTCATAGCTGCCTTGATCCAGCTTGTTCCGCAGGTCAATCAAAACAACATTTTCATTGTCGATATTGCGGGAAAGCCAGTCTGCTTCAACCAGGGGCTGAGCGCTGGCGGCACTTGCCACGCCAACCCATAACAGGATGGCAAAGAAAAAACGCTGTATATAAAGCATCATAATGCTCCTCGTAAGGTTATAGACAGCACAGCGCTGTCCTTTTGAAAATTTCGGAAACTACCAATCATTTAATAATTATTTCTAAAAATGGCTATATTTTTAAGGAAAATAAAAATTTTATTTTACTAAATGTGAGTAATAATAGAATTAAATTTTTATAAGCCGCATTTTTAAAGAAAACTTTTTTTAACGGTGAGATTCTTGGTGGCGAGGGAGGTAGCCTGACAGCCGCCATCTGGCTTGCGGCGATAATCTGCTATTTTCATCTGCAGGTTTTCCACTTACAATTTTGCCAAATAGATATCGCGGCAATAGGACCGCTAAAAAAGGTGAAAAGATGATCGATTTTTATACATGGACAACCCCTAATGGGCGCAAGGTTTCTATCCTGCTGGAAGAATTGGGCGCAGATTATAAAGCGCACGCCATTGATATTGGAAAGGGCGAGCAGCATGCTCCGGCATTTCTTGCGATCAGCCCAAACAATAAAATCCCGGCCATCCATGATCATGATACCGGCATGTCTATTATGGAATCCGCAGCTATTATGATTTATCTGGCTGAAAAATATGGCAAATTTTTGCCCAGCTCGGGGCGGGGGCGTACCGATGTACTGCAATGGCTGATGTGGCAGATGGGCGGGCTGGGTCCAATGCTGGGACAGGTTCATCAATTTGTGCATTATAATAAAGGGGTCTCAGCCTATGCCGAAGAACGATTTACCAAAGAGGCAAAGCGGCTTTATGGCGTTCTGGATACACAATTACGCGATAATGAATTTATCGCTGGGGATTATTCTATTGCCGATATGGCGTGCTGGCCCTGGATATCGCGCTATGAATGGCAAGAA
>JBMHCK010000187.1:0-10634 GCA_049889955.1 Puniceispirillaceae bacterium (SeqCode)
AATTTTGACCTTTTGGAATGGGATGGGCTGGATGTTGCTGGCATGAAAGAAGCTATTTCCAAAGCGGTTGACAGTTTTAACGGCACTGGCCGGCTGAGCTTTGCATTTTCAAACCATGACGTGCCACGGGTGGCCACTCGCCAGCTAGCTGCCCTTAACCTGTCACCTGAGAAGGCAGATGATATGCAGCTGCTACTGCTTAAGCTGTCCAGCTGCCTTATTGGATCTTCTTGCATATTTCAGGGCGAGGAGCTGGGCCTAAATGATGTCCGCGATATCCCACCAAACCAAATGCAAGATCCTTGGGGAATTGAATTTGCACCACTCTTTTTGGGGCGTGACCCGTGTCGCACGCCTATGGTCTGGAGCCAGTCACAAAAAAACGGGGGCTTTTCTGACGCCGATCATACCTGGCTTCCGGTAGCTTCCTCTCACCTTGGGCGTGCCGGGCTGGATGAAGCAGAACGAAGCGGCTCTATTTACACCAAATTTTCTACCTTTTTAAAATGGCGGAAAGAACAGCCTGCATTAATGACCGCAAACAGGATGGGGCCAATTTCAGGCGGCAAAAGACAAATTATTTTTGATCGATTATCTGACCAGCAGAAATTACGCTGTTGTTTTGATTTCGATGGGCTAGAAGCCTCATTTAGGGAGATATAGATGGCGCAGCTAGAACTAAAAGCCGTAAATAAAGCCTTTGGTCAGGTAAATGTTATTCGTGATGTTGAATTGGAAATCAACAAGGGTGAATTTGTGGTTTTTGTTGGCCCTTCTGGTTGTGGAAAATCAACATTGTTGCGGCTGATCGCTGGTCTTGAAACCCTTAGTAGCGGAAAGATTGTCATAGCAGGCCGAGAAGTGATGGACCTCCCTCCTTCTAAGCGAGGGATTGCTATGGTGTTTCAGTCCTATGCGCTATATCCGCATATGAGCGTATTTCATAATATGGCCTTTTCTCTCAGCCTGCAGGGTGTAGCTAAACCAGAAATCAAAGCGCGTGTAGAAGCTGCCGCGAAAATCCTGCAAATGGAACATTTGCTGGATCGACGGCCAGCGGCTCTTTCTGGTGGCCAACGCCAGCGGGTTGCTATTGGCCGGGCGATCGTCCGAAATCCGGATGTATTTTTGTTTGACGAGCCATTATCCAATCTGGATGCCGCCTTGCGCCACGATACGCGGGTAGAGATTGCCAAGCTGCATGGCCAGTTAGACGCAACCACCATTTATGTAACACATGATCAGGTTGAAGCTATGACCCTGGCGGACAAGATTGTGGTTTTAAAAGATGGAGAGGTCATGCAGGTTGGCGCTCCAATGGATTTATTTAATCTTCCAGAAAATGAATTTGTCGCTGGGTTTCTAGGTTCGCCAAAAATGAATTTTTTTGATGGCACCCTGAGCGATGTTAGCAAAGATGGAAGCAAGGCAAAATTTAGCGGCGACGGGTTTGACACCAAACTAGTTCGCCTTGTTTCATCAGACAAAGAAAAGGGAGACAAGGCCCGTCTGGGCATCCGGCCCCAGCATTTAAACCTCAATCCAAAAGGCAAGCTTGTTGGGCGCGTCTTGCTGGTAGAAAAGCTGGGTACAGAAACAATTATAGAATTGGTAAGCAAAAACAAAACCTCCTTTCGATTTACCTCGCCTGATATACCCGCAATTAACATTGGCGAAGAGGCGCGGTTCAGCTTTGATGCTGAACATGCCCATTTGTTTTAAAAAGCAGCTATACCGGTTATGTTGAAGAGCTATCTGCAGAAATTTCCGTCCGACTTTTCGTTTGGGGTTGCCACCTCATCCTATCAAATCGAGGGTACAGATTTTGGCGGATGCGGGCGTTCTCACTGGGATGACTTTGCTGACCAGCCGGGCCGTGTCTTTGAGGGGCAGAACGGGCAAATCGCCTGTGACCATTATCACCGCTGGCCAGAAGATTTGGACCTTGTCGCAGAGGCCGGTTTTGATGCTTACCGGTTTTCTTTTTCATGGCCGCGCCTGTTGCCAGAAGAAAATACTAAGCTTAATCCCGAAGGGCTAGCCTTTTATGATAAGTTGCTGGATGGCATGCTGGAACGTGGCTTGCGCCCTTTTGCCACTTTATATCATTGGGATTTGCCGAGCAGATATGCGGCAAATGGCGGCTGGACAAACCGCCAGACTGCCCAATATTTTGCGGATTACACAGATAGTGTCATGCGCCATTTTGGGGATCGGCTAGCAACCATAGCCCCGATAAACGAGCCTTGGTGCGTTTCTTTTCTATCTCATTACTGGGGGACACATGCACCTGGCTTACAAAATCTGTCAGCCACCGCCAAATCCATGCATTTCATTCAATTGGCTCATGGCCTGTCGATTGATGTGATGCGCGGATATGGTCAAAAAAATCTGGGATGTGTGCTGAACAAGGAATATGGCGTACCCGCAGATGACAGCCCGCAAACACACCGCCTGACCCGCCTTTTTGATGGCCTATATAACCGTTGGTTTGAGGAATCAATTTTTAGCGGGCATTATCCAGATGATGTGCTTGCCATTTTGGGCCCGTATTTGCCAGAAAACTATAAGGATGATTTATCGGTTATTCAAGCGCCACTAGATTGGGCGGGAGTAAATTACTACACCCGTTCTGTGATAACCCCTGATGCCAAAGAACCGCATTTTGGCTTTGCGTGTATCCGCGGCGACCTGCCAAAGACCGATATGGGTTGGGAAATTGACCCGCAAGGGCTAGGATTTTTCCTGAACCGTCTTGCAACAGAAATTGCGCCTGGCCTGCCGATATATATTACAGAAAATGGCATGGCAAATACCGATAGATTCAACGCAGGGCAAATTAACGATACAGACCGAACGGCCTATTTTGCGGATCATTTGACAGAGATAGAAAAACAGATAGCACAGGGCTGTCCGATACGAGGCTATTTTGCTTGGTCATTGCTGGATAATTATGAATGGGCATTTGGCTATGATAAAAGATTTGGCCTGGTCCATGTTGATTTCGAAACGCAAAAACGTACCCCGAAAGCCAGTTATTTCAACTGGAAAGACGCGCTGCAACATCGAAAATAATAGCTCTATAAAACAAAAAGAATTTTATTCTGGATCATACCGCCAGCGATAATGCGGCGGGGTTGGCCCTTTATTTCGCCCGCCCTGCTGCATTTGCTCATACCCATGCGCCATCGCCCCTACTGAGCGAGACAAACAAAACAGTCCTCTGGCCTGTTCCGCAGCGAAGCCGAGCTCGGCATATATCACCGCGGTTGCCCCATCAATATTCATCGGCACTGGCTTGCCCTTCATCTCGGCAAGGGTTGCTTCAATTCGCAACGCGATATCCATAAATTGACCAGAGACAATATTTTCATTTCGAGCCTTCGCAACTAACGCCTTCAAGCGCGGCGAGCGCGGGTCAACTGGCTTGTGAAAGCGATGGCCAAATCCAGGGATATAGGGGTTTATATCCTGCCGGTAGGTCGCCAGATACTCACCAAGGCGGAGGGTATTCCAATCTGGCTGGCCTGCTAAATCCTGTAACATAGACACAAACTGTTGACCTGCCCCGCCATGCACATCATCAAGCATATGCACGGCTGTTCCCATCGCCCCATTCAGCCCCAAACCACAGGTTACCGCCATTCTGGCAGCCGCAATAGACGGGGCTTGTGGACCATGATCTACTGACGCGACCAACGCCGCCTCAAGCAATTCAGCTTGCCCCTTGCCAGGCCTTTCGCCGCGCAGCATCAACCATATCATTTCGGAAAAACTCAGTTGCCCTATAAGGTCCTGAATAGCCTGCCCACGAATTTCTATCCGGCCAGGTTCCATATCAATAATAGAGGTTGTCCACCAATCTGATACATCGCTCATATAACGCCCTCCTGACTAAGCTGTGCAATATAGGCCTCATCATATCCTAAATCTTTCAGTAGCTCGTGATTATGCGCTCCCAGTACGGGCGGCGGCATATCCACAGATATAGGCTGACCATCGCTATGAAACCCTGTCCGCATCACCGAAACAGGCCCAGCTGCTGCTGGCACATCATCAAACTGTGCAAGCAAACCACGATGCGCAATATGCGGATGTGCTAGAATGTCCGAAACTGTCATCACCACCCCGACCGGGATACCGATATCGGTCAGTTCTGTTTCCCATTCAGCGGCTGACTTTTGTCTCAGATAGGGATCAAGCGCACGGCTTAGGGCCTGTCGGTGTAATTTGCGATTATCGCGCGTGGCAAAGCGTTCATCGTCTGCCAGATGCGGACATCCAATATGTTTGATTAATGCCTGCCATTGACGCTCCTCATTTGCAGCAATATTCAGCAATCCATCTGCTGTCTGAAAAGTTCCAGACGGCGCCGAGGTAATGTTTTCGTTACCATGTTGGGCAGGCTGAACACCGCCAATCAGATAATTTGACACTACCCACCCCATTGTGGTCAGAACTGAATCCAGCATGGACACATCTATCATCTGCCCTCTGGGGCGCTTGTTTAGCGCGGCCGAAACCGCCATTGCTGCGGTCAGTCCGCCAATAGTATCCGCCAATGGAAACCCCACCCTAAGCGGATCCTCTTCTGGCTTTCCAGTAATGCTCATCACGCCGGAAAGCCCTTGAATAATCTGGTCATATGCCGGACGTGGGCTAAGCGGCCCGGTCTGGCCAAAGCCTGAGATTGCACAATAAACCAGCTGCGGATTCAGCTCTTTCAGCACTGGATAATCTAGGCCAAGACGTGCCATCACTCCGGGTCTGAAATTTTCAATAACAACATCGGCACCTTGAACCAGCTGGTGAAAAATCTCCTTGCCCTTATCTGATTTCAAATCAAGGGTCAGCGACTTCTTGCCAGCATTTTGTGCCAGAAAAGAGATGCCCATATGTGCGGCACTTAACTGCTTGTCGGCGCCAAGCTGACGTGCTAAATCGCCGCGTCCAACCGCCTCAATTTTGATAACTTCTGCCCCCATATGGGCCAGTTGATGACAGCAAAAGGGCCCAGCCAGAACATTTGTTAGATCAAGAACCCGGATACCAGAAAGCATATACGCCTATCCCTTAGCCTGTTTATTTGCGGCCGCGCGCGAACGTATCGCAGGCAAGACGATTAGCAGGATAGCAATACATATTAATACCGCTGTCATGGGTCGCTCCCAGATAAAGCTTACCCCGTCATAAAGCTGAGTTGCACGAGAGAAATTATCCTCAAGCATCGGACCTAGGATAAAACCAATCAATAATGGTGCTAGCGGAAATGATGCAAAGCGCAAAATTGTTGCCGCCGCCCCAAGCCCAACAAGAAATAATAATTCGGTAGCGTTATTCTGGCCAATATAGGCGCCCATCAATGTGAAAAACAGAATAAAGGGAATGAGAAAAGTTCGCGGAACTGTTAGCACCTTGGCAATATAAGGGATAAGTGGGAGATTCAAAATTAAGAGGACCACATTGCCGATATACATTGAAATAATAACAGACCAGAATATTTCTGGTTGGTCCTGCATCAAGCGCGGGCCAGGTGAAACATTCAGGGCAATCAGCGCCCCAAGCAAAATCGCAGTGGTTCCAGATCCGGGAATACCCAAAGTTAACAGCGGCACAAACGAGCCTGTACAAGCCGCATTATTAGCACTTTCAGGCGCTGCAAGTCCCTTTACAGAGCCTTTGCCAAATTCCTTGCGCTCTTCTTCGGACGCAATGTTGCGTTCCACAGCATATCCCAGAAATGAAGCGATAGTTGCCCCTGCCCCGGGCATAACCCCTATCAAAAATCCTTGAAAAGATTGCCGCCCGATTACTGGGGTAATCTTCTTGGCTTCTTCTTTTGTAATCCGCAAATTGGTGATTTCAGATTGCTGGCTACCAGCCTTACCAGAACGGCTAGGATCCAAAACAAGGAACAGAGTTTCAGGAATAGCAAACATCGCCATAGCCAGAGTGATAAAGCCGATGCCGGACTGTAAATCCATGATACCCATGGTAAAGCGCGGCATATTAAATTGCGCGCCCTCTCCCACCGTTGCCAATGCCAGACCGACAATCGTCATCAGTAATGCTTTTGTGACCTGACCTGACCCTGCAAAGGCGGCAATAGCTGACAAGCCAACCACCATCAGAGCAAAATATTCAGAAGAATGAAACAGCAACGCCACAGAGGCTAAAGCCGGAGCAAAAAATACCAGCAAAACTGCCCCGACAGTACCGCCAGCAAAAGAGGATATGGCCGCAATCGTCAGTGCTTTTCCTGCCTTGCCCTGACGGGTAAGCGGGTAGCCATCAAAACTGGTCGCAACCGTAGAGGCGACGCCTGGCGCGTTGATAAGAATAGAGGAGGTAGACCCGCCAAAAACCGCTCCATAATATACCCCCGCCAACAAAATCAGCGCCGCTGCCGGATCGCCAATGGAAATCGCTACAGGAATCATAATAGCAATAATCGACATTGGCCCGAGACCAGGTAGCATCCCAATAAAGGTGCCAATAATACAGCCACCAATAACCATTAGCATATTTTTAACAGATAAAGCGGTATATAGACCCAGCAGAAACCCTTCGATCATCACACTTTCCTTAACTGCTAGCCAGAAACGCAGGAAAAGGGGTCATGTAGATACCCAGCACAGAATCGACGAGGTACCAAATGCCATAGCTTGCCGCAGCACTGACACTGCCTAGCAACAAAAAACGACGCTCACCCAACAGGATTGCCCCAAGCGATAAAAACAGAAAAGTTGCTGCCAAAAACCCAAGACTGCGCAAGCTCAACGCATAGATTATCATGCCACCAATCAAGGCCAGCGCATCAAGGACACGGTATTTTCGCCAGTCCGATATTTCAATGTCATCGCCAATTTGTTTATCTGACTTTTCAAGATTTAACAGCACGGTGACCGCGCCAATAATGCCAATTACAGATAATATTTTTGGAAAACTGGATGGCCAAACCGGGTTGCGCTGCAAGATAGGCGGCAATAAATCATCCATCTGAAAAAAGGCTGTATAGCCATAGATCAGAAAAATCAGCGCAATGATAAGCGCTATCCATCTGTCCAAAGCCATAATTTTTCCCCTTTTGTAAAAGGCCACCCAGCCCTAATGGCTAGATGGCCCTTCAGTCATTTTATGCCTTAAAGGAAACCGAGCTGTTTCATCAGATCGCCAATTTCCTTTTCCTGGCCTTCAAGGAACGTCATGAAGTCATCGCCAGGATTGTGGATGTTTTCCCACCCGTTGCGCGCGCGAACAGCTTCCCATTCCGGGGTGCTGTACATTTTATCAATCGCCTTTTGATAGGCTGCCAGCTTGTCTTTTGGCAGACCCGGTGCAGCAAAAAACCCACGCCAATTTACGAAATAAGTATCAATACCCTGCTCTTTCATGGTCTTGGCATCCGGGAATGCGCCAACACGGTCATTTGAAGTCACCCCAATGATGTTGGCTTCGCCAGCTTTGGCCATAGCTACTGCCTCTGAAAAGCCGGTTGATAGCGCTTTAATCTCGCCGGATAGCATGGCGGCCATCGCTTTGCCACCTGCATCATAGGCAACATATTTAACTTCTGTTGGGTTGGCACCAGCAGCCTGCATAACCATTGCTGCAACCAGATGATCCATCCCACCAGGAACAGAACCGCCGCCAATCGCGACTCCAGATGGATTTGCTTTGTAGGCTGAAACCAGATCACCCATTGATTTGATATCTGAATTTGCTGGTACAACCAATGCGGCATAATCACCAATGGTTCCCGAAACCAATGTCAGATCCCGGAAATTATGCGGAAATACGCCAGTCAGGGAACGAATAACTATAGGGGTAGAATTCACCATCAAAGTGCCATGGTTACTATCTGCATTTTCGATCAGATAGCCGATGGCCTTACCACCGCCGCCGCCAGACATATTTTCATAAGAAGCGGTACCAACCAGACCTGAATTTGTCAGCGCTTCACCCGTACCACGAGCGGTGCCATCCCAGCCGCCACCTGCGCCACCAGGAATCAGAAAGTGAATAGAATCCACAATTTGATGACCATCTGCCATAGCCGGTCCAGCTAGACCAGTTGCTATAGCTGCCGCAAGAAACGTCCTGCGCGCAATTGTCCATGATTTCATTTTTTCCTCCCAAAGTAAGAATGTGATGTTATGCTATAAGGTAGTCTGACTTACTTCGGAACTGCAAGTTTAAAAATATTAAAGATACAGGGACAGGAAGTGGCTAATGCAGTAACAACAATTCTGGTACCCGCTGGTGCGCTGGGGATACCCTATGACCGCGAAGCGCTGGCGCGTGGCCTGGAACATGAGCCCGACCTGATTGCAATCGATGGCGGTTCAACCGATAGCGGGCCCTTCTATTTAGGAACCGGCAATTCAAAATATTCACGCGCCGCAACAAAGGCAGATTGGGCCGATTTAATGGCGGCCAGGAATATAGCAGGAGTACCACTGTTAATCGGCACTGCTGGGACTAGCGGCGCTGATAGCGCTGTTGACTGGATGCTGGATATCACGTTGGAAATCGCCAAAGAGCGTGGCGAAACATTGAAAATTGCCACCCTGAAATCCGGTCAAGAAAAACAAACAATTATCAAGGCCTATACCGAAGGGGCGATTACCCCTCTTGAAGGGGCGCCTGATTTGGATATTCAAATCTTAGAGCAGACAACAAATATTGTTGCACTGGCCGGCACAGAGCAAATTGAAGCCGCTTTGGCTAGCGGCGCAGATATCATTATTGCCGGGCGGGCGACAGACACTGCTATCATTGCCGCACTGCCCATTGCAAAGGGCTGTCACAAAGGGGCAGCCTGGCATGGGGCAAAAATCGCGGAATGCGGCGCGCTGGCTACCACCAACCCCAATTCAGGCGTAATCCTGATGCGCTTTGATGAATCCGGCTTTACAATAACCCCGCTTGCCAAGGATACCGCAGCCACACCCTATACTGTATCTGCACATATGCTGTATGAGAATGCGGATCCATATATTTTGCATGAGCCAGGGGGCTGGCTGGATGTGCGCGAAGCCCGTTATACCGCCCTCGATGACATATCGGTGCGCGTGGAGGGCAGTATCTGGCATGATACCAAACCCTACACTGTGAAATTGGAAGCCGCTAGGCGGGCCGGGTTTCAAACCGTATCCTTTGTGTTGGTTCGCGACGCCCATTACCGTGAGCATATAGATGACTGGGTTACAGCCCTAACCGCATCATTCCAGAAAAAAGCGACCCGGAGCAGGTTGAGCGATACGAAATTGGAGCTGCGTGTTATTGGACGTAATGCAGCCCTGGGCGCCCTTGAAAATTTAAATGTTAACGCAAGCGAAGTTGGGGTAATGGCTATATTTACCAGCCCTACACAGCAGCAGGCGAATGAGGCTGCGAAATTGCTGAACCCTGATTTATTGCATCTACCACTTACGCCGCATGAGCCAATGCCCACCTTTGCCTTTCCGTTTTCACCGCCAGAGATGGATCGGGGTGCCAGCTATGAATTTTGCCTGCATCATATTATGGCGATAGATGACCCCCTTTCTGCCTTTCGGCTGGACATCACAGAAAGTTAGGTCGATGGCAAGCTTGGCGCATAAGGTACGCAAAATCAGGTCTAAAAATGCTGGGCCGTTCTGGCTTACGCTGGATATTTTCTGTTATGATGAGGATAATTTCGCCTATATCCGCGATCGGTTGGCGACCGTCACCATAGCGGCCTTATTTCAGACAGATGAAGCGCAAATAAAGCGGTTTGATATTGCGGATTTACAGGTTATTAAATTTAGCCTGCCGCGCCCCCATATTCAAGGTACTCCAGGAGATACAGATATGCATGGTGCGGCCTATGCAGCGCTGTTGGAAGAGCTGGAGCTAGATTGATGGCATATAGGCTGAATAGCACAAAGCTACGCTCTCTGGTACGCGATATTTAAATCGCGCTTGAGCTGAACAGTGCAGATGCCGATTTATAAGCTGACACGCTTGCTTTTGCTGACTTATGGGGGCATTCCTCGCATGATGTATTACGAACCAGCTGGTATGGTGAACGACTAAGGACTGGGGCTATGCGCGCCAATACAAAGCTGAAATCATTATTAATGAGCTTACCTCTGGTTTAGATAGAAGGGGTTTATTGAAGATGTTTTATCCGTGGTCGAAGCATTAATTGACTAGTTTTGATAAGTATCATGCAAATACCCAGAACGAACCGCGTTCCGCGAACCTCGCACCTTGCACCTTGTTACTTAGGATGAGAACGCTTTTTAGTGCCGCTTCCCCTCGACATAGTATCTGGCAAAAGTCTTTTGACGTTCCGTCAGTCCTGCTGGTCTGCCGACCTTGCCTATAGTGTTTTCTACGGGTTTTTTGTTTTCAGATTCCATTTTTCGTCTCACGACCCTCTGATAAGTGTCTTAGTGTCTTGTAAGTGTCTCGTCTGTATCCGTTGCTGGAAGCCATTTAAGACACATAAGACACATAAGACACCATTTTCAGAAAAAATATTTTCAAAAAAGTTTTTCCGTAGAAAACACTATTAGGATGCATTTTTGCCTGAGCACATCCGGTCTACGAGCTGCTGTATATCATCAGAGCGCCAGACAGTGATGTTACCACCTATCTTGATA
>JBMHCK010000188.1:0-3086 GCA_049889955.1 Puniceispirillaceae bacterium (SeqCode)
GTTGAGGGGGTAGATGTTTTATGGCTTGGTCATTTTGATTTAACCAGCTCTATGGGCATTGCAGGGCAGCTGGATCATCCAGATTATCTGGCAGCGATTGCCCGAATTACCGCCGCTGCCAAAGCGCAAAACAAAATGGCAGGCTATATGGCGATGAACAAGGATTTTGCTACCGAATATTGGGGGCATGGATTTCGAATGCTGGCCTATGGGCTGGATCATATCTTGCTGAAATCGGCGCTTGGCGAAGGGATGGCCCTGATAGATGGTCTGGCCAATAAAGATAGAGGAGAGGGTTAATGGCACGGTTTCGTCTTGGATTATCTGCAGCCTTGTTCGGGGCAAATGGGGCGCCCTGTTTTAACCCCGAAATTCTGGATCAAATTCTGGAACATGACGGGATAGAAACGACCATCATGGAAGCTGGAAAAACCCATATCACTGCCGAAGATGCAGCCCGTTTTGATGCTATCTATGTGATGCTGGAAAACGTGCAGGCCAGCGACATTGCCCCTGTCGATGCACCTTATGAGGGGCGGCTGCGTCTGGTTGCGCGTCATGGTGTCGGGTTTGATTCTGTGGATGTGGCGGGTATGACCCGCCTTGGGATCATGGTAACCAACACGCCCGATGCTGTGCGCCGCCCAGTAGCCACTATGGCGATCACAATGATGCTGGCGGTTAATCACCGGCTGATCGAAAAACATAATCTGACCCGCGCCGGACGCTGGGCAGAAAATGCAGATTTTATGGGTACCGGCCTGACAGGCAAGGTTTTAGGGGTGCTGGGTGCGGGCAGTATCGGCATGGAAATTCTGCGAATGGCGGCCCCGTTTGATTTCCAGCTTGCCGCCTGTGATCCCAATCAAAGCGCAGAAGCCCTGAGCAAGGTTGGCGCGAGGAAGCTGGAAATAGAGGCCCTGTTCAGCCAGAGCGATATCATCATTATCGCTACGGCACTGAATGCCCAGACTTATCACCTGGTGGATGCTGAAAAACTGGCCTTGATGAAGCCAGATGCGATAGTGATTAATGTGGCACGTGGGCCAGTGGTAAATGAGCCTGACCTGATAGCTGCCTTGCAGAATGGCAGATTGCGGGCAGCAGGGCTGGATGTGTTCGAGCAAGAACCGGTACAGCCTGATAACCCGCTGTTGGCGATGGATAATGTTATTACCACCTCGCATTCCTTGTGCTGGACAGATGAATGTTTTGATAATATTGCGCGTGACGGGCTGGGCAGTGTGCTGTCTTTTGCCGCCCATACACCGCCACGCTATATTGTGGATACTGATGTGCTGGCGGCAGCGGCACAGAAAAACTGGTTTAAAGACTAAATCGGCACTGGCAAATCTTGCGGCCCTTTCCTTTCTATTTGAAAGGGTTTGCATTTGACTGTGGCTGCCCATACCCTTGGAGAAGGCGTAAGGGGAATTTCGGCATAGGATAAGGCGATGGTTAAAGTAGAGAGTAATGAGAATATTTTATCAAATGGGCTGGTGCGCGACACGTTAGGCGCCCGCATTTCAAAAGCCAGAGAACAGTCTGGATTAAATCTGACCACCGCCGCAAAACTGGCCGGTATCAAACGCGATACGCTGAAATCATGGGAAATCGATGCTAGCGAGCCGCGCGTGGCAAAGCTGAATATGCTGGCTGGTATTTTCGGGGTAAGCGTAACCTATTTTCTGGCAGATGAAGGCCATAAAGGTGAGCTGGAAGGCGAGGTCGCATCAAAAGAAGAATTATTGCGGTCCTTGCAAGAACAGTTTCAAGCCCTGCAAGAGGCCCAGCACCAACTTGGTGAGGCTCTGGATAATGTCGGGCATTCATTGGCAAAGCTGGGCTGATTTTTTATTTTAGGCGATAGTCTGAATGACAGGATTTACAGCTTGCGGCTACGGCCTCTATTGCGGAAAAAATAGCTTTCTTATCTTCTGTTGTACCAGCTGTTGCCAGTGCTATTGATGATTGGGTGAAGCGGTCTGCTGCTGCCGAAAAGCCAGAAAAATCCCGCCAAATTGCCGGGGCCGCTTCAGAAGGGGGATGGGCGCTATCTGCCGGGAAATATTCTGGCATAGCCTTGCCCCATTCTGCCAGCTGGCGTGCCAGTTTTTCCACCTGTTTAAACTCGTCTGCCTTTGCCGCTGCAATGACGGATTTTAGGTGCTGCTGGCTCGCTTTAAAGGCGTCCATACGCTCTTTTACAATGCCGGTTGCCTCTTGATGGGCGGGGGCTTGTACAGCGATAAACAGGGATGCTGCAATCAGACCAAGGAATGTGAGTTTCCGCATAATACCCTCTTGTGCATTAGTGACAGGCTTTGCCCAGCGCCTTTAGCCGCCAGTAATTATAGGGCAGGGGCGTAATGAAGCCAGCCAATAACATAAACGGTATTACCCACCAGGTCAGCATGGCCCCGCCTGTTAGAATCACATCTGTTATATTCATCGCCGCTTCCATCGAAATCATCGAGATTAGCGACATGCCAATGGCTGTTTTAAAGGCCAGTTTCAAAATCATTTGACGGCTCAGAATAAGGGTCTCTAGCAAAATGGATGTTAATAATCCGTTCAGGATAGCCAGCGACATAATCGCTAGCACTGGCCAGCCAATTCCGGTGAATTGAAAAAACGCAATCGTGCCAAAATCGCCTATGGAACAGCCTATCAGGCACCACATGGTATTATAGCTGGCCCGCCGCCAGGTTGGCAGGCAGGACCAGTTAATTGATAAATTGGACGCAAGCGTGGCCATTTTGGATCCATCTGATTATTTGAATAACTTTGCTATACAATATAAACTCTCCTGTAACAGGAAAGTAAAGGGCGCGAATGATGAACATAGGAAAGGCCGCAGAACAGGCCGGTTTAACCGTGAAAACCGTACGCTATTATTCTGATATTGGAATGGTTACGCCCTATAGAGATCCAAAAACAGGCTATCGTGATTATGGTCCAGAAGATGTTGCCAAGCTGCAATTTATCGGTAAAGCACGACGTTTTGACTTCAGTGTTGAGGAATGCCGAGAGCTGCTTTCGCTTTATCAGGATAAAAATCGGTCTAGCAAGGAGGTGAAAGCCCT
>JBMHCK010000189.1:0-12530 GCA_049889955.1 Puniceispirillaceae bacterium (SeqCode)
TTAAGTATCGGCAGATAAAAGCGTAAGGCAGAGCTGCCCGCTGGGGCGCCCTGCCTTACGAATAGATTACTTAGCTTCTGACTGTGACACCGCCACATTCCAGATGATCACACCGAACGCAATTTTGTTCAGCACGTCAGCCAGGTTGTAGATGATGTTCAGAGATGCCATGTCGGCACCACCGGCCATGTAGCCGAAGAAGTAACCGAGCGGATAGATGGCCCAACCAATGGTCACAATCCAACGCATTGTTGAATATGCTGATGCCACTGCAGGTGAGGCTTTTTCTGCTGCAACCTTGCCAGCTTCACCAGCAAAGATTTCATACAGGATGTATGCCCAACCAACCATACCGATAACAAAGCCCAGTGTTACGTTCATGTAACCAGCTTCGCCCAAGTAACCACCGATCAGCATGACCAGAGTACCAATGGTCAAGCGCCAGAAAATGCCGCCTGATACATTCGTAATCGCACGCAGGATCAGATAGAACTCGATCATCAGCAATGGCACTGTGATCAACCAGTCAATGTAACGATAGACTGTTGGTGTATCACCTGTGGCTACCCATACATCTCTCATGTAGAAATAGTGTACAGCAGCAACCAGTGTTACCAGACCTGACACAACAAGTGAGGTCTTCCACTTTGCTTCAACTCTTTGTGTTTCAAGAAAGAAGAAAGCAGTTGAGGCTACAAGAGCCATTGAGATCAGCCAGAAGCTGATGCCCACGAAATCGTCAGATTCCAGGTTAGCAGCCTGCGCGATTGCAGGCATGATTGAAAGTACAGCTGCAGGTGCAGTGAACTTAAATAGTTTCTTAATTGACATAGGACACTCCCCAAAACGTCGCGTTCTAGAACGTCCTACTTTTTATCCCTGCCAGAACACCCGTCCTGACAGACCTCTCCCCGTTAGCAGCCGATATTACCCTATTTTCATCCATTGGCAAGTTTTTGTTAACTTTTTCAATAGAAGGCCTTTACCGGAAACTTGAAACATATACGCCTAAAAGAGCTAGGCAGATTACAAAAGCTTGTCTAATCTGACTCCTTAAATAGGTTAAATTCACGCATCAGGATGAGAGGGAACCCATGCTTGAAGATACTGTACTTGTTGGTGGAATTGCGTTTTTGGCCCTAGCCGGGCTGGCATGGCTAGCAATGGAAAAAATCACAAATTCCGCGTTGAGCGAGCGCACAAAAAGGCTGCTGATTTATGTTTTAATCGCCCTTTTAGGGTTGCTAGCGGTTTGGGTTTTCAGCTGGCATAGCGAAAACTGGAAAGAAAAAAATATGAAATCGGCGCAGATTGAGCGCCTACTTTCCACAAATATCGCCTGATCTGCTGGTCTTATTTCTATTAAACAGGCCAAACATACAGAATCAGCAAGCTGAATCCTGATAGTGGGGGCTAAAAATCTGCCCCCTTTTCGGAAAGCTGCAGTATTTCTGCGATATCTGTTTCGCTCAGGCCATAAATTTCTGCGGCCTGCTCTGCGGTGATATACCCATAGGCCAGGTCACGGCGCACCGAATCAGGCTCTCGCGCCTCTGGCGGCCCATATCCGGCCCCGCCTGGAAAGGCCATTTGCACCCTATGGCCATGAGATACAAATTGTTTGCCTTTGCCGCGCATAGCCGTGCCATCTTCCAGGGCAATGGTGGTTGGCGCCCCCGCAGCCCCGCCATGCCGGCCACGGGCTGGATGGGCAAGGCGATCAAACATCGCTTGCAGGAAAAATTCATGGCCCTCAGCCACCCCGACATCCATGTATTGCCCCAGACCGCCCCGATAACGCCCTGCCCCGCCTGATCCCGCTCGCAATTCCTTGCGCCAGATGATCACCGGTCCCACCTGTTCGGTGGCCTCAACCGGCATGGTCATTACCCCGGAGGGAAAGGCGGTAGCATTTAGCCCATCCAATGTGGGGCGCGCACCAGACCCGCCAGAATTGAATATCAGCACTTCGGCCTGTCTGGCATCTGCAGGGGCAGGCGCATCACGGCGCGGGCGCACATGTAGCTGGAAATTACATAAACATCCCGCCCCTTCGGCTGGTACCCGGTTCGGCAACAGCTTGTCCAGCGCATCAAAAATCGTATCTGGCACCATATGACCGATAATATGGCGCAACGCCACAGGGGCTGGATGCAGCGCATGAACTATTGAATTTTCAGGGGCGGTAATCTCGAACGGGGCCAGCGATGCCGCATTATTTGGAATTTCAGGTGCAATCGCACATTTCAACGCATAACACGCATAGGCTTTGGTATAAACCAGAGGTACATTAATCCCTTTTTTATCAATCCCCGACGTGCCGGTCCAATCGCTGAGGATACGATCTTTTTCAATCGTTAGCCGCACTTTCAGATCAATTGGCTGATCATAGCCATCAATCCGCATAGCCCCGTCCGCACTGCCAGGCGCCAGTGCATTTATACAGTCCAGAGTGGCCTGTCTGGAATTGGTGAGAATAAATTCAGATATGCCTGCCAAATTGGTCAGGCTAAATTCTGTCATCATATCATTGAGGCGGCGATCGCCAACCAGATTACAGGTCACCAACGCATAAATGTCCCCGATCAGCTGGTCAGGTTCACGAACATTACCACGAATAAGTTGAACCAGCGTGTTATCCACCTCGCCCTTATCGGCAAATTTCATAATCGGTAAATATAGCCCTTCTTCATAGACAGAATTGCCATCTGCCCCAAAACCGCGCCCGCCAATATCGGTAACATGGGCGGTACAGGCAAAAAACCCGACCAGCTGACCATCATAAAAAGAGGGGGTAACAATAGTAATATCATGCAGATGGCCCGTACCTTCCCACGGATCATTAGTGATATATACATCGCCTTCAAACATGTTCTGGCGGCCAATATGGCGAATAAAATGCGGCACCGCATCGGCCATGGCATTCACATGGCCAGGCGTGCCTGTAACCGCCTGGGCCAGCATCTCGCCCTTATCATTATAAACCCCGGCAGACAAATCGCCTGCTTCACGAACAGAGGTTGAAAAGGCTGTTCGCACCAGCGCTTGTGCCTGTTCCTCGACAACCGAGATCAGACGGTTCCACATAACCTGATAGGCAACTTCTGATATGCTCATTTCTTTGCTCAAGGCAGTTATCCCGCCTTCCTTTTTTCAAATATTCTCAGCTCGTGGCAGAGGGGGTTGGCACGCCCTGCCTCTTTATCCGGATATCAATCGCTCCATCCGCTGCCGCAATGGCCCGGCGGCTGGCAGGCAGAACAATGGTGGTTTCATCTTCTACAATCAATGCAGGCCCCTCAATGCCCATACCAATTTGCAGCTTAGCGCGATCCACAATTTGGGCCATAACCGCCTGTCCGGATGCAGGGTCAAAACATGGGCGGCTATTATCTGTTGGCGCTGCAGAACCCGCTTCTAACGGGGCCAGGATATCTGGCGGATTTGTCGAGGTGAAGGCATTTACCGACCACACAGTAATTTCGGCTTCCATCCCTTGCACGATACGGCCAAACAGCCGCGCATAATCTGCTTCAAATCGTTTCAGGAACGCGGCTGGATCCGGATTTTCTGCATCGCTGGCGGTTAGTGGTACCGGGATTTCCCACCCTTGCCCCGCATAGCGCATATATACCTTATATTCCAGTTCAATAGAGGCTTGCGGGTCACAAGAACGGACAAATTCAGCGGCCTCTGCCTGCATTTCTGTAAAGAGCGTTCTGACCTGTTCTGTATCAAAGGCCTGAATAGGCATGAACACAGACCGATTTGCCTCAAAGCTGAACGGGGCACATAAAAACCCGATAGCTGAGCCTACCCCGGCACCAGCTGGAATAAGGCATCGCGCTATCCCCAATTTCTCGCACAGGCGGGCTGCATGAAGCGGGGCAGCGCCGCCAAAGGCGATCATCGTATATTCTGATAAATCCTCGCCATTTTCGATAGCATGTACCCGGGCCGCATTGGCCATATTCTCATCAACCACCTCAGCCAAGCCCCATGCCGCCTCTGCTGCGTCCATATCCAGCATCTGGCCGATATGCGCCTCTAGTGCCGCAGCAGATTTCTGCGGGTCCAGTTGGATAGATCCGCCTGCAAAATTATCCGGATCCAGCTTGCCCATAATAAGATCGGCATCGCTTACGGCAGGCCGTGTGCCGCCGCGCCCGTAACAGGCCGGGCCAGGCTCTGAGCCTGCACTCTCCGGTCCAACACGAATTTGACGCAGATTATCTACATGCGCCAGCGAGCCGCCGCCAGCCCCAATTTCAACCATGTCAATGACGGGAATGGAAATAGGCATGCCAGAGCCTTTTTTGAATCGGTAGCTACGTGCCACTTCAAATACCCGTGCGGTTTTCGGGGTTTGCCCCTGAATTAAGCAAATTTTTGCGGTGGTACCGCCCATATCAAAAGACAGCACCTTGTCCAGCTGATGGCGCGCCGCGATTTCACTGGCAAATATCGCCCCGCCAGCCGGACCGGATTCGACCAGCCTTACCGGAAAGGCTGCAGCGCTTTCCAACGATATAATACCGCCGCCAGAATGCATCAGAAATACTGGACAGGCGGCACCTGCAGCCTCCAGACGGGCTTTTAGCCTGTCCAGATAAGCTTTCATCAGGGGCTGGATGTAGGCATTTGCGATAGTCGTATTAAAGCGTTCATATTCCCGCATTTGCGGCGAGACGCGGCTGGACAGCGATATTAACAGTGATGGCAAGCGGCGACGCAAAATTTCCGCTATTTGCTGCTCATGCGTATCATTTACATAAGAATGCAACAGGCCAATCGCAACGCTTTCATAGCCGGCATCTGCCAGCGTGTCTGCCAGCACTTCCACCTCGGCGACATCCAGGTCTATCAGCACCTCACCAGTTGCTGCCATACGTTCTTCAACGACATAACGGCGATTACGCGGTACTAGCGGTTCTGGCAATTTCAGATTCAGATCATATTGCTCAAACCGGCTTTCCGTGCGCATTTCAATAACATCACGAAACCCCTTTGTGGTGATAAAGGCGGTTTTAGCCCCGCGCCGTTCAATCAGCGCATTGGTAGCCAGCGTTGTGCCATGAATGATTTGCTCGATAGCCTCTGGCTGGATAGCGGCTTTGGCACAAACCTGGCGCATGCTTTCCAATATCGCTTCTTCTGGTGCATGATAGGTAGTTAATACTTTGGTGGAATAATGCGTGCCTGCGACATCCAGAACCGCATCGGTAAATGTACCACCAATATCCACACCCAGCCTTATTGCATGTTGCATCATCGCTGTCTTATGCCTATTCCTGTTCGTTGCTATCGCTGGTTATTTGATGCACTTCGATTACATTCCCATCCGGATCGTAAAAGAAAATCTGATGCCAGCCAGCTACCGCCCGGTCGCCCCAATCTGAATAGGGCACGCCCATTTTATTCAGATGCGCCATAAATCCCTGCAAATCATCTGTTCGATAGGCGATATGTCCATGTGATACCGGATTAACAATTTGACCGGTGCGAAATCCGGCATGAATATCTTTTGCCGCTAAATGCATTTGAATATGTCCGTCACTGACAAAGGCTACATCACCTGCATAGCCTTTTTTCTTTTCCAGAACCGGCAGCCCTTCTGTTTCTGTATCCAGACCTATTACCTCACGGTAAAATTGATCCATTTCCGCAACCTTTTGGGTGGATAAATTGATATGATGCAGCGTTAATTTCATCTTGGGTACCAAACCTCTATTCTTAATTTGCGCTACAAGCGCATCCGCTATTTCAACACTAGCAGTCTAAAAATTTCTGACTAGCCTGTATCTTTTAAGAGTTTTACCGCATCGTTATTTTTCTTGCTCCGCCCGATAGCGAAACCTAAGCTTGACAGTAAACAGGGCAAACCAGGCACAAGGATTCCAGATATGAGGATGACCGCAGATGCATTGCACAATTTTATGCAGGATGCCTTTCCCCAGGTTGCACAGGATTTCATCATAAAGGATACAGAAGATAGTTTATGGATAGAAATGATCATTACTGACTCGCATTTGCGCCCAGGGGCCACCGTTTCCGGCCCATCCATGTTTTGCCTGGCTGATGTGGCCTTTTATCTGGCAATTTTACAGGAAATTGGCCCGCAAGCGCTAAGCGTGACCACCAATGCAACGATTAACTTTATGCGGAAACCAGAAGCAGATAATCTGATGGCCTGTCCGCGCCTGTTAAAAATTGGACGTAGTCTGGTGATGGGCGATGTGCTTATCTATAGTAAAAGTGATATCGCCAAAACCAAAGCTGTTGCCCACGCCACAATGACCTATTCCATTCCGCCAAAACCCCCCGCATAAAAGAGAGCCGCATGCTAGATACCCCTCAACCTACCCCTAGACCAGATGCCAAAACCGCCATCATTACCGGCGGGGCCAGAGGGATCGGGCTCGCTACTGCCCATTTGATGCATGAGGATGGCTGGAACATTGTTCTGGTCGATTGGGATGAAACAGAACTGCAAGAGAGCGCAAAAGGGGTTGAGCATGGATTGCCGCTGGTCTGCGATATTTCCAACCCTGAACAGGTAAAAGAAATGGTTGCCCATGCGGCCGCCTGGTCAGGGCGCATTGACGCGCTAATCAATAATGCAGGTGTCGCTGATTTCGGGCCTATCGAGGAAACGGATTTTGAGCGCTGGCGCGCGGTGATGGCAACCAATCTGGATGGCGTGTTTCTGGCCAGCCAGGCGGCGACCCCGGCACTAAAAAAAACCCGTGGGGCGATTGTTAATATTGCCTCTATTTCCGGCTTGCGTGCCTCTACCCTGCGGGTGGCCTATGGCACTTCCAAAGCCGGGGTAATGCAATTAACCCAGCAGCAGGCGGTAGAGCTGGGCGAATATGGCATCCGGGCAAATTGTATAGCACCAGGGCCGGTGCGCACAAAACTGGCCATGGCGGTGCATACACAAGATATTATTGATGCCTATCATGACGCTATTCCGCTAAATCGCTATGGGCAGGAGCGCGAAATCGCCGAAGCGATTTATTTTCTGGCTTCAGAACGGGCAAGCTATATCACTGGACAGATTCTGGCAGCAGATGGCGGATTTGAAGCTACGGGTGTTGGCCTGCCAGCCTTGCGGGGATAGGAAAATCGGCGCGCCTTGACAGGGCTCAGCGCTATCTGACAGGTGAGAGGCAAGCTAACAGTCTTTTTCAAGGGCTTCCCTAATACACTAAGGGATAATATGCGTAAACTATGTAAATCTATCAGCGGCTTTTCTGGCCCGATGAAATGTTGACCAAATGAAAATGTGGATATGAAACCAGCTTCTTTTTTTGCCGCCCCCCAGATACAGGCTGTTATCTGGATGGTTTTTTGTTGCTTTTGCTTAACGATGATAGCGGCCCTTGGCCGGTTTGCGGCCCATGCTGGGATGCATCCGGCACAAACAGTCTTTTTGCGGCTGTTATTTGCGTTGATCCTGATCTTGCCCTTTGCCCTGCATGCCCGCCTGACCTTTGGTAAAACACAGCAATTAAAGACTCATATGTTGCGCTCGGCTGTGGGGATATGTGCGATGTGGCTCTGGTTTATCAGCATTTCATTAGTGCCGATTACAGACCAGACCGCGCTTAGCTTTCTGGCGCCTATTTTCACCACTTTGGGCGCGATGTTTTTTCTAAAGGAAATTGTGCGTATCCGCCGATGGCTGGCGATTATCATTGGGCTATTCGGGGCGGTAGTCATTGTCCGGCCCGGCTTTGCCGAACTTAGTGCCGGGCATTTATCTGCGGTAGGATCGGCGATGATGATGGGTATGTCGATGCTGCTGATAAAATATTTAACCGCCAAAGACAGCCCGTTGATGATTGTCTTTTACTCGCATGTCTTTATGACCGTGCTGGCCTTTGTGCCGGCAATGCTTGTCTGGTCGCATTTTCCGCCAGAGCTGTATCTTTATCTGACAGGATTTGCTCCCTTTGCCTTTTTTGGGCATTTTGCGCTGGCAAAGGCCTATTCTCTTGCAGATGCCTCTTTTATCGCTGCCCTTGATTATGCCCGCCTGCCTTTTGCCGCGCTGATTGGCTGGCTAATGTTTGCAGAGTTTAGTGATATCTGGACATGGATAGGGGCGAGTATTATTTTTGCCTCAGCCTTTTATATTGTTCGGCGCGAGATGCAATTGGCCCGCTCCAGGGGTGCTGATGCACCAGGAAAGTAAGCATTTATGGCAAATTTAGTAGCAGATATTGGCGGTACCAATGCCCGATTTGGCCTGTGGGACGCGAGCGAACAACATCTCGAAAACAGCGCCCGCCTTAGCCGTGTTAAGTATTTTCTTACCAGCGACTTTCCCTCTCTTGCCGAGGCGATAACAGCATATTGCCAAGACCCAACTATCGGGCATCAAAATATTCAGCTGCGGCATCTGTCGCTTGCTGTTGCCGGGCCAGTAGAAAAAGATTGGGTGACGATGAGCAATAATAGCTGGTCCTTTTCCAAGGCCGAGCTGAAAAAACATCTTGGGCTGGAGTGTTTAACCGTAATCAATGATTTTACCGCTCAGGCGCTGTTGCCGCCTGCACTTGGGAAGAGCGAAAAGCAGCTGATACGCACCGGCACCCCTATCGCTGGCACGCCAATAGCTATTTTAGGGCCTGGTACCGGCTTGGGGATGTCTGCACTGGTACCGCTTCACCAGCAAAGCGAGAGTCAGCCAGTCGACAAACAGAGAAATGAAGATAGCAAAGGCGCAGATAAAATAGCCTGGCGACCGCTTGAAACCGAAGGCGGCAACGTGCCTTTCGCCCCTCGCACACCAGAAGAATTGGCACTGATGCAGTTTGTTATGGACGAGACAGGCCGAACGGTCAGTTTTGAAGATATATTAAGCGGGCGCGGGCTGGAACGCGCTTATCGTTTTTGCACCCCTTCGGCACCGGCCCTATCCGCTGCGGATATCACCGCCCACGCCGCCGATAACCCCAATGCCAGACAGGCGATATTTCTATTTTTAAATTGCCTGTCCAATTTTGTGCTTACCGCGATAATGATGACCGGGGCGCGTCAGGGTGTTTATCTGTCTGGCGGGATTATCCCGCGCCTATTGCCGTTTTTTGCAGCAAGTGAGTTTGACAAGAGGCTGACAGAATATGGCATTTTTACCGATTATATTTCCTCAGTGCCTATATGGCTAATCACCGCCCAGGAGCCAGGCCTGACAGGTGCCGGACTGGCGCTTTCCAACCCCTATATTCAGCATCGAAAGCTGTAACAGCAAATACCATAAAAAACAGCGCCTGTGAAAAAGCGCTGTTTTTAATTTAACTTTTGGTGGGCGTGTTACGTTGGCCCAAGCTTATTTAAGCGATTTCAAAGCGATCCAGTTCCATCACCTTTGTCCATGCGGCAACAAAGTCTTTTACAAATTTTTCTTTGTTATCATCTTGTGCATAAACCTCGGCAATGGCGCGCAGGATCGAGTTTGAACCAAAGACCAGATCAACCCGCGATGCGGTGCGGATAATCTTGCCAGTTTTTCTGTCTCGCCCTTCATAAATATCATTGCCAGCCGCATTCCAGGCGACATTCATATCCAGCAGATTGACAAAGAAATCATTCGTCAGGCTACCTTCATTTTCGGTAAATACCCCATGCTTGGTACCCCCATAGTTTGCCCCCAGAACCCGCAGACCACCAACAAGGGCTGTCATCTCAGGGCCAGTCAGGGTCATCAGTTGGGCCTTATCCAGGAATAGCTCTTCTGCGCTTACGCTAAAGGCTTGCTGCTGATAATTACGGAAACCATCGGCTAGCGGCTCTAGCACCGCAAAGGAATCGACATCCGTCTGCTCTTGGGTAGCATCACCGCGACCGGCGGTAAATGGCACTTCCACAGCAAATCCGGCAGCCTTGATACCTTGCTCTACGCCGACATTACCAGCCAGCACAATCATATCTGCCATGCTGACATCCTCGCCAAAATCGCTGCGGATAGTTTCCAGCACATCCAAAACCCGGGCCAGCTGATCAGGCTGATTCACTTCCCAATCCTTTTGCGGGGCCAGACGAATGCGCGCACCATTAGCACCGCCACGCATATCCGAGCCGCGATAGCTTGCCGCACTTGCCCATGCGGTTGTCACCATCTCGGAAATGGTCAGATCAGAAGCTGCAATGAGGCCCTTTAGCGCATCGATATCTGCCGCGTTTGGCACATAGGCCGGGGCTTCAATAGGATCTTGCCAAATCAGCTCTTCTGATGGAACTTCTGGCCCTAAATACCGAACCAGAGGTCCCATATCACGGTGGGTTAGCTTGTACCATGCCCGGGCGAACGCATCGGCGAATTCATCCGGATTTTCATGGAAACGGCGTGAAATTTTCTCATAGGCCGGGTCCATACGCAGCGCCATATCTGCTGTGGTCATCATGGTTGGCACCCGAATAGAGGCATCTTCTGCATCTGGGGCCATATGTTCAGGCTTTTGGCCGACAGCCTGCCATTGATGGGCCCCTGCCGGGCTTTTCGTCAATTCCCACTCATAGCCAAACAGTAAATCGAAATAGCCATTATCCCATTTGGTTGGGTTGCTGGTCCATGCCCCTTCAATACCGCTGGTAATGGTATCGCGGCCCTTGCCTGAGGCATGTGCGCTGATCCATCCCAATCCCATCTGTTCCATAGGCGCCCCTTCAGGCTCGGCACCTACCAGGCCAGCATCACCTGCGCCATGAGCCTTGCCGAACGTATGACCGCCAGCTACCAGCGCAACTGTTTCTTCGTCATTCATGGCCATACGGGCAAAGGTATCACGAATATCAACCGCACTTGCCAGCGGGTCAGGGTTACCATCTGGCCCTTCAGGATTCACATAAATCAGCCCCATCTGCACAGCGGCCAATGGGTTAGCTAGTTCACGCTCGCCACGATAGCGCGTATTATCTAGCCATCCAGTTTCATTACCCCAATAAATATCCTCTTCAGGGTGCCAGATATCAGGACGACCACCGCCAAAACCAAAGGTCTTGCCGCCCATAGATTCAATCGCAACATTGCCAGCCAAAATCAACAAATCTGCCCAGCTGATCTTGTTGCCATATTTCTGTTTGATCGGCCATAACAGGCGGCGCGCTTTATCCAGATTACCATTATCTGGCCAGCTATTTAGCGGGGCAAAACGCTGGGCGCCTGTACCGCCACCGCCGCGACCATCTGTTGTCCGATAGGTGCCAGCTGCATGCCAGGCCATCCGAATAAAGAACCCGCCATAATGGCCATAGTCAGCTGGCCACCATTCCTGAGAATCTGTCATCAGATCGTTTAGATCTTTCTTCAGCGCGGTGTAGTCCAATGTTTTAAACGCCTCGCGATAATCAAAATCCGGATCCAACGGGTTAGAGCGCGCATCATGTTGACGCAGCACACTGACATCAAGCTGATTAGGCCACCAATCTTTATTTGTGGTGCCTTCAAGGTTCGTATGCATAAACGGACACTTGTTTTGGGTGTTCATAACCGTCTCCTCAGACAAATATTGAAATTCAAAAATGGAAGTTCAGATATGGATATTCTAAAACCTAAAAGATAATGCCATAAGGCAAATAACAAGGTAAGGGCGAAAAAATGTTTCCCAGGAAAATACCAGCATTTATGGCCCTGTCTTTCCGCGCCTCAACCGTGTTTAAAGCCTACAGCTGGCCTTACGCAAGGTCAAGCAAATTAGAATGATTCTAAACTGGGAAAATAGCCTAACGCTTGCGGCGCAAACGAACGCTTAGCTCTATGCTTTCTGCCTCATAGCCTTCTGGCAGATCTGGCAAATCCGGCAGGGTGAAATTACTGGAATCAATATCCATCAGTTCGCCAGTTTCCACATCAATAAAATGGAAATGATCGCTTAAATTTGTATCATATAAAACCGCATCGCCAACATGATGGACCGGCCGTAACAGCCCGGCCTCGGCAAATTGATGCAAACAATTATATATCGTTGCCAACGCCATAGGCTGGCCAGCGGATAACAGCTCGTCCCGCAATTGCTCGGCGCTGATATGGCGGGGTGGCCCCGCTAGCAAGAGATTGGCAATGGCTATGCGTTGGCGGGTCGGGCGCAAGCCAGCACTGCGCAGCCTTTCTGCAGCCTCATCTGACAGCATGTGTGAAGAGTTCAAACTAGCCATAGCCGAGTGTTGCCTTTGTTCTGTAAAAATGTCAAGCAAGCCCCTATATTGCGATAGTGATTCCTGTTATGAGGAAGGGATGATTTTGCCAAAGTGACATGCCAGCATGACGTGCCAGCATGACTGGTAGCATGACTGGCAGAAAACCAGAGCCAAGCGGTTAGGATATGCAGATGAATGAGATTACAGAATTCTTGAAAAACCGGCGTTCTGTTTTGATCAAAACCCTGGATAACGCGCCTATTGATGAGGCTGATATTCAAGAAATTATTGATTGCGGGCTGCGCGTGCCAGATCATGGGGTGCTTGGTCCCTGGAGAATAGTGGTTATCACCCCTGAAACAGGCGCTTATTTGGGACAGCATATC
>JBMHCK010000190.1:0-6125 GCA_049889955.1 Puniceispirillaceae bacterium (SeqCode)
GTTTTGTTTGCAAACCATCTGAAATTTGATGCCAGCCAGCCAGACTGGCCAGACAGAGACAGATTTATCCTGTCAGCCGGTCATGGCTCGATGCTGTTATATGCGCTGTTATATTTGACAGGATATAAAGATACCAGCCTGGAGGCGTTGCGTAATTTCCGCCAGCTAGGCAGCCCGACAGCTGGCCATCCCGAATATGGACATGCCGCAGGGATTGAAACCACCACTGGCCCGCTCGGACAGGGTATTGCCAATGCGGTGGGCATGGCGATGGCCGAGGCACATTTGCGGGCGAAATATACAGACCAGCTGGTCGACCACCACACTTATGTCATTGCTGGTGATGGCTGCCTGATGGAAGGGATCAGCCATGAGGCTGCCTCTATGGCTGGACATTTCCAGCTTGGCCACCTGATTGTGCTGTTTGATGATAATGGCATCTCTATTGATGGCAAAACCGAGCTGACCGTATCTGATGATATCAGCGCCCGTTTTGAGGCGTATGGCTGGCAGGTTCTGGCCTGTGATGGGCATGACATGGCCGCTATAGATAGTGCCATAAACGCAGCAAAGGCAGATATATCCAAGCCTAGCTTGATCCGATGCAAAACAGTTATCGGCAAAGGCGCCCCTACCCTGTCAGGCACCTCAAAAGTACATGGTGCGCCGCTGGGCGCAGAGGAAATTGCCGGCGCCAGACAGGCGCTGGATTGGCCGCATGCCCCCTTTGAGATACCGCAGGAGGTGCTGGACGCCTGGCGCGCAATAGGCCAGCACGGCGCGGCCGCCCGGCAAAGCTGGACAGAGCGGTTGACATCTGCCCCGCAAAAAGCGCGTTTTGAAGCCGCCTTGTCAGGGGATATATCTGCGGCTGTCGAGACAGCTATCGGAAAAATGAAACAAGAGCTGAGCGCCAACCCGCAAAAAGTTGCCAGCCGTGTTGCCAGCCAAAAAACCATTGAAGCCCTTGTCACGGAAACAGACAGCCTGTTTGGCGGGTCTGCAGACTTAACTGGCTCTAACAATACCAAAGCCGCGGATCAGGATATTTATTCTGCTGAAAACCCGGCTGGCCATTACATCCATTACGGGGTGCGCGAGCATGGCATGGCTGCGGCGATGAACGGGATTGCCTTGCATGGGGGCGCGGTTCCTTATGGCGGTACCTTTTTGGTCTTTACCGATTATTGTCGCCCATCAATTCGGCTTACCGCATTGATGGAGCAGCGGGCCATTTATGTGATGACCCATGATTCTATCGGTCTTGGTGAAGATGGGCCAACCCATCAGCCCGTAGAACATTTCGCGGCGCTGCGGGCGATACCCAATTTAAACCTGTTCCGGCCCGCCGATATTGTGGAAACTGCTGAAGCCTGGCAAATCGGGCTGAATTCAAAGAACACCCCTTCGGTTCTGGCCCTTAGCCGTCAAGGGTTACCGCAATTGCGCCTGGGCGATGATGTTATGGAATGTAAATCTGCACGCGGAGGCTATGTGCTGCGCGAGGCCAGCGCCGAGGCAGAGATTGTGCTAATGGCTACCGGCTCTGAGGTGATGATAGCAGATGAAGCCCGCACCCAACTAGAAGCGCAAGGCCATCCGACCCGTCTGGTCTCTGTGCCGTGCCTGGATTTATTGCTGGCACAGGATGCAGAATATCGCCAGAGCCTGATAGGGGCTGCGAAATCTGTTGTTGTTGTTGAAGCTGGCATTGAAATGGGCTGGGCCAGTGTCGCAGGGTCTGATTACAGCTTTATCGGCATGAACAGCTTTGGTGCCTCGGCACCTGCGGCTGATTTGTTCCAGCATTTCGGGATCACCACACAGGCTGTTATTGATGCCGCATTGGCAAAAGTCATCTAATCTTTTTATGCTTAACATCTATATATTTAGAGATAAAAATCAGGATAAAGGAAGCAGCTAAATGAAAACACGGGTTGCCATTAACGGCTTTGGCCGCATCGGGAGACTGGTATTACGCGCGTTTATCGAACAACAAAGACAGGATATGGAAGTTGTCTTGCTGAACTCTCCTGGTGCCACCGAAGTTATGGCGCATTTGCTGGAATTTGATTCTACACATGGCAAGTTTTCCCATCCCATCACCTTTGATGAAAATTGGATTGATGTTGGCACTGGCCAGATAAAAGTCACCCATGAGCGGGATCCCGCTAACCTGCCGCATGCCGAGCTGGATGTGGATGTGGTGCTGGAATGTTCAGGCCATTTTAACAGCCGCGAGAAAGCTGCAGCACATGTGGCTGCCGGGGCTAAAAAGGTGCTTGTTTCTGCCCCTGCCTCGAATGCGGATTTCACCGTTGTGTACGGGGTTAACCACGAACATATGCGCGCCGAACATCAAATTGTATCAAACGCATCTTGTACAACAAATTGTCTGGCACCGATGGCCAAGGTTATGAATGATACATTTGGCCTTATTTCCGGGAATATGACGACTATCCATGCCTATACAGGGGATCAGAATATTCTGGATAACTCGCATAAAGATTTGCGCCGCGCGCGTGCCGGTGCACGCTCTATTGTGCCGACGACCACGGGGGCTGCCAAAGCTGTCGGGTTGGTGCTGCCAGAATTGGATGGCAAGCTAGATGGCTCTGCTGTGCGGGTGCCAACCGAGAATGTATCGGTGGTGGATTTGCATTTCTATGCCCGCGAAGCCTGTGATCGCGACAGTGTAAACGCTGCCCTCAGCGCCGCCGCGCAGGGCCCGATGCACGGGGTGATGAGCGTCAATACCCTGCCGCTAGTATCGGTTGATTTTAACCATGACAGCCATTCCTGTGTTGCCGATTTGACCCAGACACAAGTACAGGCAGATCGCTTTGTGCGTATCATGGGCTGGTATGATAATGAATGGGGTTTTGCAAACCGAATGCTGGACACCACTGCCCATATGGCCTCGCTAGGCTAGACGGAAAAGGAAAGTTAGAAATGAAACTGAACGGAAATGCTATTCGCCCAGGCAATGTTATTGAACATAAATCACGTTTGTGGGTGGCGGTGAAAACCAGCCATGTAAAGCCTGGCAAGGGCGGGGCTTTTGCCCAGATTGAATTGCGCGATATCCGTGATGGTACCAAGCTGAATGAGCGGTTTCGGGCAACAGAATCTGTTGAGCGCGTGATTCTGGATGAGGCAAGCTGTACCTATCTATATGCAGAAGGCGATACCCATATCTTTATGCATGGCGAAACATTTGAGCAATTTAGCATCGCCGAGGATATGATAGGTGAAACAGCAGTATTCTTGCAGGATGGCATGAGCGTGACCTTGCAAAGCCATGAAGGTGAGCCTATTTCCATCACCCTGCCAGAACAGGTCGTGCTTACCGTTGTAGAAGCCGACGCGGTGATTAAAGGCCAGACAGCCTCTTCATCTTACAAGCCTGCGGTTGTTGATAATGGCGAGCGCATTATGGTACCGCCGCATATTGAGGTTGGCACCCGCATTGTAGTGCGAACAGAAGACAAAACCTATCTTGAGCGGGCAAAGGATTAATTTATTATGGCCGGCCGTTCTGCACTTATTAATGTGATGCATAAAACCAGTGTTGCCGCATCGCGGCGCATGATGCGTGATTTTGGTGAAGTCGAAAATCTACAAGTTACCCGCAAAGGGGCTGCTGATTTTGTCTCGCAGGCGGATATATCTGCCGAGCGCACTATTCAAGAAGAGCTGGAAAAAGCCCGCCCAGACTGGGGCTTTATTATGGAAGAAGGCGGCGAGATAAAATCAGCCGATAAAGAGGCCCCGTGCTGGATTGTTGACCCGATTGACGGCACCACAAATTTTTTGCATGGCATTCCCCATTTCGCGATTTCGATTGCTGTGCGCGATAAAGGAAAAATCATCGCTGGCACTGTTTATGACCCCTGCCGACATGAATTTTATTTCGCAGAGACAGGCAAAGGGGCCTTTTTAAATGACAGGCGTATCCGCGTATCTGGACGCCGAAGCATGGCAGATTGCCTTTTTGCCACTGGCATTCCTTTCCTAGGGCGCGGCACCGCCGAGACAGATGCCAGATTTCTCAGAGAAATGAGGGCGGTGATGCAATCCTCGTCCGGGGTGCGCCGTTTTGGCTCGGCAGCGCTGGATCTCGCATTTGTTGCCGCAGGGCGTTATGACGGCTTTTGGGAACGCGGGCTCAGCTTGTGGGATATCGCAGCCGGTATATTGCTGGTCAGAGAGGCAGGCGGGCTGGTGTCTGATTTTGCCTCACGCGATAAAGCACTGGAGACAGGCGATGTAGTTGCCTGTAATGGTACAATGCATGCCAGCTTGCTAAAAACCTTGCGAAATGCTGCTGCAGAATAGCGGCGATTGCCAGGCTACGCGAAAATTTCAAACCTTTAAAACAGGCTTGTGCATAAAAATTTGATAGCTTCACAGTCTTGCCATGATTGGCTGGCATGTTCTAGCATGACTGAGAAAAGCCTCAGATGAAAGGCAAGTTGGCTATGAAATCGCGTATGACAGACCCCCGTACCTATCTTGTTAGAATGGCTATAATATTGGCCATTACAGCTGCCATCATAGCCCTGTTATGGCCGCAGCTGGCACGGGCCTTTGCCGGCAATATCGCGCTAAACAGCGTGATCGTTGCGACTGCGTTAATTGGTGTGGCCTTTATCTTTCGCCAGACATTGCGTCTGGTACCCGAAGCGAAATGGCTAGGCCAGATACAAAAAACCAATACTATCAGCCCTTCTGCACCGCGCCCGGTGCTGCTGGCAACTGTTTATGCAATGCTTGCGGATGCCAGTGCAGACAGGCATTTATCAGCTTTATCCCTGCGTTCGGTTCTGGATGGGGTGGCCGCGCGTTTGGATGAAGGGCGCGAGATTTCCCGTTATTTTATCGGCTTACTGGTCTTTTTAGGTCTGCTTGGTACTTTTTGGGGCCTGCTACAGACAATTGGTTCGGTCAGCACAGTGGTTAGCGGTCTGGATGTCAGCAGCCTTGATTTTGAACAGATGATGCAGCAATTACGCACTGGTCTGGAAGCGCCGCTAGATGGTATGGCAACGGCTTTTTCCTCGTCTCTGTTTGGACTGGGCGCCAGTTTGGTTATCGGTTTTCTTGACCTGCAATTAGGTCAGGCAATGGGCCGCTTTTTTAATGAGGTCGAGGATTGGTTGTCTGCATTTGCGCGCTATAGCGATGCTGGCTCTACCGCCTCTCCTGCGGGGCAACAGGCACTTGCTCATGGCCTCAGCGAGGAAGGCGCCCGCGCTATGATAACGCTGGCAGACGCGATCCGGGATGCCGAAGCAGATAGAAGCAACCAGCTGCAACAGATTATTCAGATGAATGCCCAGCTTTCAATGCTAAATGAACAGATGGCCGATGATAAGCGCACCCGCGATATGCTGGGGATATTAAATGCCCGCATTGAACAATTAACAAACGCGCTGGCCCAACAATCAGAACGCCAGCAAGAGACGATTTCGGCAGAAATGCGCGCCTTATCCAAGGCAATTACCACCCTTGCCAGCTCGAAAAACTAAAGCTAAAAAGGCTGAATCAATTTACGAACCGCCGCTGTAAACAATAGAATAAAAGGCAGATTTAATGGCACTCTCCCGTCTTGGCACCCGCAACAGACCTGGCGATTTTACCTGGCCCGGCTTTGTCGATGCGCTGGCCAGCTTGCTGATGGTATTTGTGTTTGTACTGATGGTATTTGTGCTGATACAGGCCAATTTGGCCTATCGCCTGTCTGGTCAGGATGCCAGCTTGTCTGCCTTGCGGATGGAACTCTCGCAATTAGGAGAATTGCTATCTCTGGAACGCGAAGCCAGCTCTTTGTTATCTGCTGATCTTGCCCGAACCTCTGCCCAATTGGCTATGGCTGAGGAGCAAAATAGCAGCCTGACTGCACAGCTGGATACGCTGACAAAACAACTGGCCACACAAAGCGCCGATAATCGCCAATTGCAAACCGATCTGGATGCGGAAAAAGCGGCATTGGCAGACCTTCAGGCCCGTAGTCTTGCGCGAACAAAATCTTTTGAAAACCAGCTTAGTCAGGCTAGCCAGCGCCTGGCCGTACAAACGCAAAATCTGGCCAGCCAAACTAGACGCGCAGATGAAGCCAGCTC
>JBMHCK010000191.1:0-34949 GCA_049889955.1 Puniceispirillaceae bacterium (SeqCode)
CCAGAATGAAATTGCAGCACATCGGTACTGACCAAACCAGACAGATGCCGCGTTAAAATAGAATAAAGCGCGAAACAAAAGGCCCCGCTTAACGATAAAAACACCGCCCAATGAAAGGCTTCATCAAACGGGCGAACAGCGATAGCTACCCCTGCAAAGCCCAGCATAATGGCCGACCAGCGATAAATACCTACCCGCTCGCCTAGCAGCGGCCAGGATAACAGGCAAATAATAATCGGTGCCGAAAATAAAATTGTCGATGTCAGGGTAAGCGGCAGCCAGCGCACCGCAAAGAAATTAAATACGGTAGAGCCCATCAATAACGCGCCGCGCAACAAAACCAGCTTTAAATGCGGGCTGGAAAAACGCGATAAAACCATGCCGCCCCTGCCAACCAAAGCCGAGGAAATAGCGAAATGCCCGATATATCGCATAAAGGCGAGCTGAACGGATGGCAAGCCAGCTATCGCCAGCCATTTTGCGCCCGCATCAATAAAGGAAAACAGCCCATAGGCCACCAGCATCAAAAAAATACCAAACCGCACATTATCCTGATATTGGCCAGCTATTGCCATGACCTTTTCCTATTCTTCTTGGCCTATTAAACATAATCACCAAATAGAGGGGCCAACTATCATGGCCCAACATAATGGCGGCAGAGAGAGATATATTACGTATCTTGCACGCACGCTAAATACAGGTGCACTAAATACAGGCGCCCTAGATACCAGCTTCTTTTAGCTGTTTTTGAATTTCGTAAATAGAGCCATGCTTTGCTGGCTGCGGTTGCGGGATGCGAACTGGCGTATCGGATATACGCGGGGCCACCGTAGGGGTACCGCATAACATCCGTTCATTATATTCTTCGATATCGGTAAATTTTGTCATCCCGCCCATAATCGGAAACGCATCGGCGGCCATCATTTCAAAAAATAACAGCCGGCGCGGGCGATCAGAAACATTCTGGGCAGAGCCATGCACAATCCGCCCATGATGGATAGAAATAGATCCAGCAGGCCCGTTTAGCTCAACCGCTTTATTAATATCCAGCCCATTATCCTCGAGCGACATGCCGCCAGCAAATACCCCGTCAACATGATGATCGAATATCGGACCTTTATGCGACCTGGAAAATACTTTTAACGGGCCATTTTCAGATCGCATATCATCAATTATTACCGCAACCGCCAGCACATCATCATTCGTATGCGGGTAAAAGGCAAAATCCTGGTGCCAGTCTATCGGCGCCCCATAGCCAGCAGATTTCATATTTAACTTGGTTGTATGAAGCCGAATATTCGCCCCTATCAAATCACGCACAGGGGCAAGTATCGCATCTGAATACAGCATATCGCGCACAAAATCAGATTGTGTATGCGGTAATTTAATACGCCGAATACGCGGCGCATCAGGGGTGTGACTATCTTCAAGATCAAGCTTGTCATCAGAGGCAGTCATACCATAGGCGGTTTTTTCAATCCGTGCTATCTCTTCGCGCAGCCCCTCAATCACTGACATATCAATATGATTTTCCAGCAATAAATAGCCTTGCTCGTTGTAAAAACTAACCTGCTCTTGGGTCAGCGTTTCGAGGTCTGAATTCTGATCCGATTTCATCTTTTTTCCCTCCCCTATTCGAGCTGGCGACATCCAACACTCTACATGGTAGCACCAATTTGCCAGGGTACAAATTCATAATCGCCTAGCCCCTGTGCTTCTGATTTCGATTGCTTGCCAGAAGCTACATCCAATAAGAGCTGATAGATCTCGCGCCCTTTTTCTTCCAGTGTCTGGCCTTGCGTCAGCATTGCCCCCGCATTCACATCCATATCCTCGATCAATCTTTCATACATTTCTGTATTGGTAGCAATTTTAATACAGGGAGAGGGTTTTGAGCCAAAAGCAGACCCTCTGCCTGTGGTAAAGGCGACAAGGTTACAGCCGCTCGCTATCTGGCCAGTAACCGATGCCGGGTCATAGCCAGGCGAATCCATAAAGGCAAAACCCTTTTTGGTTACCGGCTCGGCATATTTATATACCCCTGTCAGCGGCGTTGTGCCGCCTTTTGCCGCCGCCCCGAGGGACTTTTCCAAAATCGTCGTCAGCCCGCCCTTTTTATTGCCCGGGCTAGGGTTGTTATCCATAGAACCCTTATTGCGCTCGGTATAATCTTCCCACCAGCGGATAAGCCCAACCAGCCGCTCGCCAGTGGCTGTATCAGCGGCACGGCGGGTTAGCAAATGTTCTGCCCCGTAAATTTCCGGAGTTTCAGCCAACACGCCTGTCCCCCCTTGAGCGACCAGTAAATCGCACGCATAGCCAAGGGCCGGATTCGCCGTAATGCCAGAAAGCGCGTCTGATCCCCCGCATTGCAAAGCGACGGTTAATTCGGATACCGGACAGGGTTCACGCTGGCACTTATTGGCTTCAGGCAGCATTCCCCTGACGATGGCGATGCCAGTTTCAACCGTCTTTTTCAAACCAAAGCTATCTTGAATATTCATTGCTTTGAATAGGGGGCCCTGTTTCAGCCCATAGGCTTCGAGCAGCCAGTCAATCTGGTTCATCTCGCATCCCAGACCCACCATTAAAATACCTGCATGGTTAGGGTTGCGCGCATAGCCCCACATCACCCGTTGCAACGCTTCAAACCCATCGCCCTGTCCAGCCATGCCGCAGCCAGTGCCATGAACAAAAGCAACTACCCCATCTACATTAGGGTATTTTGCCAGCTCTTCCGGACCAAAGGCAGAGGCTATCATACGCGCAGCCGTGGCAGAACAATTAACAGAAGTGAGAATACCGATATAATTGCGCGTCCCTACCTGGCCAGAGGGGCGGCGATATCCCATAAAGCTGTCTGTTTTATCTGCGGGAACGCGCGCAATTGGTCGCAAATCAGTTGCAAATTCATAATCCATATCGGTATTACGAAATTCTACATTATGCGTATGCAGATGCGTACCAGCATCAATATCTTCGCACGCATAGCCAATGATTTGGGCATATTTGCGTATCGCTTCGCCCTTGGCGATCGCTTCGGCAGCGATTTTATGATGACGCGGGATAAGCCCGGTAGTGACTACCCCTTCAATTTCCACCCCCGCCTCTAGCGATTGGGTAGCGGTGATCACATTATCTGATGGGTCAAGACGAATAAATTCAGCCATTAGGATAGTACTTTCATTATAAAATTTTGAGATACTGGCCCAGCAGCTAGCTTGCCAGCAAGGAGATCATTTCCCGTCGATAGCCAAGAATATCATCAACATCCTCAAGCTCTACATCCCGCAGGGTTACAGGCTGATCCCTGACTATAGAATGTTTGAGTTTTACCTTATGTGCAAGCCCTATTGGCAACGCGTCTATAGCATGTGCGGTCTTCGCTGGCAGGGCATTTGCCCATACAGTATAGCCGCCCTCACCATCCAGAAATTCGCCTGCTTGCAAATCTGTCTTGGCGGTGGCAACCGCATCCCCATGCCACTGGCGCGAACAGCCCGTTGCCTCATGCCGCAATACCGCCGATAAAACACTGGTATTGGTCTCCAGCCCGATCATATGAAATGGCCGCCACATAGATCCATACCAGCCCGAAGAATCGGTCAGCAACCCATATTGCTGAAAACAGTCTCTGGTATAGGCGTTCGGGGCCTTAAAGGTTACAAACATGCCAAAACGGATATTATTTACCACCTCGCGCCCATCTGGCTCTTGGCTAGCGGCAATATCCACCAGGCCTGTTTTTGCCAGCCTGCCACCTGCCTGGACAGGTTTAAAAACAGATGCCAGATCATGCAGACCTGCGGGATAGAAGGCCAGCCCGTCATCCGGACAATCCAGACCCGTTGCATTGGCGACCGCCGCCATTTCAATCGCCGCCTTGGTCCCATCGGTAAAGGAGTTATACATTTTGGGATTAAAGTCACCTGCGGCTACTTCTTCCTCGCTCCACCCAAAATAGCCCCAAACCGTATCCGGCGTTGAATAGCGATATTCTGGCTGGAAATTCATCCCCTTGCCAGCAGATACCAACTCAAAACCATTGCTATGCACCCAGTCAACCAGCTCGCAAATCGCCGCTGGCTGGTCCCCATAGGCCATTGTATATATCACGTTATTTTCTGCTGCCTTTTGCGCGATATAGGGACCGCATAAAACATCTGCTTCGACATTCACCATCACCACATGCTTGCGGTTTTCAATCGCCTGCAGGGCATGGCGCACCCCAAACAGGGGATGGCCTGTTGCCTCGATAATACAATCCAGTTCAGAAAATTTGCACAGCGCCGAGACATCCTGTGTCAGCCAGGTACTACCGCCAGCTATCGCCTCACTTTGACTAGCCGCAAAACAGCTTTTTGTATCCCAGCCAACGCGTGAAAACGCTGTTTTCGCTTTTTCAATATCCAAATCAGCTACAGCGGCGATATGCATACCCTTGATATGCTGGGCTTGGGCCAACACCATCGAGCCAAATTTACCGGCCCCGATAAGGCCAACACGAACAGGTTTATCCTTGGCATATTCACTTAACAAGCTGCTGAGATTCATATAACGCTAACTTTCATATCTACAGTCATTTGCCATATGCCGGCCTTTTACCTGTTGTCAGGGGCGGTTCAGGCACAAAAGGGGGCATCTGAATCCCAGCGATGAATTGGGATATGTACATCGGCGGCCAGCTTGTCTCTGGCAACTTCCCAGCGATGGCACCATAGCCGCCAATCGGTCAACACGGCCTCCGGATTAGCTTTGCTTCTGGCAATAAATTCAGGGAAATGTGCCCTTCCAGTAGGCTGGCCAGTACGGTTAAAACGGATATCAAAAGACCATCTGAAACTGTCTGTTTGGTTTTCCAGCGACGCATGCGGGGTCAGCGGATCCAGAATAACAATACCGCCAGACTTTACCGGCAGCGACACCGTCTTTGCCATATCAACAAAGCCATCGGCTATAGCCGTTTGGCTTTTCGGGCAATGCGGCAATAATTCCTGGCCCTTATCTTTTGGCAGAACCTTTAAACAGCCATTTTCCACCGTTGCATCGGTAATGGCACACCAAATCGTTACCATATCAGTGTTGTCTGCCTCGCTATGGGCAACGCCTCTGTCCTGATGCCAGTCGGTATGGGCAATATGGGCGCGCACCTCATCTTCATATAGCTTGCGGGCAGGCGGCTTTAGACGAACATGCTGAATTGGATTAGAGGTAATCTCGGGCCCGATTAAGCTCTCGACAATATCCAGCAATTTTTGCGCGGTTAGAAGGTCAAAAACCGCCGGGCCGAAATGCATGGGCGTATCTGTGGTAATTCGATCACCAGGCAGTGAGATATCCATTGGTTGGAACCAGTCACACCCAGCATCATAACATGCCGCAAGCTGGGCAAAGAATTCTAATTTTCTGACATTTTTTGGGATGAGGCCCTGCGCAATCCAGTCCGCAACCAGCTGGTTCAGCAATTCCCGATATTCGATACGCACCGCTTCTAAAATTGTGTCCTGGTCAAATACATCTTCCACCACAAGATAGCCTTGTGCATCAAACAGGTCTTTTTGTGCAGCAGACAGCATCAAAATCTCCATGTTTATGTGAAACACCGACTATTAGTAGAAAGCAGCTCTTCAAAAATAACAAGGTGAAAATAACCAAATGAATATTAGGGGGCATGGCGCGCTTGCCACCAGGTTATCACCCTTTAAAAAACCCCCACCTGTGGCCAAGCCGCAAGTGAGGGTTTGGTTACGTGAACCGATAAGGTTAGGCCAATAACTTAACCCAAAAATACGGTTACAATTTGTGGCCAGATAAGCAGCACCGAAAGTGCCAATAGCTGGATACCGATAAAGGGCAGAAACCCTCTGAAAATATCGGTTAGGGAAATATGCGCCGGAGCCACTGATTTCAGGTAGAAAGCTGCTGGCCCAAAAGGCGGTGACAGGAACGATACCTGCATATTCATACAGAAGACTACGCCAAACCAAACCGCGATATAACGCGGCTCAAGCGTACCAAGGAACCCGATTTCCTCAATCGGCAGTTTCCGCACAATCGGCAGGAATACCGGCATAATCAACAGCACAATACCTACCCAGTCCATAAACATCCCCATGACCAGGAAAATCAGCATCATAAACAGGATAACGCCCATCGCTGGCAACTCATACCCGACGATCAAATTCGCCACATAGGTAGGACCGCCAACCAGCGTATAGGCCGCTGCCAATGCCGCCGCACCAATGGTTACCCATATAATAGTACCAGTAGATTTCAGGGTCCGCATTACTGAATCCCAAACAATCTCGAACGTCATTTCACGGCGGATAAGACCGATAACAAATACCGCGATAACGCCCATACCAGCAGCTTCGGTAATACCAGTGATGCCGCCATAGATAGAACCAAGAACCACACCGATCACGATGGTTGGCGCTATCAGACCCTTGCCCATTTCCCAGCCGCGCTGGGTACGCTCTTTGCCAACCACCAGATACATAATGGCCAAAGCGATAAAAAAGGCACCAGCAATATATGGCATGTCAGAGACCATACCAAGGAAGATAGGATCAACACTTTCCTGGATTTTATTCTCGCCTGTCAGGGTAAAGAACAAGGCCCGCAAGAATAGCGCCCCAGTAATCCACAACCCGAAACGTGCCAGAAAACCAAGGAACATCAATGATTTTTCAGCTGTTGGCGGATCGTTTGGATCGGGTTCTGGCAATGGCGCATCATCAGGGCGTAGCCGCGTGATAACCATAATGTAGACAATAAAGAAAGAGGCCAGCATAAAGCCTGGCAGGAACGAAGCCGTGAACAAAGCTTTAATCGAGGTCTCGGTAATCAGGCCATAGAAAATCAGAACAATCGAGGGTGGAATCATTGTCCCCAATGAACCAGAGGCACAAATTGTCCCAATAGCCAAATTCTGATTATAGCCCAGACGCAACATCTGCGGCAGCGCAATCAGCCCCAGCAACACCACCTCGCCGCCAATAATCCCTGACATCGCGGCCATAATTACCGCCATAATAGAAGTTACAATGGCAATACCGCCGCGTGTTCTGTTCAGCCAGACATTCAGCGAGGAATACATATCGCGCGCAATACCCGAACGTTCCAATAGGGCCGCCATAAAAATAAATAGAGGCACCGATATCAGGACGTAATTCGTCATTTGTCGGTAAACCGCCTGACCCAGCACCGAAAACGGGCCGCGACCAAAATCCATAAACATCAGATCTGGGCCAAATTTTAACACCAGAGCAACAACCGCTAGAAACGCAGAGGCAAAACCAAGTGGCATGCCAATCGCTAACAGCACAAACATCCCCCCCAAGAGGATTAGGCTAAGGGTACCTACATCTACCATTTACTTACGCTCCTCAAGCGTTTTGCGAATATTTTCAATCTCAGTTTGATCGATTTCATCCGCAGGCGTATGTTTCACATCTTCTTTGTTCCAATCCGCAATCAGGTTAGAAATCGCCTGAATACAGACCAAAGTGATGACAATCAAAATCGCTGGCTTAACCGTAGCGGGGATTGGCGGATCCCATGCCGTGCCAAAGCGCTCGAAACGGTTGTATTTATCCACCGCCTCGTTAAACCCGCCCCATACCAGACAGGTCGTAAATACCATAATCAATAGAACTGAAACCGTATCTGCCGTCTTTTTGGCCCAGCGCGGAAACATCTCGTAAATGATGAAGATCCGAATGTGACTGCGCTGTTGCATCGCATATAAACCTGCCAGTAAGAACAGGAAGGAGGCGATCCACAAGGTTAATTCATTTGCCCACAAGGTGGGGCGCGCAAATACATAACGCGAAATAACCTCATACAACATCGCAATTTCAATGAAAATTACCGACATCATCGCAAGGCGAGAACAGACAAGGGAAACAATATCAAAAAAGCCGGACTTTTCTGGCTCGATCGCGCCCTTGCTATCAGAGAAATAAATACTTCCGATCACCAGAGTGAACGCTAGTAATATCATAAAGGTTCGGGCCAGGATGCCGCCTTCAGGCCGTAACATTTCATGGACACCAACGCCGCTATCCAAAAAGGCTTTGTTAAAAACCAATATAGCAAAGACAAGAAGAGTAAGTCCGGCAGAGAAAATTGCTGTTTGCCTCACCACTCCCCTGAAACGTCCTAGCCAAACGCTATCTGCATTCATTATTCCGCCCCTAAACTTCTCTGAAAATTTACCTGAATAAAAATTTGCTTAAGTGTGAACGTTAACTAAGTAAGAAAGTGAGAGAGCAAGAAATTGTTCCTGCTCTCTCAAAATTTGTGATCATCTGATAAGGGTGAACCCTTACTTGGAAATCAGACCTAGCTGACCCAGATACTCGCGGTGGCTCTTAACCAGCGCTGCGGCTTCCGGAGTCTTTGCTGCCCAGCCATTCCATGCATCTTGTGCAATCTGGCGGAACTTTGCGCGATCTTCAGTTGACCAGTCATACAGCTTCACGCCTTTTGCTGTCAGCATCGCTGCAGCTTCTGCGTTCTTCTTTTCGTTTGACAGTGCTGCATGCAGAGATACTTTCTGCATAGCTGTGTCAATGATACGACGCTGTGATTCGGTCAGACCATCCCAAACAGCTTTGTTACATGCCAGGTGATCAGAAGGCATTGAGTGGAAGCCAGGATAGGTAGCGTGGTTTACCAGATCATACAGACCCAGACCCACATTGTTGTTCAGACCAGAAGCATCTGCACCATCAATGATGCCTGTTTCCAGCGCGGTAAAGATTTCGGTGAAGTCCATCACAATCGGTGACGCACCCAGACCTGAGAAGATTTCTGTTTCCAGACCTGGAGGTGAACGGAACTTCCAGCCTTTCAGATCTTCAAACCCGTTCAGAGGCTTTGAAGATGACAAGCTTTCCTGACCATATACTGACCAGCCGATAAGCTGCATGCCATAGGCATTGTACAGTTCCTGTGCAGCGTCATAACCACCGCCATAATACAGCCAGCTAAGCTGCTGATATGGGGTGTCGTAACCGCCCATGATGTCGCCAACAAACTGGAATGCCGGATTCTTACCTGTCTGGTAAGCGCCGCCTGTCATATCACAGTCAAGGATGCCGTTTGCAGCTGCATCAAAAGTTTCTACTGAACCTACAACTGAAGATGCCCAGAACATTTCAATGTCGATTGAACCATTTGACATGGTTTCAACATCATCTTCCCACTGCTGGTAAATTATGCCTGTTGGATGGTCCATGGCATAGTGTGTCTGAATGCGAAGCGTTGTTTTGTCGCCATGCGAACCAGCTAAAACTGGACCCGCCAGCAAACCTGCTACAACTGCAGCGCCCATTGCTAGTTTTGTGAATTTCATCACGTTCCTCCGTTACGTTTAATTGAAAGGAGGGCATGATTATAAACTGCCTTCAGCAAAACGTCCCCCCTTGCTAACACTTAGAAGTGAAGTAGATTATTGCGGTGTTGTCCAGAAAAATTTTGCCTGTTGTTATTGAATTATATTCGTAATTTTTGTCAGAAACGGGGAAAATATACAGAAAAATTGCGCCACACCGCCAAAAACCAAAGATAGTATTTATAATTGACTCAATTTATATATTTTAATTCGAAGTCTTTTTACACAGATAAAGGCACGAACTCTTCAGGATAGAGCTCAGTAAAAACCAAAGCTGCAAAGATACTTTCTTCTTATTTCAAACTTCGTCACTATAAAAAATAACGAATCATTTCCGGCCAGCTAAACATACATAAGGTAAGGCGATGAAAATCACGCAAATTAAAACGCATATATTATCTTCGCCGCTGGAAACGCCTTTTGCGTTTTCGCAAGGCTGGGTTTCTGTCCGCTCGGCAACATTGATTGAGATTACCACAGATACCGGTCTTACCGGCTGGGGAGAGGCCTTTTGCCAGGGGCTGGAAGTACCACAGATAGCAGCAGCAGCCATAGAGCATTGCTTTGCTCCCATGTTAATCGGGGCAAATCCCCTGGATACAGAAAAATTATGGTTTGAGATGTATCATCGCTCGCGCGATTTTGGGCGCAAGGGCGCGGTTATGGCCGCGATAAGCGGTATAGATATCGCCTTGTGGGATATCGCTGGACAGGCTTATAACCAACCTATTTGGCAATTGCTGGGCGGGGCGCATCGCCAGCGGGTCGAACCCTATGCAACCGGATTTTACCGGCTTCACGGACAGGGCGAGGCGGGCCGGTTGGCAGAAGAAGCACTCATGCATGCAGAAAACGGCTTTAAATTTATGAAGGTCAAGCTTGGCTTTGGCATCGCAGATGACATACAGGTGATGCAGGCCATCCAGAAAGTCATCAACCCTGCAGAAATTACCCTGATGGTTGACAGCAATCATGCCTATGGCCGCGCCGAGGCCCTTTATCTGGGACAGGCGATGGCAGATATGCAGCTTCGCTGGTATGAAGAGCCAGTTGCCCCTGAAGATTATGCGGGCTATGCCGAATTGCGCCGCCGCCTGCCCATGGCGATCGCTGGCGGCGAGAATGAGCATAGCCTGTATGGATTTAATGCGCTATTTGATGCGGGCTGTGTTGATATCGCCCAGCCGGATATCGGGTCTTGCGGGGGGTTTACGGCCGCCCGCCATATCACCGCGCTAGCCCAGGCCAAAGGCATAGAAATCAACCCGCATGTTTGGGGTAGTGCGGTTGCACAAGCGGCCTCGCTACATCTAATCGCGGCGCTGCCAAACGCCCATCATTCTGTGTTTTCACGCCAGCCTATTCTGGAATATGACCAGTCCTCGCATCCGTTCCGGCGCGAATTAACGACCGTCCCCATAGAGATGCGCGGCGGACAGATCGATATTCCGACCGCAGCTGGACTAGGTATAGAGGTCAGGCCGGATACGCTGGCGCGATATTATCTCAGCTAGCAAAAGAGGTGACCAGCGCTAGCTTTTAGTTGGCAAATCATCTTCCAGATAGATTTTGATAATCTCTTCAAAGCTTGTTTCGCTCTCAAAGCCCAGCGCATGCGCCCGCTTTGTATCGAAATTACGTGGCCAGCCTGCAACGATTTTTACAATCCTGTCTTCCAGCTGCGGCTTTATCAGCCCTACCACATCATTGCCAGCCACCTGGCGCAATGCTTCTATCTGTTCTGCTACGGTACAGGAAACACCCGGCATATTCAGCGCACGCCGACTACCCAAAGCTGACAGATCAATCGTAGCGGCATGGGTAAGGAACCGCGCTGCAGAACGCGGTGAGGCATGCCAATGGCGCACCTCATCACTTACGGGCAAGATTGCCTCAACCCCGTTTAGTGGCTCGCGGATAATGCCAGAGAAAAAGGAGGATGCCGCCAGATTAGGCTTGCCAGGCCGCACACAAATAGTGGGCAGGCGAATGGAAATACCATCAATATATCCCTTGCGGCTATAATCAGAAATCAGCATTTCAACAATCGCTTTTTGAGCGCCATAAGAGGTTTGCGGCGCACATAAAAATTCATCTGAAATCTTATCCGGGAAAGGCGGGCCAAAGACCGCAATAGAGGAGGTGAAAATAATTTTCGGCACATAGCTGCCGCCGCTCTCTTCATGATGCTGGCGCAAAGCTTCAAGAAAGGCCCAGGAGCCAGCCATATTTACTTGCCAACCTTTGGTAAACTCCAGCTCTGCCTCACCAGAAACAATCGAGGCAAGTTGAAAAATTACATCGGGTTTCAGGTCAGCCAGCTTTTGCATTTCTGCCGCATCTGCAATATTGCCAACCAATACTTCGCTCTCGCCAGACCAGGATGCCGTGTTTGCGGGTACCATATCATGCAGATACATCTTGGTGATTTCGCCAAGACCTGTATCCACATTTTGCAACCTGTTCAGCAGCTTTTGGCCAACCATGCCTGCTGCACCCATAATCAGAACTCGCATCCCACTTCTCCTAGACTCATTTATAGCCACATCATTTTTAACTGGTTTTTTATGACATGTTGTTGTCATTATATTGAGGAACACAAACAGGAAATCAAAAAGAAAAACACAAATTCGTAAAAATAAAATAAAATAGAGTGCTGATATGATGACATTAATCTGTCATTATATTTCGGCGCGCTGACGCATGTTTCTGTTTTAATGCAAGGTAGGATAAAAGATGACAAATAAGAAAATTGCCCCTGAACAGCTTCGCTCTCGGTTGTGGTTTAACAACCCTGATGATGCAGAAATGACCGCGCTATATACAGAACGTTATTTGAATTACGGCCTGACCCGTGATGAGCTGCGCTCTGGCAAGCCGATTATTGGTATCGCGCAAACGGGCTCTGACCTGTCGCCCTGTAATCGCCATCATCTGGAGCTGGCAAAACGGGTGCGCGACGGCATTATTGCCGCAGGGGGCGTGCCTATGGAAATCCCTGTCCATCCTATTCAAGAAACCGGCAAACGCCCGACCGCCATGCTGGACAGAAACCTTGCCTATCTCAGCCTGGTCGAGACCTTATATGGCTATCCGATAGATGGGGTTGTGCTGATGATCGGCTGTGATAAAACCACGCCGGCCTTGTTAATGGCAGCCTCTACCGTTGATATACCCGCGATTGCGCTATCGGTTGGTCCCATGCTGAATGGCTGGCATGATGGGGAGCGCACAGGCTCTGGTACAATTGTATGGAAAGCGCGCCAGTTGATGGCGGCTGGTGAAATTGATGATGATGGTTTTCTGGATTTGGTTACCTCATCAACACCCTCTACCGGCTATTGCAACACAATGGGTACCGCAACAACCATGAATTCACTAGCCGAAGCCCTTGGTATGCAACTGCCAGGTTCGGCTGCTATCCCGGCACCTTACCGTGAACGCGGACAGATTTCGTATGAAACGGGCGCCCGGATTGTAGATATGGTGTGGGAAGATCTGAAACCTTCCGATATTATGACACGCCAGGCATTTGAGAATGCGATTGTGATTAATTCTGCGATTGGCGGATCTACCAATGCGCCTATCCATTTAAATGCCATCGCCCGGCATCTGGGCATTGAGCTGACCAATGATGATTGGCAGGCGATAGGGCATAAAATTCCATTGCTGGTGAATCTGCAGCCTGCCGGAGAATATCTGGGTGAGGATTATCACCGGGCAGGCGGTGTTCCTGCGGTAATCGCGGAATTGATGCGTCATAATCTATTGCCTTATCCTGAGGCGGTAACCGCAAATGGCGCCTCTATGGGCAGCAATTGTGAAGCGGCAAAAATCAAAAATACAGAAGTGATTAAAACCGTTGATAACCCACTGAAAACCGATGCAGGCTTTATCAATCTGAAAGGTAATCTGTTTGATAGCGCGATTATGAAAACCAGCGTGATCAGCGCCGAGTTTTCCGGACGCTATCTCTCTAACCCGGATGATCCAAATGCGTTTGAAGGTACCGCTTTTGTGTTTGATGGTCCGGAAGATTTTCATCACAAGATTGATGATGAAAGCCTGAAGATGGATGCCCATTCTATTCTTGTAATGCGTGGGGCCGGACCAAAGGGCTATCCGGGCGGGGCGGAAGTGGTGAATATGCGCCCGCCTGCCTATCTGATTAAACAAGGGGTATCCGAGCTGCCTTGCATTGGCGATGGCAGACAATCAGGAACCTCTGGCTCACCTTCTATTTTGAATGCCTCGCCAGAGGCCGCAGATGGTGGGGGTCTGGCATTGCTGCGTTCAGGCGACCGGGTACGTATCGACATGAACAGCTTTACCGCCGATATTCTGATCAGTGATGAAGAGCTGGAAGCGCGCAAAAAAGAGCTGCAGGAAAAAGGTGGATATCCATCGCCTGAAAGCCAGTCTCCATGGCAGCAATATTTCCGGGAAATGGTAATGCCATTCTCAGAAGGTATGGTGCTAAGGGATGCAACCAATTATCAGTCTATCGCCCGCACGAAAGGGGTGCCGCGCGACAATCACTAATCCTGTAGCTTTGGCGAGATGGTTTTGGCCAGATAGCCTAAAAGCACGCGATTTCAATTAAGGAGAGCAAAAAATGAAACTGGTTAGATTTGGTGCGCCTGGCGCAGAAAAGCCTGGTATTCTGGACACCGATGGGCAGATTCGCGATCTATCGGCCCATATTGATGATATTAATGGGGCGGCGCTGGCTCCGGCACGCTTGGACGCTTTGCGTGCAATTGATGTTGCCAGCCTGCCTGTCGTGTCAGAAGATACAAGATTAGGGGCATGTGTTGGCGGTATTGGCAAATTTATGTGTATTGGTCTGAACTATTCTGATCACGCTGCCGAGACTGGCTCTGATATACCAGAACATCCGATCCTGTTTATGAAAGCTACCTCTGCTGTGGTGGGGGCAAATGATATGGTGATGCTGCCACGCGGGTCTACCCATTCAGATTGGGAAGTGGAATTGGGCGTGGTTATCGGACAGCCCTGTAAATATGTTTCTGTTGAAGATGCGCTTTCTTATGTTGCTGGATATTTTGTCTCTAATGATGTTTCCGAGCGTCATTTTCAGGCAAAGCTGACAGGTCAGTGGACCAAGGGCAAATCCTGTGACACGTTTGGGCCTATCGGGCCATGGCTGGTAACCGCAGATGAAATCGCGGACCCGCAAAATCTGGATATGAGCCTTGATGTAAATGGCAAGCGGATGCAGACCGGCAATACCTCGACAATGATTTTTACGGTCGCTGAATGTATCTCGCATCTATCGCAATTAATGACCTTGCAGCCAGGCGATGTCATCTCTACCGGTACCCCGCCCGGTGTTGGCATGGGTATCAAGCCCGAGCCTGTTTACTTGCGCGAAGGCGATGTGATGGAGGTTTGGATTGACGGGCTGGGCAGGCAGCGCCAGCAAGTAGGCCAGGACTAAAATACCTTTCAAACACACGATAGGAGACCGCCCATATGAACGCCAAATATGATATGTCAAAAGATGTTGCCATTATTACTGGCGGGGCGATGGGTATTGGCCTTGTCTGTGCCAAAAGATTGGCTGAAAATGGGGCTAAAATTGTCCTGTGGGATCGGGATAAACAGGCCCTGGACGCAGCCTGTGCGAGTTTTGATACACCCGCTACTGGTATCGAGGTTGATATTGCCGATCCGCAATCAGTTAGCAAGGCTATGGACGCAACGCTAAAGGCGCACACGCAGATCACCCAATTGCTGAATTCTGCCGGCATTGCCGGACCTGCTATTCCAACCCTTGAATATAGTGCTGAGGACTGGCAACAGGTAATAGATATCAATCTGAATGGGACCTTTTATGTTAATCAGGCTGTTTTGCCCGTAATGCGCGCCCATAATTACGGGCGGATTGTGAATGTTGCATCGGTGGCGGGCAAGGAAGGCAACCCAAATGCAGGGGCCTATTCCGCGTCCAAGGCAGGGGTTATCGGGCTGACCAAAACACTGGGCAAGGAAATGGCAAGCCAGGATATTGCGGTGAATTGTATCACCCCTGCTGCCGCCCAGACCCGTATCCTGGAGCAAATAACCCAGGAGCATATTGATTATATGCTTTCCAAAATCCCGCGCGGGCGGTTTGTGTTGACCGATGAAATTGCGTCTATGGTGGCATGGCTGTTGAGTTCTGAAAATAGCTTCACAACCGCCAGCGTGTTTGATATTTCTGGCGGCCGGGCAACCTATTAAGCCAAGATAAAAGAGGAGTAACGCTACCATGACGAATAAACCCCATATCGCCTTTTTGGGCATTGGCCTGATGGGCAACCATATGGCGCGTAATATCCTGAAGGCAGGCTATTCGCTAAGCGCATGGAACCGGACACTTAGCAAAGCAGAAGCATTGGCCGTCGATGGTGCGCAGATTGCCCAGACGCCAGCCGAAGCGGTTAAAGATGCAGATTTTGTGATTACTATGCTGAGCGACGGGCCCACCGTGCGCGATCTGTTTTTCACAAATGACCTGTGCCAGCAGATGAAATCAGGCGCCTGTCTGATAGATATGAGCTCTATCAAAGCCAGCGAGGCCAGAGAGCATGCACAAGAAATGCGGGCTACTGGACGCAGCCATCTGGATGCTCCTGTATCTGGGGGTACCAAGGGGGCTGAGGCAGCGACCCTGGCGATTATGGCGGGCGGATTACAGGACGTATTTGATACAGCAGAGCCGGTATTTGCACCCATGGGCCGGGCGGTGCGGGTTGGCCCGGATGGTTCTGGCCAACTCTCTAAACTAGCGAACCAGACGATTGTTGCGGTAACCATCGGGGTGGTCGCCGAAGCTATGCTGCTCGCCGAAAAAGGCGGTGCGGACCCTGCCGCTATTCGTGATGCGCTAAAAGGCGGCTTTGCTGATTCGGTTATCCTGCAACAGCATGGAGAGCGGATGACAACAGGTAATTTCGTGCCAGGCGGGCTGACCAAGTTTCAGCTAAAAGACATCAATAATGCGCTGGAAGAAGCCGGGCATCATAGCCTGACCTTGCCGCTGACAGAACAGGTGCAGGAACGCTACACAACATTGGTAGAGGAAATGGACGGAGCAGATACAGATCATTCTGCGATTTATCTTGAATTGCTTCGGCAAAATAACCTGTAATAGCCAGATAATTTCCAGATAATTTCCGGATAATTTTGGGCAGCTAACCTTTTTTTGGAAATATTAGGTTGCAGCCTCTTTATAACAGAAAGCAGAAATAACAATGAAACCAGAATTGCTTATCATTGGCGATATCACCCCGCGTATGGCTGCCGCTTTTGACGCCAGCTTTACCTGTCATACCTATTCAGAAATCGCCGATATGGACAGCTTTATCAGCGGACCAGGTCAAGCGATTGAAGCGATTGCAACCACTGGCCATGATGGCGTACCTGCGCCGCTTCTGACTGGGCTTGCCGGGCTAAAGGTTATTTCCTGTTATGGGGTGGGATATGATGCGATTGATGTAAGCGAGGCTGCCAAACGCGGCATTCTGGTCACCCATACGCCAAATGTTTTGAATAATGAAGTTGCCACCACAGCGGTGATGTTGCTGATGGCCTGTTATCGTGAATTGATTGTTAATCATAATTATATTCTGGCAGGTGATTGGGTGGCAAAAGGCAATGCCCCGCTTACCCGGACTATTGATGGGATGTCTGTTGGCATTTTGGGGTATGGGCGTATTGGCCAAACCATTGCCAGAAAACTGGAAGCCTTTGAGTGTAAAATTTCTTACCATGCACGTTCTGAGCGCGCCGATAGCCCGCATCACTATTATGCTGATCTGCTGGATATGGCCCGCGAGGTACAAGCCCTTATTGTGATTACACCGGGCGGGGCCGCAACCCAGAATCTGGTCAATCAACCAATTTTGGAAGCGCTGGGTGCAGAAGGATGTGTGATAAATGTGGCCAGAGGCTCTGTGGTAGATCAGGCCGCCCTTGTCACGGCCCTGGAGAATGGAACACTTGGCTATGCAGGCCTGGATGTGTTTGAAAAAGAACCAGAGGTACCAGAGGCGCTGTTTGATATGCCGAATGTGGTATTAACGCCGCATATCGGGTCTGCTACGGTCGAAACTCGCCAGGCTATGGGCGATCTTACCGTAGATAATCTGGTGCAGTATTTCGAAAAAGGCAGCGTTTTAACCCCGGTACCAGAATGCCAACATCTAATTAAATAGGCATCTAATTAAAAAGGCATCTAGTAATCTAAAACAGCTCTGGGGACAGGCCGTGCTAGACAGTACTGGTCATCCCGCCATCTACATAGATTATCTGGCCATGCACAAAATCAGAAGCAGGTGCCGCAAGATAAATTGCGGTACCTATCAAATCCTGAACCTCGCCCCAACGCCCAGCTGGTGTATTGCCAACCAGCCACTGACTGAATTCCTGGTCGCTGAACAGCGCACGGGTTAATTCGGTTGAAATATATCCAGGCCCAATCGCGTTGCAATTAATCCCGCTGGCTGCCCATTCTGATGTCATGGCCCGGGTCAATCCCGCAACTGCGGCCTTGGAAGTGATATAGGCGCTGACATGATGACGGGCCATTTTGCTCATGATTGAGGCGATATGGATTATCTTGCCCTGTCCGCGCTTGGCCATATGTCTAGCCGCCGCCCGCGAGACATGGAAAACCCCTTGTGTATTAACGGCCAAAACTTTTTCAAACGCTTGCGATTCAAAATCAATCAGGCTGGAGCGATGCTGAATACCTGCATTATTAATAACAATATCAATTGGTCCCTGCTCGGTTTCATAGCCATCGATTGCCGCTATTGTGGCGGCATTATCGGTAACATCAAACACCAGTTCGGTAGCAGAATATCCAGCTGCCTGAAGGGCGCTGACCGAGGCAGCTGTTTTATCCCCATCCCGGCCATTAAGGATGATGGTTGCCCCTGCCTGTGCCAACCCGCCTGCCAATGCAAAGCCAATGCCGCGCCATGCACCTGTAATCAACGCGGTCTTTCCTGTTAAATCAAAAAGCGATTGCATCTCTTCATCTTCCTTTTGTCGTGATTACGCACAGATATACTAAAATAGAATTCTGTTCTGGAATAGAATTCTGTGCTGGCCCATCATAGGTTACAGAATAATTATCTGGAAAATTAAACGCCAAAACCCTCAGGCAAAATGCGCTTTAAACGTGCCAATATTCGCCCGAAACCCCTCTTCAAAATTGCCATTGCCTGGATGATATACACTCTCAAAAGAGATCACCCCCTCATAGGGCATGTCTCTCAGCCCTTGTGCAATGGGGGCAAACATATCGGCTAATTGCCCCTCACCCATGGGCCGAACTTCCAGCGTTGCTTTGGGGGTATCGACCTGAACATCCTTTATATGCACATGCCCCAGATAGCCATGTTTTACGGTATCAAACCCATCTGGCCAGGCGCGCTCATGGCACCAGCAATTATTGGCAGGATCCCATAACACTTTCAAAACATCCTGAGCATCCAGCGCGTCAATCAGCTTTACCGCAGTATAGTTGGAATTAACCATAGTGCCATTACCTGTTTCAACAACAAGCGTTATCCCTTCTGCTCTGGCAAGCTCTATTGCGGGTGCTATCAAGGGTGGCAGCGTGTCCCATGCCCCTTTGGCAACATTCCATTGCTCTGCCCCGTTACGCCCCCATAGAATCTGTTCTTTTTTTGACGTCATAATTCGGACCAGTGGCGAAGAAAGCTGATGGGCCATATCAATCACCCTTTTTAAGGCTTCCATATGCCGGCTATGATCTGCATCGCCTGGCCGGCTCGCAACCGTCAGCCCGGCAAAAATATGCCGCGACAAACAGGAAACAGGTTTCTGATATTTGTTCAGCAATTCTTTGATTCTGGCCAAATCGCTAGCATCATGGTCGCCTATCTCGTGGTCCCAGATAAATTGCAATTCTGCATAGTCCAGCCCAAATTCATCCATAACTTTCAAGGCATGTTCAAAATCGCGGCTAATGCCGTCACAAATTACACCTAATTTCATCTGTCTCTATCCTTTAGTATTTGAAAGGGGGGGGCTAGCGATGCAGCTCTGCGCCAACAATTTCTTCCAGTACCCGCGTTACCACCCAATTATCCCCGTCTGGATATTTGGTCTTGCCTGCATGGAATAATTGCATCGCGGTAGAGGCAGTATGTAAGGGCACACCCAATTTCTCAGCCATGGAAAGACAGATAGTCAAATCCTTATGCATGGTTGAAATATGGCTGCCAGTCCCTTCAAATTTCCTATCAATTATGTTTTCAAGTGCGGTACAAGCCACCCCGCATCCCGCCCCGGAGGTTGATACCACCTTGAATAAGGTCTCGCCATCAATGCCTGCCTTTGCGGCCAGCGTTGCCGCTTCAAAGGTTGCTGAAAATACCGAGCCAATAATAGATTGCAGACAGGCCTTTATCATCTGCCCTTTCGGGGCCGCATCCCCAACAATATGAATGGTAGAAGAGACCGCTTCCATTACCGAACGACAAGCACGCAAGGCGGCCTCGGGACCAGCCGCCATCATGGTAAGACTGCCAGATTGCGCGCCTGGAAACCCGCCACTAACCGGACTGTCAATCAGATATATAGCGGTCTCTGCCAGTCTTTTTTCTATCGCTTCAGCTTCGGCAGGCTTGATCGTCGCCGTCAGAATAATGCTAGCGCCATCTGGCATATTAGCGGCTAGACCATCAGCACCAAAAATTACCGCCTCAGCCTGTGCTCCGGTCATTACCATCACAAATACCGCTTTGGCATTGCGTGCCAGCTCTGCCAGATTTTTTGCAGCTATACCGCCAGCTTTTGTAAAGGCCTGCATTCGGGCTGCGTCCAAATCCAACCCCTGCACCTCAAAGCCATTCGCCAATAAATTCTTGGCTATACCGCTTCCCATATCTCCGATACCAACAATACCTATTTTTGCCATCTTGCTTGCTCCTTTGGTTTTGTCACAGCACAGAAACATTGCCTGTCTTTCATAACAAACCAAAAATCAGCAACCAGCAATATAAAAAGCACGCACCGCTAAATCTGGCGAACCAATTGACATCTGCTTCTGCGAGGCCGCACTGTTAACTTCTCTGCGTTAAAAAAATCAGGATTACAGGTGTTTTTATGAATCTTTTTACCCGCCTTCAGGCGCATCATCAGGCTGGAAAATCTATCCCTATCGCCATGATAGGGGCGGGGAAATTCGCTACCATGTTTTTGGCACAATTACGAAAATTGCCCGCCATTCATTTGGCCTGTCTTATCGATTTATATCCAGAGGTGGCAAAACAGAATTTGCGTCTGGCAGGCTGGCCAGACGATAGCTTTGCCGCGCCAACAATTGACAGTGCCTTGCAGGACAGAACCATTTGCATCAGCGAGGACTGGCAAGCCGCACTTCAGCATCCTGATATTCTGATTATTATCGAGGTTACCGGCGATCCGCTGGCCGCTGTCAGCCATATCTGCGCAGCCTTTGCAGCCAAAAAACATGTCATCAATGTAACGGTTGAGGCAGATGCGTTTTGCGGGGCCGGGCTGGCAGCAGCAGCCCAAAAGGCCGGGGTGATTTATTCAATGGCCTATGGCGACCAGCCCGCATTAGCAGCAGATTTAACCGATTGGGCACGTGCCTGCGGGTTTCAGGTAATGGCCGCAGGCAGAGGGCATAAATGGATGCCGCATTACCGCTTTTCCACCCCGGATACCGTTTGGGATCATTGGGGGTTAACTGCAGAACAGGCAGCGCGCGGCAAACTGAATCCAAAGATGTTTAATGCCTTTTTAGATGGCTCAAAACCAGCGATAGAATCAGCCGCCATTGCAAATGCCTGTATGTTAAAGGCCCCTGCTGACGGGCTGGCCTTTCCGCCTGGTGCGATAGAGGATATCCCGCAATTGATGCGCCCAAAAGCGGTTGGCGGTATTCTGGACGACACAGAAATGGTAGAGGTGATATCCTGTCTTACTGCAGAAGGCCAGCCGATCCCCAACGATATCCGCAAGGGCGTATGGGTCGCCATTGAAGCCGATAGCGACTATATGAAACATTGCTTTGAAGAATATAGCGTGACCACAGATGATACTGGCCGCTATATGGCGGCGCATAAAAAATGGCATATGATCGGGCTGGAACTCGCCATATCGGTTGCTAGCATTGCCCTGCGAGGAGAGCCTACCGGTTATGCCCGCGTCTTTAATGCGGATGTTGTGGCGATTGCAAAATCTTCTTTGCGTGCTGGCACCCTGTTAGATGGCGAAGGCGGGGCGACGATTTATGGCGGGCTGCGCCCCGCTGATATCAGCATATCACATGGCTATTTACCGCTGGGGCTAGCTAACCATGTAAAGCTGAAAACAGATATGCGCCCGGATCAAATATTGACTTTTGCAGATGTTGAGATAGACCAGACAAGCCCAGCCTTTGCCATGCGCATCGCCACACAAGACAGGCTGAATGCACCGCCATTGGTCTGGACAGAGTCTTGATGCGTAAAAATGATTGAGATTTGGCAGAAATAAAAATTTAACTCAAGGGATGATTTTGGCTGAGATGGATAGCGTCATAACAGAACATGAAAGCAAAAATTTGCGGCGCACGCTTGGCTGTTTTGCGACCGGTGTTGCGGTTGTCACAACCAAGGATGAAAATACCTCGCCAAGCGGGATGACAATCAATTCGTTCAGCTCTGTCTCGCTTGATCCGCCACTTATCTTATGGAGCCTTAGCCTGGAGTCTGCGCGGCTGGATACCTTTCAGAGGGCTGGATATTTTGCTGTCAATATTCTGGCCGAGGATCAGCTGAATTTATGCCAGCATTTTTCCTCTACCAAATCTGATTTGTTTACCGATATCGCATGGCAGCCTTCTGCGCATGGCCAGCCTATTTTGGATGGGGTCGTTGCCAGCCTGGAATGCCGAACCTGGAAACTATATGAAGGCGGCGATCATATTATTATTTTAGGAGAGGTTCTGAGCCATCAGCATCAGGACAAAGCACCTCTTATTTTCTCAAAAGGCCAGCTTACCAGCCTGCATAATCAGGCGCCAAGCTGACCTTTTATTATTTTCCTTACAGACCTGTTTCGATCAGCGTAACCCCGGTTGTTTTGCGTCCGGTTAGCGCCCGAAAAGCCTCGGCAGTATCGGCAAGATCATAGCGCTGATTAACCGAAACCCTCAGTTTGCCTGCACTTAACATGGAAAACAGATTCGCCGCTACCTCGCTAAGCTGTGCGTTGCTGGCAATATAGGTGGCAAGGGTTGGACGCTGTGCATAAAGCGAGCCATTAGCCGCCAAATCCCCTAATTTGAAATCTGCGATTAATCCGCTGGACTGGCCAAAGGCGATAAAATGTCCGCAATCGCGCAACACTTTGAGCGAGCCGGGATAGGTATCCTTGCCAACCGAATCATATACCGCACGCACGCCCTTGCCGCCGGTAATATCCATGACCGCACTGACAAAATCATCACTGGTATAATTAATCACATGATCATAGCCCGCCTCTTTTGCAAGCGCACATTTCTCTGCTGAACCTGCGGTACCAATGGCCTGTACACCGATAGCCTTTAGCCACTGTCCAGCCAGCAGACCAACCCCGCCTGCGGCGGCATGAAACAATACAGTATCCCCCGCCTGCAATGGCACGGAACGGGTCAGCAAATATTCAACTGTCATCCCCTTTAGCATCGCCGCCGCTGCCATATCATCCGAGATATCGTCAGGCAAATGTACCAGCCTGTCTGCGGCAATAACCCGTTCTTCGGCAAACGCACCTACCACCATTGGATAGCCCACCCGGTCGCCTTCTGCAAAACCTGTTACGCCTTCGCCAACCGCCAATACCCGGCCAACCCCTTCATTACCTGGCACAAATACATCATTTTCCGGAAAGGGATAAATACCGGAAGTTTGATAGACATCCAGAAAGTTTAGTCCCATTTTTGTTTGTGACACCACCACCTGGCCAGCCCCGGGATTAGGGGTTGGTCTGTCGCGCAGTTCCAGAACATCTGCATTTCCCGGTGTTTCTGCACAAATAAAACGTCCCATATTCACATCTCCTTATAGATGGGTTTTGCAAGTATATTTTATATAGTTGTACATCGATAATAAGCTAGCTTTGATAATTGTCATGCTGTTTTTAACTTGTCAGCTAGCTGGATGTTTAGGACACTAAAAGCCTGTATCAGATAGCCTGCACATACAAAAGGAAAACATATATGAATGCCAGCAGCTACCGCGCGTCTGCAATGCAACCCAGCCTGATAAGAGAGGTTGCAGAAACAGGCATGGGAATGTCTGATATAGTCCCGCTATGGTTTGGCGAAGGGCGCTGGCCAACCTCGAAAATAGCAGTAGCCGCCGCAGAACAGGCCTTGAAAAATGGGGATCATTTCTATCAGCCCAATAGCGGCAAGCCTGAATTGCGGGCCAGCCTGCAACATTATATGAACAGGCTTTATGACCTGAAATTGGATATCTCGGCGATTACGGTAACCGGTTCGGGCATGCAGGCAATGATGCTGAGCGCGCAAGCCCTGACCGACCCTGGTGACCGCGTTATTGTGGTGGGGCCGTCCTGGCCAAATCTGGCCGAAAGTTTTAAAATTTCGGGCGCGAATATCCAGTTTGTGCCGCTAACCCCTAAACAGGGGCGCTGGCATCTGGATATGGACAGGCTGCTTGCCACTATCCAGCCTGGTACCAAAGCGGTATTGGTAAATTCACCGAACAACCCGACCGGTTGGGTGATGCCAGCAGAAGATCAAAAAAACCTGCTCTTGCATTGCCGCAAACAGGGTACATGGATTGTTTCTGATGATGTTTATTCCAGGCTTTATCAGCATGGTAACGCTGCCCCGCATATGATGAGCTGTGCCGAGCCGCAAGACAGGCTAATCTCGGTTAACAGCTTTTCCAAAGCCTGGTCGATGACCGGATGGCGGCTTGGCTGGCTAGCGGGTCCGGCTGAGCTGGCCCCGATATTCGCCCAGCTTACCGAATATAATATGTCCTGTACCGCAGGGTTTGTTCAGCAAGCTGGCAAGGCCATGATCGAGGGCGGTGAAGATGAGGTGCGCCATCTACAGGACAAGCTGGCAAAGAGTTATCATCTGATCAAATCGCGCCTGCAAAATATAGAAGATGTAGATTTCATCGATCCTGATGGCGCTTTTTACAGCTTTTTCTCTCTGGCTGGCATGACTAATAGTGTGGGATTTTGCAAAGCGTTGCTGAAAAGCACTGGCGTTGGGCTCGCCCCCGGCCTTGCCTTTGGCCGCGAGGCAGAGGGCTATGTCAGGCTGTGCTATGCACAAGATACGAAAATATTGAATGAGGCATTTGACCGGTTTGAAGCTGGATATCAACAGGCCATAAAAGACAGCCACCAGGCGTAGATTATCAAAGATAAGAATTTAAAAAAATAAAAGGACTGGTAGGGATATGCGTATAGATCAGAAAAAGATTACCAACTGGCTGACCGCACTGTTTACAGCAGCTGGATGCCCAGAAGATGAGGCCATTCTTATCAGCACACATTTGGTAGATGCAGATGCCTCTGGCCATCCTAGCCACGGCATTGTGCGGGTGCCGCGCTACATGGAATATATCGAGCAAGGTACAGTGCGCCCGGTTTGTGCGCATCAAACATTAATGGCCTCTGGCAGCCTGCGCCTGATTGACGGGCAATATAGCTTTGGCCAGGTGCTAGGCCATCATGTTGTTGCCCAAGCAAAGGAGATGGTAGCCGCAGATGGATTGGCGCTTATCGGGTTGCGCAATGCCGGCCATCTGGGACGAATAGGCGGCTGGGCAGAATTACTGGCAGAAGCAGGGCTAACCTCTATCCATTTTGTTACTGTGGCCGGATCACGCATTGTGGCCCCCTTTGGCGGGCGTGAAGCCAGAATTTCTACCGCGCCGATTGCGATTGGCATGCCTCAGGAAGATGGCAAGCATTTCATTCTAGATTTTGCGACCAGCCGCGTTGCCGAGGGTAAAATTCTGGTCAGCCAGAAAACTGGCACAACCCTGCCTGTAGATGCAATGGTAGATGCCAGCGGCGAGGATTCAGACCAGCCTGTTACCATTTATGGAAAAACAGCGACGAGCGCGGTTCCTGATCCGCGTGGCGGCGAGGGCGCTATCCAAACCTTTGGCCAGCATAAGGGATCCGGGCTGGGTCTGGCATGCGAGCTATTGGCAGGGGCGCTGACAGGGGCCGGAACAAATGCCCATAACCATCCATTTTGCAACGGAATGCTGTCCCTTGTGTTCAATGCAGATGACTTTGATACAGATAACAGTATGCAGCAAGAGATTAGCGATTTTATCGCTTCTATACGCAGCTGCCCGCCCCGACAGTCTGGTGAAAAAGTGCTGATACCCGGCGATCCGGAACGGGCCAAACGCGCAGACGTGCAGGCCAGCGGTGTCAGCCTTGGCGATGCGATCGTGGATCAGCTTAAAACGATTTCTGGCAAGCTATCTGTCGCCTTGCCAGCTAGTCTTGGCGAATAAAGCAGATAAGTATTCTACCCATATTGAAGCCGCTTTAGGCTGAACGGAATTTCAAGTTCGGGATTTTTCAAAAGCATCCCAGGCCGTTTCAAATGCTGCGAAATCAAAGCCTGGCTTTTTCGCCGCGCTCAAAACAATAGCCTCGCTTGCGGCAAGCTGGTCCAGGGCAGCACGCATCTTATCAAGAATATCTCCTGGAATAGCACAAGCGCCATGCCTGTCTGCATGGATTACATCGCCAGGCTGAACCTGCAGGCCAAAAACCGAAACCGGACAGTTATAGGCCAGCACATGAACAAAACCATGACTTGGCCCAACCGACCCTGCCAGCACAGGAAAGGATGAGGGGATATCCCCTAAATCACGAACCAGGCCATTTGTGACCACCCCTTCTATGCCGAAACCCTTATGCACGCTGGTATTGATCTCACCCCAAAAAGCACCGCAAGCCTGTTCCTGATCTGTATCTTCAATGACGACTATTCCAGGACGCGCGCTGTCACTGACATATCGGTAATAATCCATCCGTCGCTGTTTTGTTATCTCCGGGCTATCATCTGGGGGCGTCCTGCCCCTAATTTTGGCCGTTAAGGCATAGCCAACCATTGCCGGGGCTTCTGGTTCTGTGCAAAACATCTGCTGGCGGGTAAAGTTTGAAAACCCTCTTTTATTCTGGGCAACTTCAATGGCGTTACAGATTGTCGGCGTATCCACATCCCGAAGCCGGTCTAAAAGCGCGTTATCCAAGTCCATGTAATCTTGCCTATCTTTATCTTTATTCTGCTGTCCAACCACCATCTACGAGCAAGCTGGTACCTGTTATCATCGCGGCTGCGTCCGAGGCTAGAAACACAACACTGCCCATAATATCTTCAACCTCGGCAACTCTGCCAAGCTTGATTTTATCCATAATCCATGCCCGTTTATCCGGATCATCAAAAGTTTTCTGGGTCAAAGCCGTGCGAACAAAAGTTGGGCATACCGTATTTATCCGCACGCCATATTGCCCCCATTCAATGGCCATCGCCTTGGTAAACCCCTCAACAGCAAATTTGGACGCGCAATAAACAGACCTCTCGATCCCGCCAACATGTGCCATTTGTGACGAGATATTTATAATTGACCCGCCGGTGCCAGCAGCGATCATCTGCGCGGCGAGTGTCTGGCTTAAAAAATACGCACCTCGCAAATTTAAATCCATCACCGCATCAAAATTCTCGGCAACTGTGTCAAGGGCAGGGCTATGTTTGGCCACCCCGGCAGAATTAACCAGAATATCAAAATGGCCCAGCCCGGCGAGGGTCTGTTGCATGTGCGCGATATCGCTGACATCGATCACCGCCGCTTGCGCGGATAGGCCAGCCGCGTTTGCAGCCTCAACAAATTCATCCAATTTATCTTTGGACCGCGCTGCCACTACCACTTCGGCGCCATATTCCGCCAGACCAGCCGCACAGCCAAGCCCAATACCAGAAGAGGCACCGGTTACAAGAGCGCGTTTTCCATCTAGACGAAAGGCCGGGGTTTTTGGAAGTTCCATTATTACGCTCCCCTAAATTTCAAGATCCGATTTAACCGTCATACTCGCTGTAAAATTTTATTCTGCAGCTTTCCCATAAGGCACATTCTGGCCACCATAGCGGCGGACCCGAATATTACATTGCTCGGCATGACCAACAAACCCCTCTAGCATACATAGCCGCGATCCATAGGCACCTATCATCGCTGCTGCTTCATCACTCAATACCCGCTGATAGCTATGTGTCTTTAAAAATTTACCAACCCACAGCCCGCCTGTATAGCGCCCTGCCTTTTTCGTTGGCAGGGTATGATTTGTGCCAATAACCTTATCCCCATTTGCGACATTGGTTCGCGCACCTAAAAATAGCGCCCCATAACAGGTCATATTTTCTAAAAACCAGTCATCTCTATCTGTCATAACCTGAACATGTTCTGAGGCAATATCATCTGCAACCTGCAACATTTCATCATAGCTGTCACAGACAATGACCTCGCCATAATCACGCCAGCTTACCGATGCGGTATCGGCGGTTGGCAATATAGATAACAGCCTGTCAATTTCGCCAAGTGTTTCACGTGCAAGCTTTTCAGAATTGGTCAGCAAAACCGCAGGCGAGTTATAGCCATGTTCGGCCTGTCCAAGTAGATCTGTTGCACAGATTTCTGCATCTACTGTCTCGTCTGCGATAACCATGGTTTCGGTTGGTCCGGCAAATAGATCAATCCCTACACGGCCATAAAGCTGGCGTTTGGCTTCGGCAACATAGGCATTCCCGGGTCCAACCAGCATATGTACCGGTGCCAGTGTTTCTGTACCAAGAGCCATAGCCCCAACTGCCTGAATACCGCCAAGCACGTAAATTTCATGAGCCCCGCCCAAATGCATAGCCGCAATAACCGCAGGGTTTGGAGCGCCATTAAAAGGCGGGGTTGCCGCTACAATGCGCGGCACGCCAGCCACAGATGCGGTCGCCACAGACATATGCGCCGACGCCACCATTGGAAATTTACCCCCCGGCACATAACAGCCTACCGATTGAACCGGGATATTCTTATGCCCCAACACCACCCCAGGCAGCGTTTCAACCTCTACATCGCGCATACTGTCGCGCTGAATTTGAGCAAAATTTCTAACCTGTTCTTGCGCGAATTTTATATCTTCCATATCGCGCTTCGAGACCTGTGCCATCAACGCTTCGATATCAGCATCTGACAAGCGAAAGGAAGCTGGGCTATAGGAGTCAAATTTTTCAGACAACCGCCGAACCGCTGCGTCCCCTTCTGTTTCGATAGAGGCAAGAATCGCTTCAACATTTTGCCGGACCTGCGCGTCATCTTCTGCGCGTGCTGATTCTGTCTTTCCTTCTTTTAAATATCTGACTGCCATTTCCATCCCTCATTGAAAAGCTGATATATCGAACAGGTATATCCATTTAATGTAGCCTTTATCGATCTGGTTAAAAGCCCCTTTTTCACAGTGAATGCGATTTAAGCTGGATAATCAGGATTTCAAGATGCCAGAATTTTTGCCAGCTGCTCTGCCTGTTTGGCAATACTGCCTGCACCTATCACATCTCCCAGACTGCTGGCGCTCATCGCCCCGACACCAAACAGCGTGTCATAGGCAATCTGCTGCGGTTTCAGCACTCTGAGGTCCGGGCCTATACGCGCGGCGCGATTGCTGATATCTGGTGCCACCAACCCGGCCTTGCGCATTTGCGCGATAAGCGGATCAGGGGCGGGACCAGTGCAATTTATCACCGCATCCGCCAGCCGATTTTGACCATCCTCAAGCCTCAGTTGAATTTGCCTGCCCTGCTTTGCTATCTGGACTACCCGTCCTTTGGTCAGGCGCAGCTGGCCACTTTTCAGCATCGCCTGCGCAGCCTCAAAATTTTGCGGGGCTGAACGAAACCGGGCCAGTTGCCACCACTTTCCGGCATGGCGCATCAACCGCCTTTGCGCGCCCTCATCCAGGCGCTGCCACGCCGCGCTTAGATGGATACGTAGCGCCTCAAACCTGGATTGCCAGCGTGGCTGTTCCCAGTCTCTTGAACCCAAAGAATTTTTCATAAATCTGAAAAATTGACTGGCGGTGTGGATATTTTCTGGCCAGTGAATTGGCGCTTCTGGCTGCCAGTCTGTCTGTTCTGGTGGCAAAACCGGATGCGGCAACACCACTTCTATGGGGCCCATATGCCCCTGCCGGGCCAGGCTATATATCCCATCCATTGCGGTTAACCCGCCACCAATAAAGGTGATGGCGTCTGTGTTATGCAGAGTAGCCAGCCAATCCCCAGACCATGGATTTTCAACCGCTTTATCAGCAGGCAGCGCCGCTTTAATCGAACAAGGCCAGCGCGGCGGCGGATTGCCGGTTGCCAATACAAGCTGTTCTGCCAAGAGGGTTTCATTGCTATCAAGGGTAAGGTGCCAGCCGGCATCCACCCTATCGGCTGCGGTCACTTGCGCCGGGATAGCCCTAACGTCGTCAAACCCGTCTAGCTGATCTCGCAAAGCAGATAAATACATGGCGAAATCAGCGCGCCGATAAAAGGCGCCTTGCGGCTTATGGGCCTCTTCATCTTTAATTTCGCGCGCCGCCCAATGCAGAAAATCATTTGGATTTTCAGAAAATATCCGCATGATCTGGGCCCGGACATTCAGCCTGAAATCACGATGCGTACAGCCATAAGCCGCACCAAATCCAATGGGTTCCGGGCCTATGACTGTAATTTTTTTGCCGAAGTCAGGTCGGGCTTTTAACAGATGGGCTATCAGACAAAAACTGGCAAAACCACTGCCGACAATAACAAGCGGATATGGCTCTTTATCTAAATTTCTGGCGCGCACACCTCGCCCCTCCGGCTGTTATCAGATAAGCTCGGTTAGGCTTCTACAGGCCCGCCCTGCTCTTTCCAGGCGCCAAAACCACCAACATTGGTCACATTTTGATAGCCCATATCGATCAGGGTTTTTCCAGCAAGGGCAGCTTGTCCCCCTGCCGCACATACCAAGATCACCTCTGCATCCTTTTGCATGGCTGGGGCATGAAACTGGGTATTTGAATCAGCGGCAAATTCAATAAAACCGCGCGGGATACGAAGCGCCCCTGCAATCGTACCTGTTTTAGCGATATCCATACCATCGCGGACATCTACAAATACCACATTGGCCTGACCATGACGGGCAATCCCGGCATCGGTTTCAATTCTGGATACGATAGCGTTTGCTTCGGCGAGATAGTCTTGAGCTGTCTTTGACATAAGGACTCCATAAGATTAAACGAAAAATTCTGACAGTATCGGCAGAGGCAGGCATAATTGTCAAATCCTTTTACCGCTGTTCAGTAGCGGGCCCGGATGTTGCGATATACACCCCGATACTGGCTACCATCAGCCCAATAATATCGCTTGTTGTCAGCGCCTCATCCAAAAACACAAATCCCATTACTGCCGATACAGGCGGCACCAGGAAAAATAAAGTGGCTGTCTGGCTGGCAGATCCGGCCTTAATCAAATACATCAATATTGTGAAGGCCCCAAAGGACACTGCCAGAATTTGCCAACCCATCGCATACATAAAATTCGGGGTAAAATGAATAAAGGGCGTTTCGAACAGTGTCATTACTGCCAGATGAAAAATACAGGCCGCCAGTGCCTGATAAAAATTAGATACCGATAAGGGCAGTTTTCCGCTAAGTTTTTTCTGCCAAAGCGTGCCTGCGGTTACCGCAAGCAACGCTGTTAGCGCCGACAAAAAGGCAATAAGCGGAAAGCCGGTTCCAATATCCAGCCCCAATACCGTTGCCGCGCCGCCAAACCCAAGAGCAATACCCACCCATTGCCGCCAGGTTACTTGCTCGCCCAGAATCGGACCCGCAAGCGCACCAGTTAATACCGGTTGCAAGGAAACCAGTAAGGCGGCCATGCCAGCAGGCATCCCTTTGGAAATAGCAAAAAATACCCCGCCCAGATAAAAACCGTGAAACAGCACACCTGTACCGCCCGCTTCCAGAATATCTACCAGGCGCGGCTTTACCCAATCACGCATGATAAGCGCAAAAACCAAAAACCCCAGCGCCACCAGCGCGAACCTGAATCCCAACGACGCAAAAGGGGTAGCATCGTGAACAATCACCTTGCTCGTGATAAAGGCAGACGCCCATAACACCACAAATAACAGTGGAAATACCCGAACCATTAGGCCTGGCCCATATAACTAGACAGCTTCATACAGATCATAGCCCGCATTTTTTCTGGTTACCTGCAAGCGCCCGGTCGCCACCAGATGCGTTAAATGTGCGCGGGCCTCCCCTGAGGCAAAATATAATTCATGATCGCCAAATTCCCGCCCAAACAATACATCCATAGCCGATGTAACGGTCAGGGATTTATGCTGTGCAGCATCTAGCAGCTGTTGCAAACGCAAATGATGATGGTCAATCAGGGCCGCGGCGCGCGCCCCGCCATCACGAAACGGCCAATCATGGCCAGGAAAGATAGACATATCTGCAGGCAGGGACGTCATTTCCTGAAGGTAGGTAAAATAATGGGAAAGCAAATCAAAATCCGGATCCCGAATATCTGCTGATATATTTGGCGAGATACGCGGCAACAGAAAATCAACGCTAAGAAACAGGTTTCGGCCCTTATCCATCAAACTGATCTGTGCGTCTGAATGACCTGTATCCACACGCACCTCCCACTTACCAAAACGGCTATGGATACTATCGCCAGGCTTCACTTCAGAAAAAACCGGCAGGGGGCTGGCATTCGCGCGGTAGCGGCTACCATTTTCAGCAACGCGCGCAATAATCTGTTCTGGTATATCATATCGGCGATAGGTATCTGCCATTATCGCGCCAAAGGCTGCGGGTTCTAGATCATACAGCCAATGCCCATGCACCGCTTCTTCGGCACTTGCAAAAACAGGTGCATGTGTAAGCGCTGCAAGCGCCCCCGCATAGCCCATATGATCAACATGGTGATGGGTGATTAAGATAGAGGCTACTGGCTGTTTTGCCAGCGGGCCATCCAGCAGCATCTGCCAATGTTCGGCCGTAGCCAGATCATTAACCCCCGCATCAATCAGACACCAGCCATCAGCCGTATCCAGCATATACAGATTAATATGATTTAACCGGAAGGGTAGGGCAAAACGTGCCCAATATAAATCCTCAGCGAGCTGTCTAAGCTGGCCCTGCTCAGGCACCTGAATATCAAGCGGGATCATCTACCCCTCCGCATCTTGTCTGGCCCTGTCTAGGAAAGGGTTATCTTTATATCCCCAACATCCTCTACCCCGCCGGTCAACACATCGCCTGCAGTGACGGCTGCAACACCGGCAGGGGTGCCAGTCATGATCAGATCCCCCGCCTTCAACGTTACAGACTGGCTACAAAAGGCGATAATATCGCGAACATTCCAGATCATATCCCCCAAATCTGCCTGTTGGCGCATCTCGCCATTGACAGACAACCAAATACGCCCGCTATCCAGGCTTTGCCGAGCTGGCGGCAAAGCAGATAGAGGTTGCAAGCTGGTCATGGGTGCAGAATTATCAAACGCCTTTCCCCAGCACCAGGGCCGCCCTTTTTCACGATGGGCAATTTGCTGGTCACGGCGGGTGAAATCAATCCCGACACCAACCCCCCAAATATGATCCATTGCGTCATCTGCTGAAATATTGGCGCCGTCCTTGCCAATAGCCAGAACCAATTCAATTTCATGATGCAGGTCACTGGTAATCGGGGGATAGGGTATGGTGGCGTTATTTTCCACAACCGCATCAGCTGGCTTGGTAAAGAAAAAAGGCGGCTCTTTTTCACTAAATCCCATTTCCTTTGCATGCTCGCCATAATTCCGGCCAACACAAAAAATACGCCGCACTGGAAACTGGCTATCCGATCCAGCTACCGCAACAGCGGCTTGTGGATTTGGTGTGATCACATAATTTGTCATGAAATACCCCTATATTTTAAAAATTTTTTTAAGTGTTTCTGGATAGATATCGTGAAAATGAATAGTGCCCCGCCTTGTTCTATGAACCACAAAAACAGACAGGCCGACAACTAAATTTTTTGACAAACACAGATAGCTAGCGCCGCGCCTTACTGCGTCCAGCAGATATCGCCGCCACTACCCCGGCCACAACAATCAGGCCCATGCCAGTAAATTCACTAACCCCGAAAACACTGCCCCATAATAGCCAACCAACCAGTCCAGCCGAAATAAGATAGCTATATTCGAAAATGCTCATATAGCTTGTCTCTGCCATTTGATAGGCTTTGGTAATCATAAAAATCCCCACCACAGATAACAGGGACATCACCGCTATCCAGCCATAGGTTGCGGCATCTGGCCATACCAGCCCACGCAATAAAAATGCTGCCTGATCGCGCCCTTGAATGCCCGCAAGTTCAATGACCACCGCGCCGCCCAGTCCAATCAGCCCGATCATCACAAAATAGGCCATGGTAAGCGCATAGGGGCTTTCTTCTGCACAATAGCGACGTGTGGTCAGGCTGGCGCCGGCATAAAAAGCCCCCGCAAGGATAGGCAGTATCTGTATCAGTTGAAAATTCTGCGTGTCGGGACGCAGGACAAACCAGACTCCGACACTGCCGAGCACCATCGCCAGAATACGCCGCCAGCCAGGGCGCATGCGAAAAATAACAACAGAAAATAGCAGCACAAAAACAGGCGAGGTAAATAGCCCCGCCCCAGCCAGCGCGACAGGCAGAAAAGAAAGCACCGAAAAAAACAGCGTCATAGACAGCGATAAAAATAGCGTCCGCAACAGCACAGGCCGCCAATTTATGACCTGAAGGCGAAAAGACACAAAACTCCGCATCATCAAAAACAGCGTAATAGACAGTGCTGAGCGTAAAAAATGATATTGCCCTAGACCAATATCTTGCGAGACCAGCCGCACCAGATTATCGGACAGGCCCATGATGGAAATACCAATGGTCAGCAAAAAAGCCGCAAGCAGAGGTGTGGGCAGATTGCGGAAAAATGAAACAGGATTTGTATTCATAATTCTTGTTCTATACCCCAGTTACTTCTGACTGGGAAGAGACAAGAAGGCTAGCTACCGCCGCCTGCAGTGGGTGCAGAAACAGCTGATGTCATCCAGACGACTTCATCCTGTTGCCCCTGACCAGCGGTGCCGCTGTTATCATCTGCATCACCATCCGCATCAGGCAGGGCATGGGCCGCATCGGGCAAGGCATGGGCCGGCAGAGCGCGCAATGTCCAGATATAACCATAAGCAGCCCCATCGCGGGCCCGTATCGTTACCACAAATCGGGCTTGTGTCTGAGTAACCGCCCGGTCATTAATCACATAATCCTGCAACCCGATAAGCGGGGCATAGGCAGGTAAATCAAAAAGACGTGAAAAGCGGGTGATAGGGCCGGTCATTTTCCGATTATCGGGATGGGCAAAACGCCAGACCTGTTCGATACCCGC
>JBMHCK010000192.1:0-5601 GCA_049889955.1 Puniceispirillaceae bacterium (SeqCode)
GGGGTTTTTCTTACCCTGGCTGCGGTCTGTTTTGGCGTGATTACAGGCGGTATTGTTAAAATGCTGTCAGGCGATCTGACCCTGCTTTCCATGCTGTTTTTCCGATTTTTATTTTCCCTGCCGATTTTGTTTTTTGTGGCATGGCGCGTCAGAGGGCGCGATATGTTGCGGATTACCCAGAGGCGCACAATGGTGGTTCGGGTAATGTTTGGCATGACTGGAATAACCTTTTGGTTTTTATCGGTTCGAAATATTCCGCTTGGCCAGGCAACCGCCCTTTTTCAGTCCTCTGTGCTGTTTATTACGCTGGCCTCGCCACTGCTGTTATCCGAGAAAGTAGGCATATACCGAACATTAGCGGTGATTACCGGGTTGATGGGCATTTTTTTGTTAACAGACCCGTTTTCACAATCCATTACACCGGCGATTTTATTTGGGCTTTGTGCGGCGATTGCCGGGGCTGGCTTGTCCATAACCCTGCGAAAGCTTGGCAAGGGGGACCAGCCTGTCACTATTGCCTTTGTATATAATAGCTGCGGATTTATCGTATTTGGCTCGCTTTTGCTGTTGCTGCCCGCACAATTTATGATGCCAACCATGGAAGAGCTATTTATGCTGATAGCGTTAGGGGCGTTTAGCTCGCTTCTTCAGCTATCCTTTACCTCTGCCTATCGCTATAGCGAGGCGGTTGTTGTTGCCTCTTTGCGCTATCTGCAAGTGCCGTTGGCGGGCATTTTCGGCTTTTTGGTATTCTCTGAAGTGCCAACAATCCTGCAACTATGTGGAATGGTGGTTGTGGTTTCCTCCTGTATGTTTATTATCTGGCGCGAATTCGTAATTTCACAGCAGCAAGCTGTACAGAAAATGACAAGCTCAGGAGAGACCCAATGATTATCCGTGTAATGGGTGAAATCGAAATCCATTGTTTTGAAAGAAGTGACAAGGCTGCAGTGATGGGCGATTTTTCCGCTCTTGCTGAAATGGACGCCCCAACAGATGCGGATGTAGTTAACTGGCTGGGAAAGGCACTGGATGATCCTGCCGCCCCGCCACTGGAAGAGGATCAAGGCTGGCGTCAGCAGGTTGAGGCCGCAGCTGAAATTCTGGCTGCACCTGCCTTGCAAAATGCCGAGGCAGATGATTTTGTCCTGCTGTTGGTGTTGCGCGAAAAATGGCCTGTCGGCAGCAAGGCCCGCTTTAAAATTCTGGCGGACCGAGTTGGGGCCAATCACACTTACCGGCTGCTCGCCTGTCCGTTGCAAAAGGGTGCAGATATCTCAGATGAGGAAAGTCTGAGTGCGGCTGAAACCGCCTCGCTACGGGCGATGGTGCCAATGTTGAAAAAGGTCAGAAAGCAATATGCAAACAGCTCTGGCCTGCAACAATTCCTGCATCAGTTAAATGGGTAGTGTGGATACCGCAACGCCACTCAGGCTTTTATATGGATGGTGCGAGATAACCACGCTCTAGACTTCTAGCTCTGGCCTGTTTTTATATTCTTCCAACGCTTCAGGATTGGCCAGGGCTTCGGTGTTTTTGATCGGTCGACCCTGAAGGACATCGCGCACGGCCAGCTCTGTGATTTTGCCAGACCGGGTTCGCGGAATATCTGTCACTTCCAGGATTACTGCTGGTACATGGCGCGGGCTGGCCTGGCGTTTAAGCACGGAGCGGATATTTGCTTGCAAACCCTCATCAAGGGCATGGCCAACTGCCATCCGCACGAACAGAACTACCCGCACATCGTGATTAACCATCTGGCCAACCACCAGTGATTCTGTAATTTCATCAAATGATTCAACAATACGATAAATCTCAGCAGTGCCTATGCGCACCCCGCCCGGATTTAGCGTTGCATCTGACCGGCCATGAATAATGATCCCGTCGCTAGCGGTATGGGTGGCCCAATCCCCATGTCGCCAGATATTTGGATACACATCGAAATAGGCTGCCTGATAGCGGCTGCCATCGCTATCATTCCAAAAGCCTATGGGCATGGACGGAAACGGAGACAGGCAAGATAGCTCGCCTTGCTCGCCTGTTACGGGTTGGCCCTCTTCATCAAGAATGGCTACATTCAGACCCAGCGCGCGTACCTGAATCTCACCCGCGTGAACAGGCTTTACCGGACATCCCAGCACAAAACAGCCCATGATATCGGTACCGCCCGAAATAGAGGCAAGCTGAATATCACTTTTAATAGCTTCATAGACAAAGCCAAACCCCTCAGAGGAGAGAGGCGAGCCTGTAGAACATAAAATCCGAAGAGAGGAGAGATCAAAATGCTGTGCAGGATGTAACCCGGACTTTCTAACCGCATCAATATATTTGGCAGAAGTGCCAAATAGCGTCATCTTCTCGGTCTCGGCGATTTGCCATAGCCGTTCTGGTCCAGGATGGAACGGATTGCCTTCATAAACAATCACTGGCGCCTGCATCATCAAACCCGATACCAGCCAATTCCACATCATCCACCCGCAGGTTGTGAAATAGAAAATCCGATCTTTTTCTGAAATATCACTATGCAGGCGATGCTCTTTGATATGCTGGATAAGGGTACCGCCAGTTGAATGCACAATACATTTCGGCGCCCCGGTGGTGCCAGAAGAATATAAGATATAAAGCGGGTCATTAAAGCCCACGCGGCAAAATCCGCTTACAGGTGGGTGCGATAGACAGTCAGCAAACAATCCGGCAATAACTATGCCGCTAATATCCGGATTTGGGTTCATATAGCCATCAATTAATATCTGCTCCAAAGAAGGCAGCCTTTTGGTTAATTGCGCAACAATTTCCAGCCTGTCTATCGCCTTGCCATTATAGCTATAGCCATCTGCGGCGATCAGCAGCTTTGGCGTAATCTGGCCGAACCTGTCGGCAACGCCGTTTAACCCAAAATCTGGGGAACAGCTGGAAAATATCGCGCCAAGACTGGCAGTTGCCAACATGGCAATAATAGTTGTCTCACTGTTCGGGAGATAGGCCGCGACCCGGTCCCCCTTGCCAATGCCTCTGGCCTGCATCCATCCGGCCAAAGCCAGCGCTTTATCTCGCAGCTCTCTGCGGCTCAGACGGTTGCATCTTCCATCCTCGCCATAGGCGATAACGGCCTCTCGGTCATCTGCATTCCGTAGCATATTTTCAGCGTAATTTATTTGCGCATCAGGAAAGAATTGCGCCCCTGGCATCTTGTCTGCATCTACTAGCTGTCGCGCACCTTTCTCGCCGATAATGCCATGCCAATCCCATAGCGCAGACCAGAACGCACCAGGCTGGTCAACAGACCATTGCCACAGCGCTTCATATTCCTGTTTCCAGTCATGGCCATGCCTGTCTTTAACCAGCGTTGCGAATTCATAAAGCTGTGTATTTTCAATGGCTTTTGGACGCCATAATAGATCGCCAGCTTCAATAAAGGTCATATCTGTCTCCGCAGTTTGGCAAAGGCGTCTCAGCCTTGTTATCTTACCCTGAACCTGTCCGATGTAAACTCCCGCGAGTGGGTTTTTTCCCCTTGAGTTTTCTGGTCAGATTCTGGTGGTGATTAGCCCTTTCGATCTAGTCTTTTGGATAACTGTTTTGTCAGTTGTTAATATGTTTTTAATATTTTCATCTTTCCACAGGAAAAACTGTAAAACAGGATAGGTTATAGTGATAGAACAAATCCAAGCTAATTTGCCAGGAGATTTACGCCCGATGGGTGGCGGAAAATTTCTATTCTACCCCGAAGACTCGCCAGTAATTTTACAGCTAGAAGCTTTGGAAAATGACAGGCTGCTGATCTATTGCAGTTTTGCCCGCGATGGCAGCGGGCTGTTTCTGGCCTCTTTTATGACCTTGTTATTGACCGAGGATGTCGGCGCGATTAGCCCGCTTGCCTTGCCTGTTGATACCGCCCTTAGCTGTGTTACAGGTTCTGTCTCGCAGACCTATTTCCGGCTGATGCCGGCATCTGCCAGCCAGCTTAGTGATATGCAGAAAAAGACATTGGCCGCAACTTGCGTGTTATTTGCAGAAGAGATGCGGTGCAAATCAGCGGATCTTATTGATGTGCGCCCGCTATCAGATGACCGTCTGCCCGCCTGTAATCTGGCTGATTTCAGAATTGCCCATCTGATGGAAAACCTGGATGAGGCCTAGTGCTGTTCTTATTTACTTCTGCGGTGGTTAATCTCTTGTAAGCTTTTCTTTTTCTGGATGTTCATTTTTACTGCCCCAGCTTTCTCAGAGCTGTGCTTAAGGTGCTGGACAAGCAGGGCCACATCAGGCACAGACTAGTTTGAGGGGATAGCGCATCTATAAGCGGAGAAAATAATGAGCAGTCAGTTTGATTATGACCTTATCGTCATCGGTGCGGGTTCTGGCGGGGTTCGGGCTGGCCGGATAGCGGCGGGATATGGCGCACGGGTTGCGGTCATCGAAGGGGACAGGCCTGGCGGTACCTGTGTTATTCGCGGCTGCGTGCCGAAAAAGCTGCTTGTCTATGGTGCCAGTTTTGCTGGTGAGGCAGAAGATGCAGCCGGCTTTGGCTGGCAGATTGAGGGGATATCTCATAGCTGGCCGGATTTAATAGCGGCCAAAGATAAAGAAATAGACCGGCTGGAGGGGATCTATCGTAATTTGTTGAAATCTTCTGGCGCGGATTTGATCGAAGGGTGGGGCCGCCTTGCTGGCCCGCATGAGGTGGCGGTAGGCGATAGCGTTTACACAGCTGAGAGAATTTTGATCGCTACGGGCGGGCGTCCATCCACCCCTGCCATACCAGGGCTAGCCGAATATTCCATTTCATCGAATGAGGCGCTGGATTTGCCAGAGCGGCCAGAGCATATCCTGGTCTATGGTAGCGGCTATATCGCGTTGGAATTTGCCGGGATTTTTGCTGGATTGGGCAGTCAGGTAGATTTGGTGTATCGTGCTGACTTGCCCTTGCGCGGCTTTGATGAAGATGTCCGCCAGCATATCGCCGAGGCCCTGGCCGATAGAGGCATTAATCTGGTTTCCGGGCGCACCATTGCCGAGGTCAAACAAGCGGAAAATGGCTATCAGGTGGTTCTGGATAATGGCCAGATTATTTCCCCTGACAGGGTAATGGCCGCCACTGGCAGAACCCCGAATATTGATGGGCTGGGGCTAGAAGCTGCCGGGGTGATAACCAACCAGCACGGGGCGATACAGGTAGATGAATGGAGCCAAACCTCCACAGCCTCTATTTTTGCGGTGGGGGATGTAACAGACAGAATTAATCTAACCCCTGTAGCGATAGCAGAAGGGCATGCATTTGCAGATACTATTTATGGCGGCAAGCCCCGCAATGTTAGCTATGATGCGGTGCCATCGGCTGTTTTCAGCCAGCCTAATATTGCCAGTGTTGGATTAACTGAAGAACAGGCAGAAGCGGAATATGGGGCCGTGCAAATCTTTGAAAGCCGCTTTAGGGCAATGAAAAACACCCTTTCTGGTCGGCCTGAAAAAACCTATATGAAGCTGATTGTTGCCGCTGAGACACAAAAAGTTCTGGGTGTGCATATGGTTGGCCCGGACGCTGCCGAGATTATGCAAGGCATGGCTATCGCGGTGAAAATGGGTGCCAGCAAAGCGGAT
>JBMHCK010000193.1:0-9008 GCA_049889955.1 Puniceispirillaceae bacterium (SeqCode)
AATTAATAGGCCTGCTAGATGCACACAGACCATTGGTGCCGCTCGTTAAAGCATATTCTGCCGAATTTGTCTTTATTATGTGTATCGCCATACCCCTTTGTAATCTACCCGAAATGCGTAACGCGATAGGCTTGTATAAAATATTAATGACGTAACAAAGAAAAAACAAAATTTTTTATAAAATTAGAAAAATAAATATAAGTAATAAAATTGTTTAAAAACAGTATTTTAAACTAAAAATTCTTGTAAAAAAGACAACAATTTTTGGTTGTTCTAATTTTTTTTATAAAATTAATAATTTTTAAAGAAAGTTTCGGTAAAGTGATCAACTGAGCGGTGCATCCAGAATGCGGCGTACTGAATAACTGACGGTTAGAGAATTTGATTTTACGAAGTTTTTAATGACTATTTCTGCTTATGATCGGCACAGTTCTGATGAACATTCAGCACTATCAGAAGAGCAACTGACAGATCAGCTTGAAGCCGGTGATCAGATAGAGGCAAAGCCCGCGGCGCCTAAAAAGCCTAGCCGTTCTAAAAAAGCGACCACTAAAAAAAAGGCTGGCGTAAAGAAGGCCGATGCTAAAAAGGCCGATGCTAAAAAGGCTGGCGCAAGCGTGGGAGAGATAAAGACACTGCTTGAAAGTGATACCCAAACCAAAGATTTGCTGACCTTCACGCTGAAAGCCGGAATAGATGCCAGCCATAAAATTATATTGGTAGATGGTAACAATAATGGGATTACCTTGTCTGGCGGGACAAATGAGAGTGATATACTAACCGGCGGGGCTGGGGCAGATATATTTGTGCTGGATAAAAGCGATAGCGGGACAGATATTATCACTGATTTCAGCGTCTCTGACGGGGATAAAATCCGCATTGATACGGCCAACGGGTCACATGATGATACGATAGCTGAACTGAACCGGGCAGGTTACTATATCCGGGATAACGGTACAGATACCAATATCACCAACGCAGATAACAGCCATATCTATCTGACCTTAAATAATATCGATCACAATGACATCACCGATAGCAGCTTTGACAGCTATTTCGAGATTATCTGAAGCAGAGCGAATGAAGGGGGAGGTTGATGGTGGGAGTACTCGGACTTGAACCGAGAAGCCTTGCGGCACAGGATTTTGAATCCAGCGTGTTTACCAATTTCACCATACTCCCATTTCGGCATGATGCGACCTTTCACGCTTCATAGCATTGTCAGGGGGTTTTTGGCAATTATTACTTGTCGAAAAACCATAAATATGGGCTGAATAGAGGATGGTTGTACCGGGCCAATCTGCGGAGCGGAAAGAAAATCATGCCGACAGCTTGTCAATCCATGGGTATGAACCCCCAAAGCGCAGCTGTAATTGCCTTTATTCAGGATTTGTCCCTATCGGATGTACCGCCAGAAGTGGTGGCCCATGCACGCTATCTGATGCTGGATGTGCTGGGGGTGGCGGCAGCTGGCCGGCAAACCCGAAATGCGGATATCATATGTAATTATGTCGCTAGCTCTATGGCGGCGGGGGCAGGGCATCCAGCGGTGCCTATCTTGTTTGATGGGCGGGCGATCAGCCCATCCGGGGCGGCGCTGGCAGGTGGCATGATGATAGATGCGATAGATGCCCATGATGGCTATAAGCCGGCCAAAGGGCATGTTGGCTGTGCGCTGCTGCCCTCACTATTGGCGGGGCTTTGTGCAACCAATCAGCTGCAGGATGAAGAGGCGTTATTAACCGCCCTTATCGCAGGATATGAGGTCGGTAGCCGGTGCGGCGTCGCCTTGCATCGAACTGCACCAGATTATCATACTTCCGGGGCCTGGATGGCGGTGGCGGTGGCCGGTGTTGTCGCCCGGATTTACGGCCTGGACACCCGGACCAGCTGGCAGGCGATGGGAATTGCTGAATATCACGGTCCGCGCAGCCAGATGATGCGGGTTATTGACTATACCACCATGCTAAAAGATGGGTCTGGATGGGGGGCGATGGCCGGAGTCAGCGCGGTGGAAATGGCTGCACTTGGGTTTACTGGCGCGCCTGCGCTGATAATCCGGGATGAAGATTGTGCCGATATTTGGGAAAATCTGGGCGCTGAGTGGCTGTTGCCCCAGCAATATATAAAGCTGTGGCCGGTATGCCGCTGGGCACAACCTGCTATGCAGGCGGTACTGGCACTGTGGCAAGAGGCACAGTTTAATATCGCCGATATTGTCAGCATAGAAATAGACACATTCCATGAAAGCCTGCGCCTTGCCAGCCCGCATCCCGCCAGCCCGGACGAGGCACAATATAGCCTATGCTGGCCAGTGGCCGCATTGCTGATAGCCCTGGCAGAGGGGCGCGAATTTTCTGCCTATGATATATCTGAAGATGCGCTAGCCAGAGCCGATATCCACGCGCTGGCCGGGCAGATAAGTTTGCGTGAAAAAACAGAATTTAACGCGGTGTTCCCGCAGTTGCGCCAGGCAGAGCTGCATCTTCATTTTATCGATGGAAGCAAGCGTTCTGCCTTTTCCAAACATACAAAAGGGGATCCCGAAACCCCGGTTAGCATGGCAGAATTGACCACCAAATTTGACCAGCTTATCCGTGCTACACCTCTGGCAAAAAAGGCAGATGCTCTTAAACAAGCCTGTATAGGCCTTGCCGCGTCGGAAAAAGAATCAAATTGGAATCACCTTTTATTTGGCCGCGAATGAACAGGCTGTGGGCGAATAGTACCAAAAAACAGCCTAATTTTTTAAGGAAAAATTAATTTCTCTATGTTGCTTAGAACATTGAAAATTTTTAATAATTCTGCTGATTTCCCTGTTTTAGGGTGATAGTGGTGTTGCAGGGTTGAGATTCTATGTTAGGCTGTTGGCAATTATAGGCTGTTCAGCGTTCCTGTTAGTTCTTTCAGGGGTGAAAGACAGCAACCAGAAAATTGTAATGTGTTCCTTGGGAGGACGAAAAAATGTTTTTTGATAGATCGAACAGCCAGGCTGTTCACGCAAAAGCAGAGATGTATGCAAAAGAATATGCAGAAGGTCATCTCTCGCGTCGTGAGTTTATGGTTCGGGCAACCGCACTTGGTGTTTCATCTGCCGCAGCCTATGCGCTGATTGGCCAGAACGGCGCAGAAGCTGCTGTTTCTTGGGAAAACCCGCCAAAGATGGGCGGCACGCTGCGCTGTCAAATGGAAGTGCGTCCACTGAAAGATCCGCGCACCTGGGATTGGTCAGAAATCGCCAATTTCTGTCGTGGCTTCCTTGAATATCTGGTGCATTATGAGGCAGATGGCAGCCTGGTTGGCCAGCTTCTGGAAAGCTGGGAAGTAAACGCAGATGCCACGCAATATACCCTGAATGTCAGAAAAGGCGTGAAGTGGAACAATGGCGATGATTTCACTGCTGCGGATGTTGCCAATAACTTTGAGCGCTGGTGCGATAAGTCAGTTGAAGGTAACTCTATGGCTGGCCGTATGGCGACCCTGATCGATCCGGATACAAACAAGGCAATCGAAGGCGCGATTGTTGTTGCTGACAGCCATACTGTGGTGCTGAACCTGCCACGTCCGGATATCACCATTATTGTGGGTGCTGCTGACTATCCAGCCGCGATTGTCCATTCATCCTATGACAATTCAGCCGATATGCTGACAACTAACCCGATTGGTACTGGCCCATATGTGCCGGAAAGCCATGAGGTAGGGGTTAAGGCTGTATTGGTACGCAATGATGGTCATAGCTGGTGGAATGCTGGCAATGGCGCGTTTTTGGACCGTATCGAAATTGTGGATTACGGCACAGACCCAACAGCCTTTGTTGCGGCGATTGAAGCTGGTGAAGTGGATATGCTGCACCAGACAACAGGCGATTTTGTTGAGCTGATGGATTCACTTGGCACCTTTGAGAAGTCACAGGTTGTAACCGCATCAACAATTGTTATCCGTCCAAACCAGGAAGCAGAAGTTGATGGCATGAAGCCATATGCAGACAAAAATGTGCGCCGTGCGCTGGCTATGGCTGTAGATAACAGCGTTTGTCTGGAGTTAGGCTATGCCGGTCTGGGCGAGCCAGCCGAAAATCACCATGTATGTCCAATCCATCCAGAATATGCACAGCTGCCAGCCCAAAAAGTGGATCCGGCAGGGGCAAAGGCAATGATGGATGCCGCAGGAATGGGCGATTTCGAACATGAGCTGATCTCTATTGATGATGACTGGCGCAGAAACACAACAGATGCTGTTGCACAGCAGTTGCGTGAAGCAGGTATCAAGGTGAAGCGGACAATTCTGCCTGGTTCAACCTTCTGGAATGACTGGGCAAAATACCCGTTTTCTTCCACGAACTGGAACCAGCGTCCATTGGGTGTTCAGGTTCTGGCACTGGCCTATCGTTCAGGCGAGGCGTGGAATGAGGCGGCGTTCAATAATGCCGAGTTTGATGAGCTGCTATCAAAGGCCCTGTCTATCGCAAACGCTGATGAGCGCCGCGTCGTGATGGAGCGTATTGAGCAGATCATGCAAGAAGAAGGGGTGATTATTCAGCCTTACTGGCGGTCAATCTTCCGTCATAAGCGTAAATCACTGGTAAATGCAGAGATGCACCCAACCTTTGAAAACCGCTTCCAGTATATGGGCTTTAACGCCTAACCCTGGCATCAAAAGCATTTAGCCGCATCTCTATGCTCACCCATGGGGATGCGGCGACTCTTTGACGAAACTCATCATGTTTTTATTTCTCATAAAACGATTTGGTCTGATGGCGCTTACTTCGCTATGCCTGACCTTTGTTGTTTTCTTCTTAACAAATTTGCAACCGAATCTGGAAAAGCTGGCAAAGACGCAAGCCAATAACCGGATGACTGACGAGCAGGTAATCAGCTGGCTCGGACGCAACGGATATGATCGTAATTTATTCCTGCGATATGGTGAATGGCTGGGTGTCGTACCTGGATGGCAACAGGTCAGTGATGACGGGAAAATCACCGGCAAATGCGCCTATCTGGAAAAAGAGCTTGGCTATGTGCCAAATTACTGTGGTCTGCTGCAAGGCAAGCTGGGATATACCACCTTGTTTCAGGACAAGGTCGAAGAGATTGTCGGGCGCCGATTATGGCTGACTGGCAAATTAATGTTCTGGGTTATGATAGTGATGGTGCCATCGGCCCTGGTTGTCGGGGTTGTCGCTGGCATGCGAGAAGGCACACGAACCGATCGCAGCTTATCTACCTTTTCGATTATTACCACCGCTACCCCTGAATATGTATCCGGGGTGGTCTTTATTGTTATTTTCTCCAGCTCTGCTGTGGGGTTGAAATGGTTTAAAGGTACCGCCACTTCGGCGATGGATGATATTACCTTCGTGAATTTCACCCTGCCGGTGATGACCATGGCCCTATATGGGATGGGCTATATCGCCAGGATGACCCGTGCCTCTATGGCAGAGGTGATGACCGCGCAATATATTCGCACGGCCCGCCTAAAAGGGGTGAGCTTTCGAAATATTGTACTGAAACATGCGCTGCGTAATGCGCTGATAGCCCCGTTCACGGTGATTATGTTGCAATTCCCGTGGCTGCTGACAGGGGTGGTGATTGTGGAAACCCTGTTTAACTATAAGGGCTTTGGCTGGACCCTGGTTCAGGCGGCTGGCAATAATGATATCGAGCTGCTGTTATCCTGTTCTATTGCGGCGGTGCTGGTGGTTCTGATCACACAGCTGATTTCTGATATCGGGTATGTTTATCTGAATCCGAAAATTCGGGTGAATTAGGGAACGGGGGGAATACCAGAAATGGCACCGCTAAGCTGGGCAGAAATTTTTGGACAGATGTTTATCCAGTTCACCCCTGTATGGGTTGGGCTGGCGATAATTTTCTTTTTATCGGCCCTTTTCAAAAGGCGGCTTGGCTTGTATGGCCGCCTGTTTGACAGCCCGATCGGGATGATCGGCCTGTTTATTGTTTTGTTTTGGGTGCTGACAGCGATATGTGCTGATCATATCATTACTCATGATCCGCTGGCACAGGTCTCTGGCATGAAAAACAAGGTGCCAGGTACGCCAGTTCGCGGACAGGAGGGCGCCTACTATCTGCTTGGCGGGGATAATCTGGCGCGGGATATTTTCAGCCGGATGGTAATGGGGGCCAGGTTTGTGCTGTCTATTGCACCTGCTGCAACCTTATTTGCGTTTATGGTCGGGGTTACGCTGGGCTTACCTGCGGGTTATTTTGGCAAAAAGCTGGATACCGCCTTGTCCTTTTTGGCAAATTTGGTACTGGCCTTTCCGGTTATCTTGCTATTCTACCTTTTGGTTACGCCGGAAATTCGGGTAACGGGCATCCCCACAATCATGGCAGCCGTGCTGTTTTTATTCCCGATTGTATTTTTGATGATGCTATTTCAGTCGCGCTATTATACCGAGCCTGCCAAGCGCAATCTCTATTGCGGGATTACCCTGATCATCTGTTTGTGGGCCTATTCCGGGCTTGCCTTTAATGCCGATCCATTTGGCGTTTTCTATATGGATCCTAATTTGTTGAATGTGTTTGTGTCGGTGGTATTTGTGAACTCGCCAACGGTGTTTCGTATTGTGCGCGGGATCACGCTGGATATTCAGACCCGGGATTATGTTGCGGCTGCCCAGACCAGAGGCGAGGGTGCCTGGTATATTATGCTGTGGGAAATCCTGCCAAATGCGCGGGGCCCGCTGATTGTCGATTTTTGTCTGCGTATTGGCTATACCACCATCCTGCTGGGAACGCTGGGCTTTTTTGGTCTTGGTGTCAGCCCGGAAAGTCCGGATTGGGGGTCAACCATTAATGATGGACGCAAGCTGTTATCTATTTATCCGCACCCTGCCTTGCCGCCAGCCTTTGCGCTGATGTCGCTGGTATTGGGCTTGAATCTGCTTGCCGATGGTTTGCGCGAAGAATCGTTAAAGGATTAGGAGCCCCAATCATGTCGCAGCAAAAAGAATATGAAGGCCCTATCCTGGAAATTGATAATTTATCTATTTCCTTTTTCACCCGTTTGCGCGAAATACCGGCAGTGATGGATTTCTCATGCGCGGTTCGCCCGGGCGAGGCGATGGGGCTGGTCGGCGAATCTGGCTGTGGGAAATCCACAGTTGCGCTGGGCGTCATGCAGGATTTAGGTGTTAATGGCCGTATTGTCGGCGGCTCTATCAAATTCAAGGGGCGGGATTTAAGCACCCTTAATCAAGCTGAATTACGCCAAATCAGAGGTTCTGAAATCGCCATGATTTATCAAGAGCCGATGGCCTCGCTCAATCCGGCAATGCGGATTGGCAAGCAATTAATTGAAGTGCCGATGATTCATGAGGGGGTAAGCGAGCGTGAGGCGTGGAAGGTTGCGCGTCAGTTGGTTGAAGATGTACGCCTGCCAGACCCTGATCGCATTTTGCAAGCCTATCCGCATCAGCTATCAGGCGGCCAGCAACAGCGTATCGTTATTGCGATGGCGCTGATGTCAAAACCCTCACTGCTGATTCTGGATGAGCCGACAACAGCGCTGGATGTAACCGTAGAGGCAGGTATTGTTGATCTGGTCAAAGGGCTGGGGAAAAAATACGGCACCTCAATGCTATTTATCAGCCACAATCTGGGCCTGGTGATGGATGTTTGTGACCGGATTTGCGTGATGTATTCTGGTGAGGCGGTGGAAACCGGCACAGTTGCAGAAGTGTTTGATAATATGCGCCATCCCTATACCCAGGCGCTGTTCCGGTCTATTCCGCTGCCTGGTGCAGATAAAAATAGCCGCCCGCTAGTGGCTATTCCCGGAAATTTCCCCTTGCCGCATGAGCGCCCGCAAGGGTGTAATTTTGGCCCGCGATGTGATTATTTCAAGGCCGGGACTTGCGATGCTGGCGATATTGCGATGGCGGTATTTAATCCAAAAAATGGACACCAGACACGCTGTGCCCGATTTGCCGATATAGATTGGCTGGCACAAGCTGAACAGGCAGAAGATGTTTCCAAGACCGAAGCAGGGGACATTATCCTCGATATTGCAGATTTAAAGAAATATTACGAGGTAAGTGCAAACGCGCTATTTAGCTCTGCCGAAAAGAAAGTGGTTAAGGCTAATGAGACAATAAGTCTTGCTGCACGCGAAGCCGAAACCCTGGCGATTGTTGGCGAATCTGGCTGTGGTAAATCAACGCTGGCGAAGGTGTTGATGGGGTTGGAAACCGCTACCAGTGGCAAGGTTGAATTGCTGGGGCAGAATGTCGAAGATGTGATGATCGAGGATCGGGACACAAAGACCGTTTCCTCTATTCAAATGGTTTTCCAAAACCCGTTTGATACCTTGAACCCGTCCATGACCGTCGGGCGCCAGATTATCCGCGCTCTGGAAGTGTTTCAGGTAGGCAATAATGAAGAAACACGCCAGCAAAAAATGCTGGAGCTACTGGATTTGGTGAAATTGCCGCGCGAGTTTGCAGACAGAATGCCGCGCCAGCTCTCTGGTGGACAAAAGCAGCGTGTTGGTATTGCCCGGGCCTTTGCGGGTGATGCGCGGATCGTGGTAGCTGATGAGCCTGTATCTGCACTTGATGTATCGGTACAGGCCGCGGTAACCGAGCTTTTGATGGAAATCCAGCGACGTTCACGCACAACCTTGCTGTTCATCAGCCATGATTTATCTATTGTGCGGTATTTATCTGACCGCGTTGTGGTGATGTATCTGGGCCATATTGTTGAAACTGGCACTACAGATGAGGTGTTCGCCCCGCCTTACCATCCCTATACCGAGGCATTATTATCTGCGGTACCGATTGCAGATACACGCATTGAACGCAAGCGGATTGTGCTGGAAGGGGATATCCCTTCTGCGGTTAATCCGCCATCTGGCTGTCCGTTCCAGACCCGTTGTGGCTATAAAGACCAGGCAGGGGCTAGCCTGTGTGAAACAGAAGTGCCGCCAGTGCGCAGTCTGGCAGGCGGGCATCAGATAAAGTGCCATCTGGCAGAAGATATTTTGGCGAA
>JBMHCK010000194.1:0-17667 GCA_049889955.1 Puniceispirillaceae bacterium (SeqCode)
ATCGTTCGTCCGGATATCGCCATTATCACCCGTATTTCAAACGCCCATGCCGGCTTTTTCAATAATTTATCCGAAATTGCCGAAGCTAAGGCAGAAATCTTTTTAGGCACCGATGCCTCTGGTGTCGCTATCCTGCCACGCGATGATGAATTTTATGGCCAGCTTGCTGGCTCTGCCCGTCTATCGGGGCTGAAAAACATCATCAGCTTTGGCCGGGATAAAGACAGCACACTTCGCCTGGAACGCCTAAATGCGGGCAAAGACAGCCTTGAGATAGAGGCCAGCCTGCCGCATCCCGGCGCACAAGGCAGGCGCCAGCATCTTCACTTCACGCTAGGCATGCGAGCAGAACATTATGCGATGAACGCGCTTTGTGCGCTGGCAACGGCCTATGCGCTGAAACTGGATTTGGACGCGCTGTTGCCAGCCTTTGCAACCATGCAGGAAAGTGACGGGCGCGGGCGCAAACATCAGCTTGCACATGCCGGGTCCGAGCTATTCCTGATTGATGACAGCTATAATGCCAGCCCCGCCTCTATGCAGGCAGGCCTTGATGCGGCGGCCAGCCATGATGCCAAACATTTGCTGGTTATCGCTAGTGACATGCTGGAGCTTGGCGAGGCTGGATTAGACGAGCACCTGCGACTGGCCCCGTCTATTGCAGCGGCAGGGGCTAAGTCGGTTTTAGCTATTGGCCCGCTTATGCAAGCCTGTTGCGCTGAGCTGCCAGCCGCACTCCAGACCAGCTGTTTTACCGATGCAGACAGCCTGATTGCGTCTCTTGAGGCAGATTTAGGCTCACTGATAGGCGATGCAGATTTAATCCTTGTCAAAGGCTCACACGGGTCAGGGGCCTATAAGGTCAGCCAATATCTGATTAATCGGCTTAGCCTGCAGCATAATGGCCCATCCACACCAGAAGGAGGTGTCTTCCATGCTGCCTGATTTGCTCCTTCCCTTTGCTGATGACTATAAAATTCTGAATCTGTTCAGATATATTACCTTTCGTTCTGGCGGGGCGTTTATGACCGCTCTGCTAATCTCGCTATTTTGCGGCGAGAGATTTATTGCTTGGCTGAAAACCCATCAGGCACAAGGCCAGCCTATTCGCCAGGACGGGCCAGAGAGCCATATTCTGGCCAAGGCTGGCACACCAACCATGGGCGGATTGTTGATCCTGTTCAGCTTTATTTTTGCGACCTTGCTATGGGTACCGCTATCAAATTCCTATCTATGGCCGGTACTGCTGGTAGCGGCTTCCTTTGGCATGATCGGGGCGGCCGATGATTGGCTAAAGCTGAAAAAACGCTCTAGCGACGGGATGAGCAGCCGACAAAAGCTTGTCCTGCAGCTAGGGGCGGCCTTGCTAGCAAGCTTGATCTTTATCCAGCTTTCACCCGAAGCGTTGCGCTATGGGGTTGCCCTGCCCTTTTTCAAGGATTCGCTGATTTATCTGGGATTATTTTATGTACCCTTTGCGATGCTGGTGATTGTTGGTGCCTCGAATGCGGTAAATTTAACCGATGGGCTGGATGGGCTGGCGATTGTTCCGGTAATGATTGTTTGTGTCTGTTTCGGGCTGATTGCCTATCTAAGCGGGAATATTAATTTTGCGAATTACCTGCAGATTCACTATGTGCCAGGTACCGGTGATCTGGCCACGCTATTAGGGGCCATTATTGGCGCCGGTTTAGGCTTTCTGTGGTTTAACGCGCCGCCAGCCAAGGTGTTTATGGGGGATACCGGATCGCTGGCTTTGGGCGGGGCGCTGGGCGCTGTATCAGTGGCAACGCGCCACGAGCTGGTCCTGGCTATCGCAGGCGGCCTGTTTGTTGTGGAAACCTTATCGGTGATTTTGCAGGTCGCATCTTTCAAGCTGACCGGCAAGCGGATTTTCCTGATGGCCCCATTGCACCATCATTTCGAGAAAAAAGGTTGGGCAGAAAGCACCATTGTTATCCGGTTCTGGATAATTTCTGTGGTGCTGGCGCTTATCAGCCTGTCGACCCTGAAGCTGAGATAGGATAGCAGCAGATGGTAAACACGCCCACAACAGCCTTTAACCATATCGCCATTTTAGGGATGGGCCGCTCTGGCCGGGCGGTGCTGGCGGCGTGTCTGGCTGATGGGATTTCGGTAACTGTATATGATGATAAAGGCGCAACCAGGGATATTGAGGCCTATTTTTCCAGCTTTGAGAACTGGGAGGTGCAAAAGTTGGATGCGCTGGTCATCAGCCCTGGCATTGCCCATCTCCACCCTGCCCCGCATCCCGCTGCCCAGCTTTGCAAAGAGGCAGGCGTGCCCATTATCAGCGAAGTTGAGTTTGCCCTGCGACGTGGCCGTGCCGGGCGCTGGGTATCCATCACAGGAACTAATGGCAAATCCACCACGACTGCATTAATCGGCCATATCCTGGACTGTGCAGGCCGACCTTGTGCGATTGGCGGGAATATTGGGGCTGCGGTAACTGCCCTGGATGCCGTTGGCGAGGATGGGGTGAATGTTATCGAGCTGTCCTCTTATCAGCTTGAAGTCACCCCGTCTCTGAACTCTGATATCGCCATTATCATGAATATCACGCCAGATCATCTGGACAGGCATGGCGGCATGCAGGGATATATCCGCGCCAAGGAACAGGTTCTGGCCACCTTAAAACCAGGCGGGCTGGCGATTTTGGGTGAAGGTGAAGCTCTGGATGCGCTATCAGATAAATATACCAGAAATAAAGATGCCAGAAATAAAGATGAAGACAGTATAAATCTGACCCGCCTTACTGCATCTGCGATACAAGCGGAAGCCAGCCATATTGCCAGCTTTAACAATCTTGCCCTCTCTGGCTTGCATAATGCACAAAATTGTCTGGCCGCCAGAATAGTTTGCCGCGCACTAGGGCTGAAAGATTCAGAAATCGATACTGGTATTGCCAGCTTTGCCGGACTGCCGCACCGCCTGCAACCTGCTGGACAGATAAACAATATCCTGTTTGTGAATGACAGCAAGGCCACAAATGGTGAGGCTGCGGCGCATGCGCTGGCCAGCTTTGAGAATATCCATTGGTGTGCTGGCGGGATTGCCAAGGAAGATGGGCTGGATGCCTGTTTGCCGCATCTGGGCCATGTTGTGCAGACCTATCTGTTTGGTGCCTGTGCAAAAGATTTTGCCGCTAGCCTGCGCGGACAGGTACCAACAAGCTGTTTTGATACGCTGGCAGATGCGGTGGCCGCCGCCAGCGCTTCGGCACAAGACAGCGCAGACACAAGCCAACAGGTGATTTTGCTCTCTCCTGCTGCGGCATCCTTTGACCAGTTCCCAAGCTTTGAAGCGCGTGGCCAGCAATTCTGTGCGCTTGCAGCTGCCCATATAGACCAGCTGAGCCCGGTCGCCAGCCCTGCACCACCTATGGGGGCCGGCCATGTTTAATCGTACCGACAGATCACGCCTTGGCATCTGGTGGTGGACAGTGGATCGGATGATGTTGACTTGTACGCTGTTGCTAATGGTATTGGGGGCTGTATTGGTTATGGCAGCCAGCCCCCCCGTTGCCGAGCGTATTGGTCTGGCTGAAAATCATTTCGTACTGCGCCAGCTATTTTTCATGCTGCCTGCTGTATTTGTAATGCTGATAACCTCTATCCTGAGCGGGCGAACCATTCGCATTTTATGCTTGCTTGGGGGCCTGGTTATTACTGGATTGATGGTCGCAACGCTGGTCATTGGCCCGGAAGTAAAAGGCGCTACCAGATGGTTAATGCTAGGCGGCCTGCGCTTGCAGCCTTCTGAATTTATCAAGCCGATATTGGTAATTATCTCTGCCTGGTTGCTGGGCCTGTGGCGCGAGCAAGAGGCGTTCCCCGGATGGGCATGGGCCTCGGCAGTGGTTGGAATTATTGTTACCATCTTGATCCTGCAACCGGATGTGGGGATGACCGCGCTGGTTGTTCTGACCTTTGGCTTTCAAATGTTTCTGGCGGGACTTCCTCTGCTGTTGATTGTCGCGGCTCTTGCGCTAGCACCGCTAGCTGGCATATTGGCTTATACCTTTCTTGACCATGTGCAATCACGGGTTAAAAAATTCCTGACCGGCGATAATCTGCAGGCTGAGCGTTCTATTCAGTCCTTTGTTGAAGGCGGCTGGTATGGGGTTGGCCCGGGTGATGGCCGGGTAAAGCTGCACCTGCCAGATGCCCATGCAGATTTCATCTTCTCGGTGGCCGCTGAAGAATATGGCCTGATTGCCTGTTTATTCCTTATCGGGCTGTTTGGCTTTGTGGTTATTCGCGGCTATGCCCAGTCCCTAATTGCCAGAGATATGTTCTCGATGCTGGCGGTATCGGGGCTGGCAACCCAATTCGGGGTACAGGCAGCTATTCATATGGCCTCTTCGCTAAATCTAATCCCGACAAAAGGCATGACCCTGCCTTTTATCAGCTATGGCGGCTCTTCGCTGGTGGCTAGCGGGTTGACGCTGGGCTTGATATTGGCCCTCAGCCGCAAGCAATACCCTTCAGAGCAAGAAAGTTTCGCTAATGATGTGATGATGCCGGAGGCCAGCCGATGAGCCGCAAACAGCCGACATCTGGATATATTTGTCTGGCAGCTGGCGGGACTGGCGGGCATGTCATGCCGGCAATTTGTATTGCCGAGAAATTGCTGGCTGACGGGCACCGGATTTTATTACTAACCGACAAGCGCGGAGCCCAGCTTGTCCCGAACCATCTCGCATGCAAGGTGGTAAGCTCAGCCTCGCCCTTTGCTGGCTCAAAAGTTAAGCGGATTGCCGCCCTGTTCCAGCTCGCCGCCGGATTTGCAGTTTGTTTGTTTAATCTGACCGTAAAGCGCCCTGCGGTTATGGTGGGGTTTGGCGGATATCCGGCAGCTGCGCCTATTTTTGCGGCCTGGTGCCTTGGTATTCCAGCGGTAATGCATGAGCAAAACGCAGTTATTGGACGCACAAATCTGATGCTGGCTCGCTTTACCAAAGCCTTGTTCGCAAGCTGGCCTGAAAATCAAAATCTGCCAGCTACCACCCCTGTTATCCATACAGGCTTGCCGGTTCGCACCGAATTTACTGCAATTCCCCCCTATCGTTTGAATACAGATAGCGCGCCATTCCATTTGGCAATTTTTGGTGGCTCGCTGGGGGCAGCTTTATTTGCAGAAATTATTCCAGCTGCCCTTGCCAGCCTGCCAGCCCCCCTTCGCAAACGGCTGAAAATAACCCAGCAAGTACGGCACGAGCAAAAAGAAGCGCTGGATACATTTTATCAACAGCATGGGATTGCGGCTGAAACCAGCAGCTTTTTTGCCAATGTAGCCGAGATAATGGCGCAATCTGACCTGCTGATCAGCCGGTCCGGTGCGTCCTCTGTGGCCGAGATTGCCTGTGCAGGCCGAGCAGCAATTTTTATTCCTTTTGCTGGTGCGCTGGATAACCACCAACAGGCAAATGCTGAACAGCTTTGCGCGCATAATGCCGGAATATTGCTGACCGAAACACATGCAGATGCTCAGACCCTGTCTGAAAAAATCACTGAAGTGATGCGCGAGGATGACCTGCGGCTGACGCTTGCCAGCAATGCCCACAACCAGGCGCAAACAGGGGCCATAAAGGCCATTACCGATCACATCCTCGCTTATGGCAATGTCCAAAATAAGGAGGCCACATGACCGCTCTTCCTCTGTCTATAGGTAGAATTCATTTCACTGGTATTGGCGGTATCGGCATGAGTGGTATTGCCGAAATTCTGCATGAGCTGGGCTATCAGGTTCAGGGCAGTGATATTGCTGAGGGGGCAAATGTCCGGCGCCTGCGCAAACGCGGTATTGAGGTATCTATTCCCCAGACCGCTGAAAATCTGGACGGCGTGTCGATTGTCGTGATTTCCACCGCGATTAAGCCGGATAATCCAGAGCTGGTCGCTGCACGCGCGCGTTATCTGCCTGTTGTTCATCGGGCTGAAATGCTGGGCGAGCTGATGCGTCTGCGCTGGTCAGTTGCGGTTGCTGGCACGCATGGCAAAACCACAACCACCTCGCTGGTCGCAACCTTGCTGGATGCAGCAGGGATTGACCCCACCGTTGTGAATGGCGGTATTATTTCCAGTTGGGGCAGTAATGCACGGCTGGGCAGCGGCGACTGGATGGTGGTCGAGGCAGATGAGAGCGATGGGTCGTTTTCCCGCCTGAAGCCAACCGTTGCGATAGTAACCAATATTGATGCTGAACATCTGGACCATCATGGCTCGTTTGAGAATCTGGAAACCGCCTTTGAGAATTTCATTGCCTCTATTCCATTTTATGGATTTGCCGCTTTATGCATTGATCACCCCTCGGTACAAAAGCTGTTGCCATCTGTATCAGACCGGCGGGTAATCACCTATGGCCTTAGCGCAAACGCTGATGTAAGGGCGGTTAATCTGCGGCATCAGTCAGGCGAGATGATATTTGATGTTCTGTTATCCGAGCGGCTGGATATTGCCACTGAGAAATTGGAAAATGTTCAGTTTCCAATGCTGGGCGAACATAATGTCCAAAATTGTCTGGCGGCAATTTCAATTTGTCTGGAGATGGCTATTGACCCGCAAATCATTCTGTCAGGATTGCGTCAATTCAAAGGGGTGGGTCGCCGCTTTGATTTCAAGGGCGAGACAGATGGTATTACGGTTATTGATGATTATGGCCATCACCCGGTAGAAATTCGCGCCGCCCTGTCTGCCGGACGCATGCGCGCAGAGCAGAACAAGCTGATAGCGGTTGTCCAACCGCATCGCTATAGCCGTCTTCGCGATTTATTCTCTGATTTCTGTGCCTGTTTCAATGATGCAGATCACGTGATTGTCGCAGATGTTTATGCTGCCGGAGAGACCCCTATTGAGGGTTTTGAGAAAGAAAATCTGGTTGAAGGATTGCGGGCATTGGGCCATCGCTCGGTTACTACACTGCCAGGCCCGGACGCGCTGGCTGCTGAGGTAAATCAGCTGGCCAGTAGCGGGGATATTATTATGTGTCTTGGGGCTGGAACCATTACCACATGGGCAGCAGCCCTGCCAGAAGAGTTGGCAGCCTTGCGCGGCACAAAGCCCCCGACAAAGGAGGCTGAGAAATGAGCATGCGCCTCGATACGCTAATCACTGGCCTGCGCGGCGATTTGGTAAAGGCTGAACCACTGAGCAAGCTTACCTGGCTGCGGGTTGGCGGGCCTGCGGACTGGCTATTCACCCCTGCTGATGCCGAGGATTTGCAAAATTTCCTGCGGCAATGTCCAGCTGAGGTTCCAATAATGCCGCTAGGGGCCGGATCAAATACGCTGGTGCGAGATGGCGGCGTTGAAGGGGTTGTCTTGCAGCTATCCAAACATCTGAACGCGATTAGCCACACAGATGGCGGCCTGCGTGCCGAGGCGGGGTGCAGTGATGCCGAAGTCGCCCGCTATGCAGCAAAGGCTGGGCTAGCTGGCCTGGAATTTATGGTGACAATTCCTGGTACAATTGGTGGCGGCCTGGTCATGAATGCAGGCTGTTATGGTACAGAGTTTAAAGATGTCTTGCATACCGCAGAGGGCTTTCAGCGCGATGGCACCCCCTTTAGCCTGACCGCAGAGAGCTTGCAGATGCGCTATCGTGCAACCAGCTTGCCTGAGGGGTGGATTTTCACTGCGGCCAGCTTTGAGGTACAGGCAGATAGCCCTGAGGCTATCCGTGCCCGCATGAAAGAGATGATCGCTGCCAGAGCCGATAGCCAGCCTGTTGGCGTGCGTACTGGCGGGTCTACTTTCGCCAATCCGGACGGCACAAAAGCCTGGCAGGAAATTGACGCTGCTGGATGCCGTGGCTGGCAGCGCGGCGATGCCACTATTTCTGAAAAACATTGTAATTTCCTGATCAATAAGGGCGGAGCCTGTGCAGGTGATCTGGAACAGCTAGGCGAAGATGTGCGCGATGCGGTAGAGGCAAAAAGCGGCATTCGTTTGCGCTGGGAAATTCGCCGCGTTGGACGCAAGGGAGGCATGGATGCCAGCATTTGACCGAAAAGTTGCCGTATTAATGGGTGGCTGGACATCTGAAGCCGCTGTTAGCCGGGTCTCGGCCAGCTTTTGCAGTAAAGCTGCCCGCTTGGCTGGATGGGATGCTATCGAGGTAGAGCTGGATCGCGATATTATTGCCAAGCTAGAGGATATCAAACCAGATCGTGTCTTTAACGCTTTGCATGGCCAGATTGGCGAGGATGGCTCAGTTCAGGGGATGCTAAATATCCTGAATATTCCATATACCCATAGCGGCGTGCTGGCCTCTGCTACGGCTATGGATAAGATTAGCTCGCGTTTGATCTTTGCGTCTGTTGGTATTGCGGTGCCGCCCCTGCTTGCCCTTGAACAGGATAGTCATGTCTATCCAGCCGACTATACCGGCGCACATGTTATCAAGCCGCGAAATGACGGCTCCAGCTTTGGCGTGGTTATCGTTAAAGACACAGACAGCCCGCCTGAACGCAGCCTGTGGCCAGCAGAAACCGATCTGATGGCAGAGGCCTATATTCCGGGCAAAGAGCTGACCGTATCTGTGCTGGATGGCCGCGCCCTATGCGTGACAGAAATTATGGTTGACGAGCATTTCTATGATTTCGACGCCAAATATAAACCTGGCGGCTCTCACCATGTCCTGCCAGCCGATATTCCAGAACATGTGACCTATCAGGCCTGTGAATGGGCAGAGCGCGCCTTTCAGATATTGGGCTGCCGCGGTGTCGCACGGGCTGATTACCGGTGGGATGAAGATGCAGACCAGCTTTATATGCTGGAGATGAATACACAGCCAGGCATGACCGCAACGTCGCTAACGCCGGAACAGGCTGCATATGTCGGTATTTCAGGCGAGGAATTAGTTAATCATCTGCTGGAGATTGCCCAATGCGACGACTAGCCCTTCCCGCCATCTTTGCGCCGCGCAACTCCAGAATATCTATCAAGGCTGGGCTTATCAGCTTTGTTGGCATTCTGGCAGGTGTATGCGCGCTGGCAGGCTATTTAAAAGCAGATCTATTGCGTACCGAATTCCATGCCCTTGCTGTTGCCAGAGGGTTCACACCCACCACCATCAAAATTACCGGCCGCAATCATACCGGCAAACAGGATATTGTTGAAATCGTTAACCAGATGAAAGGGAAATCCATTCTGGCTATCGATTTAACCAGCCTGCGGTCAGATATTTTAACGCTGGGTTGGGTTGAAGATGCGGTGATTATCCGCACCCTGCCAGATATGCTGGAAATTCGCCTTTCTGAACGCCAGCCTGTTGCCTTGCTACAAACCACAAATGGCCATCAGCTGGTCGATGCGGGCGGGACGGTTATTACCGGGGCCAATCCAGCAGATTTCAACCATCTGGTGGTGGCGTCCGGAGCGGGGGCAGCCGAACGTGTCTCTCTGATTATTGATATTCTGCGCTCGGAGCCAGAACTCTTTGCGGATGTGTGGGCGGTACAATATGTCTCACAGCGGCGCTGGGATATTCATATGCGATCTGGTCTAACGGTGCGCTTGCCAGAACGCGATCCGGTGCTGGCATGGTCCAGGCTTGCCAAGCTGGAACAGGAAACCGCGATTACCGAGCGCGACCTTGCGGCAATTGATTTGCGTGTGCCAGGCCAGCTTATCGTCGAGCCAAATATTCCTATTCGTGGCAAAGGGAGGAAAACCTGATGGCGCCGCGTTATAAAGCAAATAAATCTCCATTTGCCGTCATTGATCTGGGCTCGTCTCGCTTTGCCTGTCTCATTGCCGAGACTGGCACAGATGGCATGCCAACCTTGCTAGGTCAGGCTATTCACGCTGCCGAAGGCATTCGGCAAGGCGAAATTTCGGATATGGCACGCTTCAGCACCACCTTGGGGCGGGTTGTTGAATCTGCCGAAAGCAATGCTGGTATCACCATTGATACCATTCATATCGTTACCCCCGCAGGGCAGCCCCGTCTGGCAGAACAATTAGCAGAAATTACACTGAACAATCAGGTGATAGGAAGACGCGATATTCGCCGGCTAGCGGAAAAACAACAGGACCATGCTGGCCTGCCCGGTTTTATTGTGTGTCAGCGTCAGACCCGTGAATATCTGATAGATGGGCTGGGCCAGATAGATAATCCGCTAAGCATGACCGGCGACCGGCTGGGAGTGGCCTATCATGATCTGATGATGGCTCAGGCCAGCTATAATAATTTTTGCGAGGCGGTACAGCAAAACCATCTGAAATCCGGCCATGTCTATCATAGCGCGGCAGCGGCAGGTCTGGCCTGTCTATCTGAAGATGAACGCGAGCTAGGCACAATGATCATAGATTTTGGCGGTGGAACCACCTCTTTTGCGATCTATAGCGAGGACAAGCTGTGCCATGTTGGCAGTATCAAGATGGGCGGCCAGAATATTACGCGCGACATTGCAAAAATGCTGTCTATTCCAACCAATGATGCAGAACGGCTAAAGGCGGTCGAAGGGTCAGTCTTGCCCGCAATGGCAAGCAATCTGGCGCTGGGTCAGGCTGCCTTTCCAGCAAGCGGGGATAATTTTGTCCTCTCAAAGAGCCTGCATGACCGGGATATGCTGACGCTCAGCTCTGGGCAGACCATCGAGCGTGCTTTTCTAAACGATATTATTCGCACCCGGCTGGAAGAAATATTGGAGATGATTGACCAGCAACTGAAAGAGGCAGGCATGCGCCCCGCGGCCGCATTTAATCTGACCATGACGGGCGGTGCTAGCCAACTAACTGGCCTACAGGATTTCGTCTCTGGCTATTGGGGCAAACCGGTTGCGGTAAAGGTTCCGCAAACCCTGTTTGCCCATGACAGCCAAATCTCTGGCGGGTCATTTGCGGCGGCGATCGGCATGGCCATGTTTGTTCAAAGGCTGGAAGAAACCCGCGGCGAAGACCCGACAACTCGCTATTCGGGAACCGGTTTACTGGCCAGGTTGCAACTTTGGTTTAAGCAGAATTTGTAGTGTTTTTAGTGCGTTAAGAAGAATTAATTTAAGGAGCCCATATGTTAACCCTTTTCACCTATCAACCAGCTGCCTTGCATCGCACGCAGACAGCACCTCTTCACGCTGCACGGGCTGACAGCGCGATTTCAACCTCCAATAAACAAGGGAGATTAACATGACTATCAACCTCACAGTCCCACAAACCATGCAGGAATTGCGTCCGCGTATCACCGTTGTTGGTGTTGGCGGGGCAGGCTGTAATGCTGTTAACAACATGATCGATGCCAATCTTGAAGGTGTTGATTTTCTGGTTGCCAATACAGATGGTCAGTCTCTGGCCCATTCAATGGCTAGCCGCAAATTACAGCTTGGCACCAGCCTAACCGGCGGTCTTGGTGCAGGTTCCAAGCCTGAAATGGGCCGCAAAGCAGCCGAGGAGAGCCTTGATGATGTCATGGCAGAGCTGGCCGATTCCAATATGGTATTCATCACCGCAGGCATGGGCGGCGGCACTGGCACAGGGGCCGCTCCGGTGATCGCAAAAGCCGCCAGAGAGCGCGGCATTCTGACCGTTGGTGTTGTCACCAAACCATTTGATTTTGAAGGCAAGCGCCGGATGGAACAGGCAGATGAAGGTATTCAGGCCCTGCAAGCCTATGTGGATACGCTCATCGTTATCCCTAATCAAAATCTGTTCCGAATGGCAAATGAGCGTACCACCCTTGCCGATACGTTTCACATGGCCGATGCGGTTCTGCATCAGGGCGTGTGCGGGGTAACTGATTTGATGATCAAGCCTGGCCTTATCAATCTGGATTTTGCCGATATCCGGGCGGTTATGTCTGAAATGGGCAAGGCGATGATGGGAACAGGGGAAGCCTCTGGCGAGACCCGCGCCATTGAAGCTGCCGAAGCGGCTATCAATAATCCGTTGCTAGATGACACCTCTATGAAAGGGGCAAAGGCGGTCCTTATTAATATCACTGGCGGCATGGATATGACGCTGTTTGAAGTAGATGAAGCCGCCAATCGTATCCGCAGTGAAGTTGATCCGGATGCGGTGATTATCTTTGGTTCTGCCTTTGATGAAAAGTTGGAAGGCGTAATGCGCGTTTCTGTTGTGGCAACCGGCATAGAGTCTATGGAACAGACCAGCCCGCTGCCCTTTATCAACGAGCATGTAACGATGCCAGCGCAACCGGCTTTGCAAACACCGGCAGCACCGGCATCACCTGTAGCAGCCCAGCCGCAAATGCGTGTTGATGCTACCTCTGCACCTGTTACCGCCTCACCTGTACCAACAACGGCAACAGACAATTTAGCCGAAGCGGTATCTGCGGGCTCAGATGCGGATGAAGCCGTTTCAAAAGAAGAAGCAGCGCCATCCCAAACAGAAACCCTGTCCGCAGAAAACCCTGTCGCAGCTAAAATGCCATTGATGGAGACAACAGAGATTCAGCCAGAAGAACAGCTGGATATCGAAGCGGCTGTAAATTCTGCTGTGGCAAGCGATCATAAAATGGCCCAAGAAGCCGCTGAGGCACAGGAAACCGCAAACCAGGCAGAACAGCCAGAGGCAAATTCAGAAGCAGCAAGCGCATCATCACAAGCAGCTTCGCACGAGCAGGCAACCATTATACGCCGGCCGTTATTTGTGCCAGATGCCCCGCGTGATGTAGGTCTGGATGAAGAATTGTCCCGTACGGAACCGGTACCAGAAGAGACACAGCGCAGCTCTCTTATCAACCGGATTTCAGGGCTATGGGCCAGCAAAACAGACAGCGTAGCCGAACGCCCGGATGCTGGCATGACAAAAGAAGAGCCGCAACTGAGCCGTAGTAATTTGACTCTGCCAACCATTGATGAGCCGGCAATTATGGATTTACCAAAAGCAGATTTGGTGCAGACCAGCCTGCCAGTAGATCCGGTTACCAAAGAAGAGGATAGCGAGGATGATGATCTCGATATTCCGGCATTCTTGCGGCGGCAGGCAAATTAACAGGTAAAATGTTACGAAGAAACAAACACAAAAAGCTCGCCTGGCATGGTCAGGCGGGCTTTTTAAAAAATAAAAACCAGTTTTTTTTCAATTACAACAATTCGTAACTAAATGTGATTTGTCTTTACGCCCCTGTCTTTTTAGGTTGTTTTCAGAGATTTTTCGGTAAGCCAATATGAACGCACAAACAACACACCCTATGACCGCCCAGGAAGCCCCATCTAATGGCTGGCAACATACGCTGTCCCAACCCGTAGAGATAGGCGGGATTGGCGTTCATTCTGGCCGCTTCATTGAGGTGGTTTTACACCCTGCCCCTGCCGGGCATGGCATTGTATTTCAGCGTAGTGATGTTACCGGATGTGACGCGATTATTCCAGCAACCATAGAGCATGCCGTACCGCATAAATTATGCACCCGTATCGAAAACAAAGATGGGGTTGGGGTAAATACCATTGAACATTTCATGGCCGCGTTTCATGGGATGGGTATCGATAATGTGCTTATCGAAATTGATGGGCCGGAAATGCCTATCCTGGATGGTAGCGCAACCCCTATTTTCAAATTACTGGAAAATGCCGGGATCGCGCAACAGGATGTAGCGCGACGGGTTATTACCATCCTGAAAGAGGTTGAAGTTGATATGGGCAATGGCGTGGTTGCGAAATTATCGCCAGCCGATAGCCTGGAAATGGATGTCAGCATCCAGTTTGATGATCAGCTGATAGGCACGCAGTCTATTTCATATAAAAATACCTCGCAGGCCTTTTTTAATGAGCTGGCTAATGCGCGTACCTTTTGCATGTTAAAAGATGTCGAAGCGATGCGGAATTCCGGGCTTGCCCGTGGTGGCTCGCTGGATAATGCGCTGGTTGTGCATAATGGTACAGTCCTGAATGAAGGCGGATTGCGCTGTACAGATGAATTTGTGCGGCATAAAACGCTAGATTGCCTGGGCGATTTATTCTTGCTGGGCATGGCGGTGAAAGCCCGGCTTACCACCAGCAAGCCTGGCCATGCTTTGAGTACCATGCTGCTGAAAACCCTGATGAATACGCCAGATGCCTTTTCCATTGAAGACGCCGCCTCTGGTACAGCTCAGGGACAATGGGCCTACCCTGAAACCGCTGTAGCGGCGCATAGCTAACCCCCTGTATAACAGTTTTCTCCATATTGCCGTTGCTTTCGGTAATCTTCTTCTTTGCAGTTTCGGCTTGAACCGTTATTGTAGGGCGTGAAAACCCTATTCACCAAGGCTGCCGGTCCAGGTGACCTGGCCCTGATCTTTTTACAGACGGATATATTGTGCTGATGCCAAAATCTGACCTTTTATCTCACCCCCTATCAGAAAACAGACCCACCAGACGCAAGCTTTATATCATTAGCGCGCTAGGGGCGCTGACCCTCATGCTGGCTGGCTGTAGCAGTTCTGATGATGCCGATTTAAATGTCCAGGCAGAAGAGCCGGTAGATACGCTATATAATGATGCGCTGAACACCGCCCTTGCCGGGGATGTGGATTTGGCAGCACCGAAATTTGAAGAGGTAGAACGCCAGCACCCTTATTCTATCTGGGCAGTTCGTGCCCAAATGATGGCAGCATGGTCATTTTATCAGTCTAACCAGTACACGCAAGCCGAAGCCAGCCTGGACAGATTTATAGAATTATATCCAGCAGACCCGCTAACCGAATATGCCTATTATTTAAAGGCATTATCCTATTACGAGCAAATAGTGGATGTCGAGCGTGACGCTGATATGACCTATAAGGCGTTGAATGCTTTTGAAGATTTGCTGCGTCGCTATCCAGATGGCGCCTATGCGCGTGATGCCCAGCTAAAGGCTGATCTTGCCCGCTCGCATCTGGCTGGCAAGGAAATGGCCGTCGCGCGTTTCTACCTTAATCAGGGGCATTATTCTGCAGCTATCAAACGGTTTGCGATTGTCTTGCGCGATTATGACCGCACTAATCAGGTTCCAGAGGCCCTCTATCGGATGGGAGAAGCCTATCTGTCTCTTAGCCTGACAGAAGAAGCGATGCGCGTCTTGCAAGTTGCCGAATATAATTATCCTGAATCAATCTGGACAAAGAGGCTGATAGAGGTGGTAGATAATCCATCTCGCTCAGGTCCGCAGGGGATCATCGAATCTCTTGCTGATCGTGCCCTGTCCCTATTTTAATTAGCGTGGCACATGCTTGTCCATTTAAGCATTAGGAATATCGTTTTAATCCAGTCTCTCGACCTGGAATTTGCCGCCGGGTTAAGTGTGCTGACAGGTGAGACTGGTGCAGGCAAATCCATCCTGCTGGACGCGCTGGGCCTAGCCCTTGGTAGCCGCGCCGATTTTGGCCTTATCCGTGAAGGGGCAGACCGGGCTAGCGTAACCGCAGCCTTTGATGTAGCGCCTGATCATCCTGTCTGGCAGGTGCTGGAAGAGGCTGGCATGGACACCAGCGCGCAAATTATTCTGCGCCGCCAGTTACGCGCTGATGGCAAATCCCCTGCCCATATTAATGACCAGCCTGTTTCGGTAAATCTGCTACGGCAATGCGGCGATATGCTGGTGGAAATTCAGGGCCAATTTGAAGGGCGCGGCCTGTTGGATGTGAACACCCATCAAAGGCTGTTAGACAGAGCCGGTATCGCACCTGACTTGCTGGCACAGGTACAACATTGCTGGCAGGAAATGCAGGCTAGCCAAAAGGCCCTGCTCGCCTGTCAGGAAGCGCAAGCCAAAGCCCGTGAAGAAGAAGAATGGCTGCGGGATGCGGTAGAGCAATTGGACAAGCTGGCCGCAGAAGCAGACGAAGAAGACCGGCTGGCAGAAGAGCGTACCCGCCATGCCCATGCAGCCCGCATTGCCGAAGCCCTGCAACATGCCCATACAGCCCTTGCCAGTGAAGATGGGGTTATATCTGCGGCCGGGCGCGCGCAATCCCTGCTAGAGCGACAGAGCGAGGTTGCGGGCGGCTTGCTGGAAGAAGCGATTGCCGCTTTGGAGCGGGCTATCGCCGAGTTAAATGAAGCCGAAGCCCAGATTAGCCAGGCTGGTGACCAGCTGGACGGCGATCCTGAAAGGCTGGCCTTTATTGAAGACAGGTTACATAGCTTGCGAACCATTGCCCGCAAACACCGCCTTGAAGTTGGTGAATTGCCAGAGTTACATGCACGCCTGGCCAGCCAGCTAGCGGCGCTGGATGATCAATCTGGTCAGCTCGCAGGGCTGGCAGCAGCGGCAGAAAAAGCCAAAACCGCCTATCAAGAAAAGGCAGGCGAGCTATCGGATAAGCGCCGTATGATAGCAACTGAGATTGACCAGCAGGTGATGGCAGAATTACCGCCACTAAAGCTGGAAGCCGCGCAATTCAAAACCATGATTTCACAAAGCGAGCCAGAAAAATGGGGCGCTCTTGGCTGGGACCGGGTACGATTTCTGGCCAGTACAAACCCCGGCATGGAAATGGGCGCAATTGATAAAATTGCCTCTGGCGGGGAACTTGCCCGTTTTTTGCTGGCCCTGAAAGTGGTGCTGGCGAGAAATGAAAGCCCGAAAACCCTGATCTTTGATGAGGTGGATTCAGGGGTTGGTGGCGCGGTTGCCGCCGCGGTTGGCACGCGGTTGGCCCGGCTGGGAGAGCAAACACAGACCCTGGTTATCACCCATTCACCGCAAGTGGCGGGCAAAGGCAAACATCACCTGAAAATCGCCAAACATGCTAGCGACCAAACCATTATCAGCGACACCTTTGTTCTGGATGATGAGGCCCGTATAGAAGAGGTGGCCCGGATGCTGTCTGGTGATGAAATTACTGCAGAAGCACGCGCTGCTGCACTCAATCTGCTGGAACCTGCTTGATGAGCCTATCTGCAAAAGAGCTTCGCCCAAACCACCCGCTGGACCAGCTTTCAGACACCGAAGCCCGCGCATTATTAGTGCAGCTAGCCGATATTATTGCCTATCATGATGCCCGCTATCATGCCGCAGATGAAGAGGTTCAGCCAGAGATTAGCGATGCGGAATATGATGCGCTGATCCAGCTGAACAGGGAAATGGAAACCGCCTTTCCATCCCTTATCCGCGCAAATAGCCCGTCGCGGCGGGTTGGGGTTGAGGCCAGCAGTCAATTTGCCAAAATCACCCACGCATTGCCTATGCTGTCTCTTGGCAACGCATTTGATGACGCAGATTTACATGATTTTACCGCTCGCATTCGCCGGTTTCTGTCTCTGGCAGAAGGAACAGAAATTGAAATGACTGCCGAGCCAAAAATTGACGGGCTGTCGCTGTCTCTGCGCTATGAAGGGGGGCATCTGGTGCATGCCGCAACCAGGGGGGATGGCACGATTGGCGAGGATGTGACAGCCAATGTTCGCACCATTACAGAAATCCCTGCAGAGCTGTCTGGCGATATACCGGATATTTTCGAAGTACGCGGCGAGGTTTATATGGGGCGCAGTGACTTTGACGCCCTGAACAGCCAGCAGGAACAACAGGGCGCAAAGATATTCGCCAATCCGCGCAATGCCGCGGCCGGGGCGTTGCGGCAAAAAGATGCCCAAATTACCGCCAGCCGTAATTTACGGTTTTTTGCCTATGCGGCAGGCGCATTATCTGCCCCTGTCAGTGATACCCATTTCGGGTTTTTAGAATGGCTTCGCGGTGCCGGGTTTATCGTAAATCCGCTGACC
>JBMHCK010000195.1:0-4179 GCA_049889955.1 Puniceispirillaceae bacterium (SeqCode)
CGCACCATCTGGTCAGCGTGACGTGGGTCAACACCCAGATTGATTGCCAGCTCGATAGTTTCATCAAACTTTGAGGTTGCACCATCTTTTACCAGCTTTGCCGCATCGGCTACTGAATAGTTAATGTTGCGGTCAAGGTTAGCTGTTGCTGCCTGCATTCTTTTGTTCATCTTGGCCATTTTAGCCCTCCACAACTTCAAGGCCCATGGCCCGTGCTGAACCGCTGATCATGGCAACCGCGCCATCCATATCAACTGCGTTCAGGTCTTTCATTTTCTGTTCTGCGATTTCGCGCACCTGCGAGAGTGTTACCTTGCCAGCAACTGAACGCCCTGGCTCTTGGCCACCTTTCGGCAGACCAGCAGCTTTTTTCAGAAAATAGCTAACCGGAGCTGTCTTGGTGGTAAAGGTAAAGGACTTGTCCTGATAAATAGTGATAACAACTGGCACTGGCATATTCTTTTCCAGGCTTTCTGTTGAGGCGTTAAACGCTTTACAGAATTCCATGATATTCACACCGCGCTGACCAAGGGCAGGCCCAACTGGTGGCGACGGGTTTGCACCGCCTGCTGGAATATTCAGCTTTAAATAGCCTTCGATTTTCTTTGCCATTTTCTTAAACCCTTCTTGCCCGTCATTTCTGACTAATTGCACTCTTTTATGCGCGCCTTCATCGCGGCGTCGCGGTTTGATTACCCTGTTTTTTCAACCTGACTATATTCCAGCTCAACCGGGGTGGCCCGGCCGAAGATAGACACCGCTACCTTCAGGCGTTCTTTTTCGTCATCAGCCTCTTCAACAACACCATTAAAGCTTTCAAATGGACCTTCGGTGACCCGCACCTCTTCGCCGATGTCAAAGGTGATGGTGCTGCGCGGACGCTCGACACCCTCATCCATTTGTTTGATCAGACGCTCTGCCTCAGCTGCGGTGATGGGAACCGGCTTGCCCTTGCCGCCCAGAAATCCTGTAACGCGGGACTGGTTTTGCACCAGTGACCATGCCGCGTCCGACAATTCCATTTTGACCAGAATATACCCGGGAAAGAATTTGCGCTCTGACTGCACTTTCGCGCCACGACGCACTTCAACAACCTCTTCGGTGGGTACCATGACCTCTTCGATTTGGTCATCGAGTCCATGACTGGCAGCCTGTTCGACAATAGACTGCGCCATTTTCTTCTCAGACCCTGAAAAGACATGGACTACATACCAGCGCTTCGCCATAACTTAAGCCATCCTCAAAAAAACCAAAAGTTCAGACCTGCTCTCTTACGACCCAAGACCGAGAACAAACTGAACCACGTTCGAAAGCACAAGATCAACCAGCAGAAAAAATACCGCCGCGATCGTAGCCATAATAAAAACAGTCAAGGTTGCCAGACCGGTATCACGCCGATTCGCCCACGAAATGCGTGAAATCTCTTGCCTTACCTGACGGACAAACTGTGCGGGCGACACTTTAGCCATAAATCCCAAACCTTTTCAAGTGCAAAAAACGGGCGCAGACCATACGATAACGCCGCGCTTTGCATACTCCCTGACAACGGTAAGGGCAAAAGCGCGGAAAACTGTTCGGCTGTTTAGCATACCTACCAGACATGTAGCAAGGGTTAAGAGGGTGTTTTTCGTATGTTTTTAAAAAAATTATGATGACAGGCTCTAACTTCCCTCGCCAATATACTAGGGTGGCTCGATAAGGTGACCGGTCGAGATTACCGGATAATAGCTATTATCGCACAGCATCACAATCATGGCGCAAAATCAGGTGGATTTATGAAAATAGGATTTATTGGGCTTGGCAAAATGGGCCGGGTTATGGCCCCACATCTGGCGCCAAAGGCACGCCAGCTTATCGGCTTTGACCCAAACTGGCAGATGCCGGATGACAGCCCTGTTCAGCGCGCAGACACCCTATCAGATATTGCAAGCTGCGAGCTTATCTTCACCATGCTTCCAGATGGCGCCGTTGTTTTAAAGGTAATCAGCCACTTGCTGGAGGCTGGCAGCAATGCGCTGTTTGTGGATATGTCGTCCTGCCATCCAGATACCAGCGCCCAGCTAGACCAATTGCTGGCCCCTAGCGGACGCCGCGCGCTGGACGCACCTGTATCGGGAGGTGTTGCCAAAGCGGATAAAGGCCAGCTGATGATTATGGCTGGCGGCAGCGCTGCTGATTTTGGCCATGCCGCCCCGTATTTAAATCTGATGGGTACAGCTGCGCATATCGGGCCTGGCGGGGCGGGCTATGCCATGAAAGCCCTTAATAATTATGTTTCTGCAGCCGGCCTTGTTAGCAGTTTTCAGGCGCTGGCGACCGCACAAAAATTCGGCATTACCCCGCACGCCTTTCAGCAGATTATCAATGGGTCTACTGGCCGCAACAATACAACAGAAGTCAAAATAGATAAATTTGTTATCCCAAAGACATATGATTCTGGCTTTGCCTTGAATTTGATGGCCAAAGATGTTGCTATCGCCAGTGATATAATTACCCAAAATGGGTTTACCTTGCCTCTGAACCAACCCTTGGCAGATTATTTGAAACAGGCATTGATAGAATTGGGCGGGGACCCGGATCATACTGAAATCTACCGGCATCTGGAAAATCTGGCCACCGCAGCGCAGCCGAAACAGAATAACAGCAGATAAAAATTAAACAGAAGAGCAGTAGGATTATGGAACAGCGCGAAGATTACGGCCATTTTGACTATGTGATTGTTGGTGCCGGCACCGCTGGATGTGCGCTGGCAAACCGCCTGTCCGCTGATCCGCGCAATCGTGTCCTGTTACTAGAGGCGGGCGGTTCTGATAATTATATCTGGACAAAAATTCCGGTAGGCTATTTGTATTGTATGGGGAATCCGCGCACCGATTGGGGGTTTAAGACCGCCCCTGCGGATGGATTAAATGGGCGCGCGCTGAATTACCCGCGTGGCCGCATTCTCGGCGGCTGTTCGTCTATCAATGGAATGATTTATATGCGCGGCCAGGCCCGCGATTATGATCACTGGACACAATTGGGCAATGCGGGCTGGAGCTGGGATGACGTTTTGCCCTATTTCAAAAAGTCAGAAGATTATTTTGCTGGCGGCGATGAGATGCATGGCAGCGGCGGTGAATGGCGGGTAGAAGAACAACGCCTGTCCTGGGAAATTCTGGATTATTTCAAAAAAGCCTGTATCCAGGCAGGCATCCCGGAAACCAAAGATTTTAACCGTGGCAATAATGAAGGGGTCGGTTATTTTCATGTTAATCAGCGCAAGGGCTGGAGATGGAGCAGCGCGACTGCCTTTTTAAAACCGGTAAAATCACGGAAGAACCTAACCATTCTGACAGGGGCGCAAGCAGAGACGCTGGCCTTTACCGGCCGCAAGGTTACCGGGCTGGCCTTTTTCCATCATAATCAGCGCGGCATCGTTCACGCAGATAAAGAAGTTATTTTGTGCAGTGGGGCTATCGGTACACCGCACCTGCTGCAGCTGTCCGGCATTGGCCCGGAGGCGGCGCTAAAATCACATGGCATAGAGGTGCGTCGCGCGCTGGCCGGTGTGGGCGGTAATCTGCAAGATCATTTGCAAATCCGCACCATCTACAAGGTCAGGGATATCACCACCTTGAACAGCACAGCCAACACGCTAGGCGGCAAGATGCGGATTGCCCTGGAATATCTGTTTAAACGCTCGGGGCCAATGTCGATGGCACCTAGCCAGCTTGGCGCCTTTGTTAAATCGGATAACCGGCTGGAAACGCCTGATTTGCAATATCATGTTCAACCCTTATCGCTGGATGCGTTTGGCCAGCCCTTGCATTCTTTTCCTGCCTTTACGGCCTCGGTATGTAATTTGCGCCCGCATTCGCGCGGGTGTGTCAGCCTGCGCTCAGCCAGCCCGTTTGACAGCCCGCATATTGCGCCAAATTATCTGGCCGATGAACAGGATCGCGAAATTGCCGCCCAATCCATTAGAATCACCAGAAATATCGTCTCGCAAACTGCGCTTTCCCCGTTTGTTACCGAAGAATTTCTGCCTGGTGCTGAATTTGAAAGCAGTGAAGATCTGGCAAAAAAGGCTGGCGATATCAGCACCACCATTTTTCACCCTGTTGGCACCGCTAAAATGGGCAGCGATAAGCAAGCTGTCGTGGATAGCCGCTTGCGGGTGCATGGCGTACCGGGCCT
>JBMHCK010000196.1:0-10299 GCA_049889955.1 Puniceispirillaceae bacterium (SeqCode)
GTAACATGGCCATAAAGGATTTTATCCCCTTCCGAGCGGTTAAAATCCGTAATGGTATCGGTCGATCTGTCGGCTTTAACAAGGGTAAATTTATCTGCGTCCCTGCCACCTGTCAGCGTATTTATCTAATTTTTGACATAAAAAAGCCGGATGCGTAAACATCCGGCTTTCATGATAGGAAAGATTTTATAGGTGATTATTTTTTCACATCTGCCCAGATAAAGCGCATCGCGCCATAAGACAGGCCGCTCAGCAATACCAGGAATATCAACACCGCAACCCCTGTACGCTTGCGGGTTTCCATTGCTGGCTCTGCGGTCCAGGCCAGGAAATTCACCAAATCCTTGGAGATCGCATCTACAGAGCTATCTGCCCCATCTGCATAGGTCACATCATCCCCATAAAGTGGCTGAGGCATGGCGATCAGATGCCCTGAATAGGCAGCATTATAATACATGCCCTCAGGAACAGCTACATCGGCTGGTGCCTCTTCATAAGAGGTCAACAGGCTATACAGATAATCTGCCCCATTGGGACGTGCCTTGAATATCAGAGACAGATCCAGCGGATAGGCCCCGTTATTGGCCGCACGTGCTGCATTTTCATTTGGATAAGGAGCTGGGAAATGATCCGCAGGCACAGCCGTACGCATGAACATTTCACCCTCATCATTCGGGCCGTCCTCTACCTCATATTCCGCAGCAATAGCCTTGATCTCATCCGCGTTATAGCCCAAATCTGCCAGGTTACGGAACGCGATATAATCCAGCGAATGACATCCTGAACATACCTCGCGGTAAGCCTGAAAACCACGCTGCATAGAGGCTTTGTCAAAGGTGCCTAATGGCCCATCAAATGACCATTCAGCCTGCTTTAATACGCCACCACTACCAGCCGCCCATACAGGTGCGGCAAACAAACAGGCAGCAATTACACAAAGAAGCTTTTTCATTACACTTTCTCCTTTGGTGCAGCAGCTGCCCCTGCCATACCGCCCACCCCGCTAAATATGGGTTTGGATATGGATTGTGGCAGTGGACGCGGTGTTTCAATTACTGACAATACTGGCAGAATGACCAGGAAGTGCAGGAAGTACCAAACCGTAGCCAAACGACCCACCAGCACATACAAGCCTTCTGCTGGCATCGCCCCGATATAGCCGAGCAATACACAATCCGCCAGCAACAGCCAGAAGAAGATTTTAAATACCGGACGGAAGCGACCCGAACGTACAGGCGATCTGTCCAGCCATGGCAGGATAAACAGAACCGCGATAGCCCCAAACATGGCTAACACGCCGCCTAGCTTGTCTGGAACCGCCCGCAGAATCGCATAGAAAGGCAGGAAATACCATTCAGGCACGATATGCGCCGGGGTTTGCAAGGCATTTGCCGGAATATAGTTATCTGGATGCCCCATGAAATTCGGGAAGAAGAATACCGCCGCCGCAAAGAAAGTTAGGAATACAGACAGGCCAAAGAAATCCTTGATGGTGTAATAAGGATGGAATGGCAAGGTATCCTGCGGGCCTTTGGTATCAATACCCAGCGGGTTGTTTGACCCAAAACGGTGCAAGGCAACCAGGTGCAAAACCACCACACCAACAATCACGAATGGCAACAGGAAATGCAGCGAGAAGAAACGGTTCAGGGTTGGGTTATCTACCGAAAAACCACCCCATAGCCAGGTCACAATCGCTTCCCCTACACCCGGGATAGCCGAGAACAAATTGGTGATTACCGTCGCGCCCCAAAAGGACATCTGGCCCCATGGCAGAACATAACCCATAAAGGCTGTCGCCATCATCAATAGCAAAATAACGACACCCAGAATCCACAGCAATTCACGCGGCGCTTTATAAGAGCCATAATATAGCCCTCTAAAGATATGGATAAACACCACAATGAAAAAGAAGCTGGCACCGTTCATATGAATATAGCGCAGCAGCCAGCCGTGATTTACATCGCGCATGATACGTTCGACAGATTCAAACGCATAATCGACATGCGCGGTGTAGCTCATCGACAGGGCGATACCTGTAATGATCATCACCACTAGCGAGATGCCAGCAAGCGAGCCAAAATTCCAAAAATAATTCAGGTTCTTTGGCGTTGGATATTCATTTGCCTCATGATTGAGGAATGAGAAAATTGGCAGTCGATGGTCAATCCATCTTACCGCCGGATTTGAGAATTGTTTTTCAGACATAACCTGATACTTCCTCTTTTTTAGCTTTGCGCCAGGGCCAAATTAGCCTGACACCAACAAACAGCGTCCTTAACCGATACGGATAACCTGATCAGACAGGAATGTGTAAGGGGGCACTTCCAGATTGGTCGGTGCAGGCCCTTTGCGAATCCGCCCGGACGAATCATAGTGTGAGCCATGACATGGACAGAACCAGCCATCATATTCACCGCGCACCTCGCCAACCTTCTGGCCAAGTGGCACACAGCCCAGATGCGTACATACGCCCAGCACCACCAGATATTCCGGCTTTTGCACGCGCACTGTATCCTCTTCAGGATCCCGCAAATCAGCAGATACAACCTGTTCAGCCTCAGCGATTTCTGATTTTGTGCGATGACGAATAAAGATGGGCTTTCCGCGCCACTTTAATGTGATTGACTGCCCTTCGGCGATTTTTGAGACATCCACTTCAATAGAAGCCAACGCCAGCGTATCTGCAGCCGGGTTCATCTGGTCAACGAGCGGCCATACAAAAGCCCCAGCGCCAACCGCGCCCATCGCATAAGAAGCTACAACGATAAAATCTCTGCGCGATTTTTGTTCTTCAGGCGCAGATGTACCGTTTGTTGTCGATTTAGATTTAGCCATTTTTCCCCTCTTCCCTTCCAACAATGGCGCCGGATCGTTGCGAAACCGGAGTGCTGAAAGTAACGGACATAGTCATAGCAAAGTTTGAGATAAAAGCCTACAGGGCCACACCCTAAAAAATACCGTTTTTTATGGTTTTTTTCTATCTGGAAAGATGTGACAGATTGTCTTACCCGTAGCCAGGGCTTATGGCCACCTGACTTCGGGGGGCAAACTCATCAAAATTGCCTCAATATTGCCACCTGTCTTTAACCCGAACAGAGTGCCTCTATCATATAACAGGTTAAATTCGACATAGCGCCCGCGACGTACCAGCTGATGGTGGCGATCTGCCTCACTCCAGCTATTCATCATCGTGTTACGCACAATCTGGCTGTAACTTTTGCCAAAGCTTTCGCCAACATCGCGGGTAAAGGCAAAATCGGCATCCCAGTCACCACTTTCCAGATAATCATAGAAAATGCCGCCAGCCCCGCGTGGCTCGTCCCGATGTTTCAGGTAAAAATACTCATCACACCATTTTTTATATTTTTCATAATATTCCGGATCATGCCGCCCGCAACAGGCCTGTAGATCCGCATGAAAGGCATCTGCCTGTTCAGCTGCAGGCATAATCGGGGTAAGATCCCCGCCACCGCCAAACCATGCCTTGGAAGTGACCACAAAACGTGTATTCATATGCGCGGCTGGCACAAACGGGTTTTGCGGGTGCGCGACCAGGGAAATCCCGCCAGCCCAAAATGTCCCATCGCTCTCGGCACCCGGGATTTGCGCGCGAAACGCTTCTGTAAATGCGCCATGCACCACAGAAATATTCACCCCGACCTTTTCAAAAACCCGGCCTTTCATCACCGATATCTGGCCGCCGCCGCCGCCATCGCGCTGCCAGTTTTTGCGCTCAAATTTTCCGGCTGGTATATCGCTATCGCACCCAAGCTGAGTAGCATCAGCCTCTGCCTCAATCGCCTCAAAGCTCTGACAAATCACATCTCGCAACTGCTGAAACCAGTCCGCTGCTGCCAGGCTGCGCTGGGCTAGCGTGCCAGTCAGATGACCCTGCCTGTCGATATGTTGCATCATTTATCCTTTCCCACGCCGAGCAATTCTTTTGCTGTCAGGGTAAAATTGCTGGCCACCCATTCTGCCTCGATTGCGGTTAATTTGCGGCTGATATCCGGGCCTTCCAGCCCAAATGCGCTTTTTATATCTCCTCCCTTTACAGGACAGTGTGGCAACTGAAAACTGGCAATATGCCGCAGACGGCTCTGGTCTGGGGCGAACAGGCCTGCTAGCACCGCCTCGCCATAGGCAAAAACAGCTTCTGGCGATAAGTGATAGGCAGCCTGCTGCCATGCTGATGTTCCTAGCAGGGCTAGCAAGGATTCCGGCCGACTTGCATCTATGCGTTTGGCCTGTTTAATCTCTTGCCGACTACATTTCAGGCGTGTTGCGATAGCCGCACATTGCCCCTTGGGAAACACCATAGCCAAGCGTGCCACAAAATCCAGATAGGGCCAGATATCGCTCAAGATTTCCCATTCCATGGGCGAGCGAATAAAGCCCTGATCAAAAAGCGCCCTATCGATGGATAATGCCTGCATTTCCAGAATCATGGCCTCTGCCCCAGCTGCGGCACATAATTTTCGCAATTCGGCTGTAATTCGTTCTGCCGATAATCCCGCCAGGCCGCCTATGGCCACCCGCATCACGGCTCTATCTTTATCTTCTATCCATAATTCTGGATATTCAGCACGAAACCGCAGCCCGCGCAGCAAGCGCAGATAATCCTCTGCCAGCCTGTCGCTAGCCGTGCCAATAAACCGCAACTGCCGTGCCGTGATATCTGCCAGCCCGCCAACCGGATCATATACAACACCCTGCTCATCCAGATAGAGGGCATTCATGGTAAAATCGCGCCGCTGTGCATCCAGCTCCCAGCTCTGGGTTGCTTCGATACGGGCATGACGCCCATCCTGATCATGATCTATCCGCAATTGCGTGACTTCGATTTGCCTGTTATCTGCCCTGAGTGTCACCGTGCCATGCGCCAGCCCGGTATCATAAACCGCCAATCCAGAGTGACGGGCTTTTGCGGCAAAAACGGCTATTGGCACAGAAACCGCCATATCAATATCCGGGGCTATCCAGGCGAGCCTATCTGATGCCGCTGCGGCGTCAGTTTTCGCTGTTTTTTTGCCTTTTTCCGCGTTCAGATAAATATCGCGAACCGCCCCGCCAACAACACGCGCCTCGCCGCCACAATTGCGGGCCAGCTGAAAAATCGCCCCGACCAGCGGAACTGCCAGCAATTCAGCCAGTAATGCTTCTTGCCCTGTCATAGAAGAGGTCATGATATCACGCCCTATTCGGCGCCTTCTATAGCCGCTTAATGTTCATTAAATTGACCAGGCTGGATTTTGCCATCCACAATCTGTGCCGGCTGATAGCGCATTGACGGGCTACCTGACCCTGTTTCCAGCAACAGGCCGCCTGCCAGCATTACCGCAATGGTTACCGCGCCCGCTATCACATATCTATAGGGCATAACCGATTCGCCGCGCATATGACGTCCCGCCAATTTTGTTAGCAACAGCAGTACCAGCAACCCAGCCAGTATCGCTATCGCAATTATCAGATATTTTTGCATAAGCTGCCTCCTATTTTCATGCGGTTACCCTGTTTGTTTCTAACTTCTGTTTCTGGTCTGTTTCTCGTCTATTTTTGACGATTTCTATTTATTTTTGGGCCAATTATTTTTGGGCCAGCAAAATCGCCAATTGTCGCAACATAGCGGCTGTGGCGCCCCAAATCATTGGCTCGCTATCCTTTACCTGCCAATAGTGTCTGGTTTGGCCGTCACGAATCAGCGAGCGCTGTTCAAACTGCTCTAGCTGGACCAGCGGATAAGCTGGCTGAAACCACGCATCTTCTACCTCTTCAGGGGCAGGTCGCAACAATTTATCCACCACCGCCACGGGCTGGCTACAAAAGCCGATTGTTAAATCCACCATATAATTTGTATTCGTCAGAACCGGCGGCAAATAGCCTTGAATGGTTACAAGCTCGGCCAGCAAGCCTGTTTCTTCTTCAGCTTCGCGCAAGGCGGTGCGTGCCGGGCTATCATCATTTGCTTCTGGCTTGCCACCTGGAAAACTGACCTGACCGGCATGGATGCGTAAATGCTGGGCACGTTTGGTCAGCAAAATTTCCAGCCCCTGCTGTCCTTCGGCAAATAACATCAGCACCGAAGCCGGACGTGCGGGCGCATCCTCTAAATAAGCAGGGCGCACCCCGTCAAAAGGTTGCGGGGCCTCGGAAACAAGGCTGGCTATATTCTGTTTTGTTATCATCACCCCTGCTCTTCTGCGACTGGAAAGGGAAAATAGGTTCCAGCCGACCACAAACCAGCCCCATCCCCTTCTGCAATATGGGTCGCTAGCTGGTAATAAACAGGGCGGCTCAACTTTGCAGACACACCTTTTGGCAATTCCAGATAGGGTTGCAACGGATGCGGGGCTATCGGGCAGGGCCGAAACACCAGCTTGTGCGCCTCAGATAACAGATAGCTGCGCTCTATATTATCGGTCAGGGTGATAGAGGCGGCGCTTCCCTTACCTTCTATTTCGGCTTTGGTAATCACAAAGGCGGCATCTTCGACCTCTATCTTGCCAAACTCTACTGGCGTGCGTAGCCAATGTTGCCCTTCATCATCACAGGATAAAACAGAGCTGAACAATGCCACCAATGCAGGGCGCTTGATCTGGCCACCTTCATGGAACCATTGCCCATCTTTATCGATTCTCATCTGAAAATCTTTTTCGATAGCTATCGGCTTTATGCCCCCCTGATCAGCATCAGATTTAGGTTTATCGGCACTCATTACGCTATTTTTCCCTTTTTTTTGCGCTCAGACCCTATTGTAACCTGCGGATTATGGCAAAAAACAGCGTTTTTCATAAAAAAATATGCCTTGTAAACGGTTTTCTAACCTTTTTCTGAGACAATGCAATTTGTTCAGAATTTTTGGGTGGCTGAATCATGCCGGCCAAAACGGTTCTGTTGGGCGTAACTGTTATCTGGATAAACAGGGATATTAAATGCGGCTGACTATATATTTCGACACAAAGGGGCGAATTATTCCTGCGAATAATCTGCGCGCACCTGCACGTAGCTATCCTATTTGTATGGAAAAACAAAATCGGAATTTGCGTATTTTTATTTCTAAAAAAGTAACGCCGGACGCGCTTATCGCGCTTCTCAAACATATTCGCATTATGAAAGATGGTGTTTTTGAGTTGACCTCTGAGGTGCCTAGTTTGGCATCGGGTGTGTTTGAAGAGGCAGAGCTATGTTTCCTGCGTATTGGTCAGGCCTGTCTTGAGGTATTCGAAAAAAGATCGGAAGGCCAATTTCTTAGCCATCTCGATTTTTGGGAAGAAACCGCAGAAGACCCGGATCAGCTTCCTTTTGAGATTACCAATCTTACCAAGCTGAAAATCGCCCATTTGGATACGCCCACAGCACTTGCCCAGCTACTGCAAAATGAAACGGTAAATGCCGCCTTTTATCGCTTTACCGCAGATCAGAAATTAGCCCTTATAAAATTGCCTGAAAATATGGTGCATCCTCCGATTTCGGAAGATTCGCTCGACCCTATCAGAGAGGCCATGTTGGACAAAAACTACAGTGAGTGGCTGCAAATTGCCGGGCAGGTTGCTATTGCAGCCGCTCAATCGTTGCGTCAATTTGGCCATCTCCAGCGTAGCGGATGGCCAGAGACCGGCATGCACCCCTTTGTTAAACTTTTATTGCCGATAGCCAGTGAATTTGAACGCCCCAAAAATTACCGTCTTATTACCATTACCTACCTTATTCATCAAAAAGCCTATATTCTTTAAACGCTCCTGTTTTTCCCTATCACGGTCATTTTTCAATCTCCCCTCTTATTCAAAATCGCCCTGCCAAAATAGACCTGCCCCGTCACCAATAGTAGGGCTGTCTTCCTTGCCCTGATTTCTGAAGCGAAGTTGAGGGCAAATTACAGCCGAATTCAGAGAAATATAGTCATAAAAAATTAATAAATTTACACAACCTTTGGTAACTTTTTTTATCTAATTTATTACCTTATATTATGTTCTGGATTTCGCGTTCACAAATAATAGGCTAGCCCATGCCCAGACCGCCCGAAATGGATGATCCATGATCACGTTCCACGGCTATTCTAAGGCTATCAGCAATCAGCGGCGCTTGCAGATATTAAATCATCTGGCAGATGGGACGGAACGCTCGGTATCTGAAATTGAAAAGCTGGTACCTGATCTCAGTCAATCTGCCCTATCGCAACATCTGGGCCGATTGCGCCAGGCAGAAATTGTGCGGACACGCCGGTCCTCACAGACAATCTATTATTCTATCGAAGACCAGAATGTGGTCAGAATTCTGCGACTGTTAAAACATATTTATGCAGAAGACCCAGCCTTGCATAAACAGAAAAACTAGCGCGATAGCTTACTACACGCCCCTCAATAATTTAAAAATCGGCCTTGTACCTGCAGCCCCCCTTACGGCGCTTGATTCTTTTGCGTAAAAGTGGCAAGACTCAACTACAATGCGCGATTATCAACAGATCGCTCATAATCTGCGCCACGGCGTCCCGGGTACCATAATTCATGTATATATACCTTCCAATTGCTGAAGTTTCGATGCATATCGCGGTGGTGATAGGGCTAGGTGGTGGCATTGGTTTTTTATCCGGTATGTTTGGTGTGGGCGGCGGATTTTTGATGACGCCTATGCTGATTTTTTTGGGTGTACCGCCAGCGGTAGCTGTTTCCACAGAAGCTAACCAGATTGTCGCCTCTTCGGTTTCGGGTGTGCTGGCTCATTGGCGACGCGGCAATGTTGATTTCAAAATGGGCGCGGTATTGCTTGTTGGCGGCCTTGTTGGCTCGTCTCTTGGGGTGTTGCTATTCTCTATCTTGCGGGATATTGGCCAGATCGATTTAGTCATTAAACTGTCCTATGTGGTGTTTTTGGGAATTATTGGCGCCCTGATGTTGATGGAGAGTGTGCGGGCGATCATGCGTACCCGCCAGCCAGGGGCCAGACGCTCTAAAATGCATCAGCATAACTGGATGCATGGCCTTCCCTTTAAGATGCGCTTTCGAAAATCAAAGCTTTATATCAGCGCATTATTACCGTTTTTTCTGGCTGCTTTTGTCGGCGTTCTATCGGCAATTATGGGGGTAGGCGGCGGCTTTATTCTAGTGCCGGCGATGATTTATCTGCTCGGCATGCCAACCTATGTGGTTATCGGCACCTCGCTTTTCCAGATTATTTTTGTAACCGCAAATATTACCCTGTTGCAGTCAGTACAGACCCAGACGGTTGATTTTGTGCTGGCAGGGTTATTATTGCTTGGCGCGGTTATTGGCGCACAACTTGGCGCCCGTGTTGGCGCAAAACTGCGCGGTGAACAATTGCGCGGTCTGCTAGCTCTTATCGTGTTGATGGTATCTCTGAAACTGGGATTTGATCTGGTTGTCACCCCGGCAGATGTCTTTTCGGTGGAGATAATGAAATGAGGGCGGCCCGGCTACTCACGGCCATCTTTGCCAGCTTGACCTGGTTATATTTAGGCGCGCTTGTCCCGGTATCGGCAAATACACTGGTTGCGGATTTATCGCTGGAAGAGGTGGCGATTACCACCGATTTTAATGGGGAGAGCTTGCTGCTGTTTGGTGCTGTCGATAATGCCCATGATGATGATATTATCGTGGAATTCAAAGGCCCGGTTCTGAAAATCGCCAGCCGCAAAAAAGAGCAAGTTAGCGGCATTTGGGTTAACCGCCAGACCGTGAATTGGCGAAATGCGCCCAGCTTTTACCATCTATTTTCAACCCGGCCTCTGGATAAAATTTTGAGCGCAGATAGCCAGAACGCCCTATCTATTGGCTATCGCAATCTGGGTCTGCGCCCAAAGATGGCCCAACTGCCAGAAGACAGGCTAAGCAACTGGATAGAAGCGCTAAACCGCAATATGGTAGATCGCGGCTTGTGGGACCAACATGATGGCGGGGTGACCATTAATCGCGGTGTATTGTTCCGGGCGCCGGTCAGCTTGCCTGCCAATATTCTGCCTGGTGATTATGATGTGCGGGTATTGCATATTCGTGATGGTCAGCTGATTGCCGAAGATCGCACCTCTATTCAGGTTGCCAAACGCGGAGCAGGTGCCTTTATCTACAGGGTGGCCCATGACTATTCCGTCTTTTATGGATTATTTGCCATAGCCTTTGCCGTTGCCGCAGGCTGGCTGGCAGCAGCAGCCTTTAGAAAAACTTAAAGGTTACGCCTATTTTTTCGGCAGTCTGGCAAGCAATTGAATAAATTCGTGTAAACATGGACGCAACAGGGTTTCAGGGCAGGCGTATTTTCTGCTAGCCTTAGGGTCAGGGGATT
>JBMHCK010000197.1:0-3385 GCA_049889955.1 Puniceispirillaceae bacterium (SeqCode)
GTGATACCGGGCTGGGATATGTGCAGGTTAATTCCATCCAGCAAAATTTTCTGGCCGGCCCGTAATATCAAATTATCAACGGTAATTGGCAGCAAGAGGCAGTCCATCTCAGCCTCCATAACGCTGAACAGATTGTGCAGATTTTAGCTGTTGGGCAGCGCCATTTACCAGCAATGCCAACAGCAATAAAATCAGCCCCAGCGCTAATGCCAACGCCAATTCCCCTTTGGAGGTTTCCAGCGCAATAGCGGTGGTCATAACCCGCGTTAAATGGTCGATATTGCCGCCTACAATCATCACTGCCCCTACCTCGGAGATAGCGCGTCCAAAGCCGGCTAGAATAATGGTGGTTAAGGAATATCGGGCATCTATCAGATAGGCGATTATTGCTTTTCTGGGCGGTACCACCAGGCTGGTGAACAAATCACGATATTCTTCATGCAAATCTTCTAAAATCTGGCTGGATAGGGCGGCGATAATCGGCAGGATCAAGATTACTTGCGCAATAATCATGGCGGTGGGCGTGTATAACAGCTCTAGCGCGCCAAACAATCCAGAGCGCGATAGATGCAGATAGACAATCAGCCCCACCACCACTGGCGGCACCCCCATCAGGGCATTAAACACGGCACGCAGGGCATTTTTTAACAGAAAGTCGCGTGTACCCATCACCGCCCCAAGCGGCAGACCAATAACACAGGCAATTAATAGGGCAGTCAGGCTAACCCGCAACGACAGGCCAATAATTTCCATAAGGTCAGCATCAAGCTGCACGATGAGCAAAAAGGCAGTCGTAAGGGCTTCTTGAAAAATCGACATGGATGGGTGTTAGCCTTGATAAAGAGAGGTTAATCAACCCTTGAGACTAAACAATAAAGGCCCAATTTTAGCAAGAAAATAACCGCCTTGTCACCCTAACCATTCTATCGAGAGGATGGTTAATGTTGTGCGCAATCCTCTAGGCTGTCTGCCAATGTGGTAAGCAACTCGATATAGGCATTTTCAATGTGCGCTCCTGCCAGGCCAGAGGGATTAACCTCGCGTAGCAGCAGATCAGTATGGTCAAAAACTGAAGCGATCACATTATTTTCAATCGAGCTTTCGGCTAGCAGGCAGGCTTTTTGCATAGTGTCGGTAAGCGCATGTAGCCGGGCGATATGAGCAGGGGAAGGCGCCTCATTTTCCCGGTCATATAAAGCCCCTGCCAGCGCCAGGTTAAAGCGATTTTCAAAATAGGCAAAGGCTGCATGCTGGACAAAAACTGGCGGCATCTGCTGTGTGGCCAAAAGGGTTTCAATACGGTTCTGCTGGCGAGTTATTTCCTCAACGGCACGATCCGCGTTAGCCTGATAGATAGCCGCATGGGCAGGGTCGTGATGCGATAATTCTTGCGCGATTACCCGGGTCCAGATGCGGGCATTTTCAGGGTCTAGCCAGGCATGCGGATCTATCGCTTCATGGCCATCATGCTTGTCACGATTATCATTTTCGGCATGGTCATTATGCGTGCCATGGCTATCATGGTCATTATGCTTATCGTGGTCATGATCATCATGTTTGGCATGATCAGTATGCGTGTCATGCTTGTCATGATCATGCTTATCGTGGTCATCATGTGCCGCACCATGATGGTGTCCATCTTCTCCGGCTTCCAAAATTGTTATGCCAGGCGCTTTTAACAGCGATATGGTTTCAGCATTCCCTGCCAGATTACGTAAAGCAGGCTTCAGCCACGGGGTTAATTCCGCTCCTATCCAGAAAATAATATCTGCATTTTGAATATTTGCCGCCTCTGATGGACGCAGGGAATAATGGTGAGGGTCGCTACCGGGACGAATAATCACTGATGGCATGCCAACCCCTTTTATTACCTGTGCAACCAGCCCATAAACAGGTGTGATGTCGGTTGCTATTTGCGGTGTGGCTGCACGGGATGGCCCCGCGAGAGTGATAAAAGCTACAAATGCTGTAAAAAAGAACTGTGCTGGACGAAAAGAACGCGTCATAGTTTTTCCATATATGTTATAGTGTAACATTATAAAAAGTTTGATTGTTATATTATAACAATAATAAAAGGTCAATAGCGTAATTTTGTTCGCGATAACGCCAGATTTACGCTAGAGTACAAGCTGGTAGGGATGCCCACTGGCAATGATGTCGGGCGATCAAGGAAAGAAGATGGCAGATTCAGGATTTCATCATCACGATCATTTTAAATGTATGGAAGATGCGCTTCAGGCTTTGCAAAATCATTGCGGTGCAGAGGGATTGAAATTCACCCCATTACGCAAGCGTGTCTTCGAAATTTTGCTTGAGGAGCATAAGGCCCTTGGTGCCTATGATATTCTGGCCCGTCTGCGCGAAGAAGGCTTTAGCGCCCAGCCCCCTGTTGCCTATCGGCATCTGGATTTTCTGGTTACCCATGGTTTTGCCCATAAGATTGAACGGTTAAACGCCTTTATTGCCTGTACCCATATCGGGGCGGTGCATGATCCGGCTTTTTTGATTTGCCGGGAATGCCGGACCGTCAGCGAAACCATGTCTGACAGCTCTATCCTGGCCTTGCATCATAAGGCCAGTGATGCTGATTTTCAGATAGAAGACAGTGTGGTAGAGGCGATAGGTACCTGCCTGGATTGCCGCCAGACAGATGCCAGATAGCCATCTGCCGGATAATGAATAGTTAGGGTTAATTTATGTCACTGATAACCGCCAGAAACCTGTCTGTTAAATTAGGCAATAAAACGATTTTACAGCCATTTGATTTCCGTATCGACGCTGGCGAGATCGTCACCATTGTTGGGCCAAACGGGGCTGGAAAGACAAGTTTTTTGCGCGCCCTTATCGGGGCTATTTTGCCGGCTACTGGCCAGCTGGACAGAAAAGCTGGATTACAAATTGGCTATGTCCCGCAAAAATTGCATATCGAGGCTGGCTTGCCGCTAACCACGCAGAGGTTTTTGAATTTGCCGGATAAGGCAGATGCAGAACTGCTACAGCAAACCCTTGCATTTACCGGAATAACCGGGTTGATGCGCCATCAGATGCGCGATCTGTCTGGCGGCGAGTTACAACGTGTTTTATTGGCGCGGGCTTTGTTGCAACGACCGGATATTCTGGTGCTGGATGAAGCGACCAGAGGGCTGGATCATCTGGCGGCGGCGGCTTTTTATCAACAAATAGAGCGCGCCCGTACCGAGCATGGGTGTGCGGTGCTGATGGTCAGCCACGAGCTGCATGTCGTGATGGCCGCATCGGACAGGGTGATTTGCCTGAACGGGCATATTTGCTGTCAGGGCAGCCCCCAACAGGTGGCGGTAACAGATGAATATAAAGCGCTGTTTGGCGAGGATGCAGATGGCATGATAGCGCTATATCGGCATCA
>JBMHCK010000198.1:0-12858 GCA_049889955.1 Puniceispirillaceae bacterium (SeqCode)
TGTATTGACACCGGGGGCAACATTGGCCCCGCCAAGCCAGGAATCAACAGATAAGGCGATCGAGCGTCTGGACAGAATGCGCCATGCCAAGGGCAAGCAGCAGGTAGGCGCTCTGCGTCTGGATATGCAGCGGGCGATGCAAAAATACGCTGCTGTTTTCCGTTCTGGTGCCAGCCTGGATGAAGGCGTGAAAACGATGGATGAAATCGCTGGCCAGATGGGCGATTTGGGTATTCAGGACAGATCGCTGGTGTGGAATACAGACCTAGTCGAAGCGATGGAGCTGGAAAATCTGATGAGCCAGGCACTGGTAACGGTGCGGTCTGCCCATCAGCGCACCGAATCACGTGGGGCGCACGCACATGAAGATTATCCAGAAAGAGATGATGAGAACTGGATGAAGCATACGGTGATGTGGCTGGACGAGAAAAATCGCTCGCAGCTAGGATATCGTGATGTGAATATGACTACGCTGACAAATGAAGTTCAGCCAGTGCCACCAGTTGCCCGCGTTTATTAAGCAGCTTGCACTAATCTAGGGTTAATGCCAGGGGGAGAATAAGGGATGGCACAATTCAGTCTGCCAGAAAATTCAAAGGTTACGAAGGGTAAACATCATGCCGCTAGCGAAAATGCTAGCCGCACGCGTACCTTTAATATTTATCGCTGGTCACCTGAAGATGATGAAAACCCGCGCATTGATAGCTATGAAATCGACCTGGATGATTGTGGGCCTATGGTGCTGGATGCGTTGATCAAGATTAAAAATGAAATGGATTCAGGGCTGACTTTTCGGCGTTCCTGCCGTGAGGGGATTTGCGGGTCCTGCTCTATGAATATCGATGGCGGCAACACGCTGGCCTGTTTGAAATCTATTGAAGATGTTAAGGGTGAGATAAATATTTATCCCTTGCCGCATATGCCTGTGGTAAAGGATCTGGTCCCCGATCTTACCCATGCCTATGCCCAGCTTACCTCTGTTGAGCCTTGGCTGAAAACAGAAACACCTGATCCGGAAGGGCGCGAGCGCAAACAATCACCGCAAGAACGCGACCAGCTAGATGGGTTATGGGAATGCGTGCTATGCTTTAGCTGTACAACATCCTGCCCTTCTTACTGGTGGAATGGGGATCGGTATTTGGGGCCAGCAGTGTTGCTGCAGGCGTATCGTTGGATTGCGGATAGCCGGGATGAATTTACTGGCGAGCGTCTGGATGCTTTGGAAGATCCGTTCCGTCTGTATCGCTGTCATACCATCATGAATTGTGCAAAAACCTGTCCAAAGGGGCTAAACCCTGGCAAGGCGATTGGCGAGATAAAAAAACTGATGGTACAAAGACAGGGCTAGTGCCACAACCATCTGAAAGCACATAGGAAAAGCCAGCTTGCTTACCTCGCCAGATCAGCATTATAGAACGCTTCTTGCGGGGGAAAAACTGTCGCCTGATGCGGGTCAGGAAATCGCTGTCCAGCATTTAACCTTGCTGTTCGAAACCCTTCAGAAAACGCAAGCCCTATATCAGCCAGCCAGCACCGCTGCATCTACAGGCTTTGTAAGCCGCCTGTTTGGTGGCAAGAAAAATGGCACCAGCCAGACCCCAAAGGGTGTCTATTTATATGGCGGCGTGGGGCGCGGTAAAACCATGTTGATGGATTTGTTTGCACGCTCTATCCCATCAGAAAATCTGCAACGTTTTCATTTTCACGATTTTATGGTTGCGGCACAGGATGCTATCCAGCAGGCGCGGATGCAATCGGCTAGCGATCCGATAGATGCGGCAGCAGATGCCTTGATGGCAGCTGGGCATATTATCTGTTTCGATGAAATGGAAGTGCGCGATATCGCTGATGCAATGATCATTAAACGATTATTTGATGCGTTATGGGCACGCGACATGATTCTGGTTACCACCTCTAACAGAATGCCGGATGAGTTGTATTTGAACGGCTTGCATCGTGACAGGTTTCTGCCGTTTATTGCGGCCTTAAAACACCATTTGCTTATCCATTATATTGGTGAGGGCATGGACTGGCGTAGCCGCGTATTACAAACAATTCCCAGCTGGCATGTCATATCTGGTCAGGCTTCAGATGCCGAAAAACAGGCATTGGATGCACAATTAGACAGCCTATTTTTGCGGCTGGCCGATAACCAGCCTGCCAGCTCGGAGGGCATTATGGTCGCGGGTCGCACTGTGCATTTTAACACGGTAGCTGGCGATCTGGCAGATGTGCATTTTGATGATCTTTGCCGCACGCCCCTTGGCGCACGCGACTATTTGGTGCTGGCAGACAGGTTTGCTGGCCTGTTAATGCGCGATATACCGATAATGGGGGATGCCGAACAAAATGAAGCGCGCCGCTTTATGTGGCTAGTTGATGCGCTTTATGATCGGGGCCGATTTATTATTACCAGCGCCGCTGCTCAGCAGGATAGTATTTATACTGGCGGCCAATGGGCGTTTGAGTTTGAGCGCACCCGCTCTCGCTTGCAGGAAATGGCACAGCTAAGAGGGATGCGCGGTACGGCATAAGCATGCATTTATTGATTTATGCATATCTTAAGGATACGTAAAAATCCTCTTATGTTACCCTTGCTAAAAAAGGGTAACTTCGCTAAACCCATCAACGGGGGAATAGGGAAATTCAATCAAAGGATTTCATCTTTACCTCAAAAAATTAACACGACAGGTAAGGATCTTTTTCGATGGCACGGAATAAAATTGCGCTGATCGGTGCAGGGAATATTGGTGGTACCCTGGCTCTGCTGGCCGGCTTGAAAGAATTAGGCGATATTGTCTTATTTGATATTGCTGAAGGCATTCCGCAGGGCAAGGCGCTGGATATCGCACAGGCAAGTGCTATTGAAGCGTTTGACGCCAAGGTCACTGGCGCGAATGATTATGCTGATTTAGCTGGCGCAGATGTGGTGATTGTCACTGCTGGTGTGGCGCGCAAGCCAGGCATGAGCCGTGATGATCTGGTCGGTATCAATACCAAAGTGATGACACAAGTAGGCGAAGGCATTAAGGCAAATTGTCCTAATGCATTTGTGATTTGTATTACCAACCCGCTAGATGCGATGGTTGGCGTGCTGCAGCGGGCGTCTGGTCTGCCAGCTAGCCATGTTGTGGGTATGGCCGGGGTTCTGGACAGCGCCCGTTTCCGGTATTTTCTGGCAGAAGAATTTGACGTATCGGTTGAAGATGTCAGCGCCTTTGTGCTGGGCGGACATGGCGATACAATGGTACCGCTGGTGCGCTATTCCACAGTTGCGGGTATTCCGGTTCCAGACCTGGTGGCAATGGGGTGGTCAACACAGGAAAAAATTGACCAGATTGTTCAGCGCACCCGTGATGGCGGTGCCGAGATTGTGGGGCTGTTGAAAACCGGCTCTGCCTTTTATGCCCCTGCCTCTTCGGCTATCCAGATGGCCGATGCGTTCCTAAAGGATAAAAAGCGGTTATTGCCATGTGCGGCCTTTGTTGAAAATGCCTATGGTCTGGACGGCCTATATGTTGGCGTGCCAGTGATTATTGGCGGCAATGGTGTTGAACGGATTGTTGAAATTTCTATGGATGCAGAAGAACAGGCGATGTTTGATCATTCTGTCTCGGCTGTCCGGGCGTTAAATGAAATAGTTGAACGGGTCGAATAGACCCGTTTTTCATATCTGGCCTGTGCGTATGGCTGCTGGTCTGTTAGGGTTTTAAAGAATTTGGGGGAGTTACATTATGAATATACATGAACATCAGGCTAAATCCTTATTGCGGGATTATGGTGTCAATGTCCCAGAAGGGTTTCCTGCCTTTAATGTAGATGAAGCGGTCGCGGCAGCTGAAAAGCTGGCTGGTGCAGTAACCGTTGTTAAAGCGCAAATTCATGCAGGTGGGCGCGGCAAGGCTGGTGGCGTTAAAGTTGTAAAAACTATGGATGAGGTGCGTAGCGAAGCAGAAAGATTGCTTGGCTCGGTTCTGGTCACCCACCAAACAGGTCCAGCAGGTAAAGAAGTGCAGCGCCTATATATCGAGCAAGGGTGTGATATTGGCCGCGAGCTATATTTATCCATGCTGGTCGATCGCAACTCTAGCCAGGTTACCATTATTGCCTCTACCGAAGGGGGGATGGATATTGAAACGGTAGCTGCTGAAACACCAGATCGTATCCTGACCGTATCTATCGATCCGGCAACTGGCCTGAAGCCACATCATGTTCGCCGTATCGCAAATGCGCTAAAGCTGGAAGGGGCAACCGCCAAGCAAGCTGGCCAGTTCCTGTCTGGCATTTACAAAGCGTTTCTGGAATTAGATGCCGCGATGATCGAGATTAATCCGTTGGTTGTGACCGGCTCGGGCGATCTGCTGGCATTGGACGCAAAGATGGGGTTTGATGATAACGCCCTGTTCCGCCAGAAAAAAATACTGGAATTTCGGGATCTGAGCGAAGAAGATCCAAGTGAGGTAAAAGCCTCTGAATTCGACCTGAACTATATCAAGCTGGATGGCAGCATTGGCTGTATGGTGAATGGTGCGGGTCTTGCCATGGCCACCATGGACATTATCAAGCTGGAAGGCGGCGAGCCAGCCAACTTTCTGGATGTTGGGGGCAGCGCGACAACAGAACGGGTAACCGAAGCGTTCAAGATTATTTTATCCGACAGTAATGTTGACGGTATCCTGGTCAATATCTTTGGCGGGATTATGCGCTGTGATGTGATCGCTGAAGGGGTGGTTGAAGCTGCCCGCACGCTGGGGCTGACCAAGCCGCTGGTGGTGCGCCTTGAAGGTACCAATGTAGAGGCAGGAAAGAAAATCATGGCCGAATCAGGTCTGGATATCATTGCCGCAGATAGTTTAGGGGATGCCGCAAAGAAGATTGTTGCTGCGGTAAAGGGGGAGTAAAGAGGATGGCTGTTCTTGTTGATAAAAATACCAAGGTTATCTGTCAGGGCTTTACCGGCGCACAAGGTACCTTTCACAGCCAGCAGGCGATTGAATATGGCACCCAGATGGTTGGCGGGGTAACCCCGGGCAAAGGCGGGCAAACCCATCTTGATCTGCCGGTCTTTAATACGGTTGCAGAAGCCCGCGCCGAGACCGGTGCGAACGCCAGTGTGATTTATGTGCCGCCACCATTTGCTGCAGATTCAATTCTGGAAGCTATTGATGCTGAAATACCGTTAATTGTGTGTATCACCGAAGGGATTCCAGTGCGCGATATGGTTGAGGTAAAGCGCGCATTAGATGGGTCGGCTAGCCGCCTTATTGGGCCAAATTGCCCAGGTATTATCACGCCAGGCGGATGTAAAATCGGGATTATGCCAGGCCATATCCACAAAACAGGTACAGTAGGTATTGTCTCACGCTCTGGTACCCTGACCTATGAAGCGGTGGCACAGACCAGTGCAATCGGGCTGGGCCAATCTACCTGTATCGGGATTGGCGGTGACCCGGTAAATGGCACTAATTTCATCGATTGTCTGGAGATGTTCCTGTCTGATGAGGGAACAGAATCTATTGTCATGATCGGCGAGATTGGGGGATCTGCTGAGGAAGAAGCTGCAGAATTTTATGCTGCGCATCCGAACAAAAAACCTATCGCTGGCTTTATCGCCGGCCAGACGGCCCCTCCTGGACGCCGGATGGGACATGCCGGGGCTATTGTTGCAGGGGGTAGCGGGGCCGCGGTAGATAAAATCGCCGCGATGGAGGCCGCTGGTTTTGTCATGGCACGCTCGCCTTCACAGCTGGGCGAAGCCTTGCAAGAAGCGATAAAGGCCTTTTAAAGATAGGTAAAAAAGAGTCAAGCTGGCAGATGTTTAGGCAAGGCTGGCTTGCTCTTTATAATAAAAACAGGTGATACTCAAAGTCAGGGCGATACAGGCCTTTTATGGGTAGAACAAATTGGGGCGGAGTTTTGGGATGGATTCAAGTTTTCTGTCAGGCGCAAATGCAGTTTTTATTGCTGAAATGCACAAAGCATGGTCAGCCAATCCAGGGAATGTGGACCCGGAATGGGCAGAGTGGTTTCAATCTATCGGGGCGCTAGCCAGCGAAACAGAATATCATCCAGATTGGGGTAACAGCCCGACACAGGTGGTAGGGGCGCATGATCCCGAAGCTTCTATAAAGGCAGTCGCCAAAGGGATTACTGGCGATCGCGATCTGATGGCGGGCGATTTGCGTTCTGCCACACTGGACAGCTTGCGGGCCATTATGCTGGTTCGCGCCTATCGTATTCGCGGGCATTTGCTGGCCCAGCTGGACCCGCTTGATCTTCAGGAAAAAGAAATTCACCCGGAACTGGATCCAGCTACCTATGGGTTTGGTGAGGAAGATTATGACCGTCCAATTTTTATCAATCATGTTCTAGGTCTTGAAACCGCTACCTTGAACGAAATTCTGGCGGTGTTGCGTCGTACCTATTGTTCGACCATTGGCGTGGAATTTATGCATATCCAGGACCCCGCACAAAAGGCCTGGATTCAGGAACGCATTGAGGCGATTGGCAATCGCACTGAATTTACCGAGCGCGGCAAGGCAGCTATTTATGAAAAGCTGGTCGCTGCCGAAGGGTTTGAGCAATTTCTGCATAAAAAATATATCGGTACCAAGCGTTTTGGCCTGGATGGGGGTGAGGCGCTGGTTCCGGCATTAGAACAGATTTTAAAGCGCGGCGGCCAGATGGGGCTGCGCGAAGTGGTTATTGGCATGCCGCATAGAGGGCGGCTGAACATTCTGCATAATGTGATGGACAAGCCGTTTCGGGCCATTATTTCCGAATTTTTGGGTAACCCCTCAAATCCGGAAGAGGTTGGGGGTTCTGGTGATGTAAAATATCATATGGGCGCCTCTGCAGACCGAAGCTTTGATGAAAATGAAATTCATCTCAGCCTGGCGCCTAATCCTTCGCATCTGGAAATTGTCGATCCGGTTGTGGTGGGCCGTGTGCGCGCCAAGCAGGAACAGGCAAATGACACCGATCAGACAAAGGTTTTAGGTATTTTGCTGCATGGTGATGCGGCGTTTGCGGGTCAGGGTGTGGTTGCTGAAACCTTTGCCTTTTCTGATCTGCGTGGGTATCGCACAGGCGGGACTATTCATATTATTGTGAATAATCAAATTGGTTTTACCACCAGCCCTGCCTATTCCCGGTCATCACCCTATCCAACCGATGTTGCAAAGATGGTGATGTCGCCTATTTTCCATGTGAATGGGGACGATCCCGAAGCGGTGGTTCATGCAGCACGTATCGCGGTTGAATTCCGCCAGACCTTTGGCTGTGATGTGGTCCTGGATATGTTTTGTTACCGCCGATTTGGCCATAATGAAGGGGATGAGCCGTCATTTACCCAGCCGCAAATGTATCGCCAGATTGCCCAGCAAGCGACAACCAGAGAGCTATATGCTCGCCAATTGGTACGCGAAGGGGTAATGAGTGCAGAGCGCGCTGAGCAGATTTTCACCGAACATAATCAGCATCTGAATGACGAATTTGAAGCTGGTTTGACTTTTAAGCAGAACAAGGCAGATTGGCTGGAAGGGCAATGGGCTGGCCTGACAGTAGCGTCTGGTGACGATCGGCGTGGGCAAACCTCATGCGCCAAAGATATGCTGATGCATATCGGTAATGTCATGACAACGGTTCCGGAAAATGTCACTGTTCATAACAAGCTAAAGCGGGTTTTAGGCGCCCGTAAAACTGCTATCGAATCAGGTGAAAATATTGATTGGGCGACAGCTGAACATCTGGCATTCGGCTCGTTATTGATGGAAGGCCACAAGGTGCGTCTGTCTGGTCAGGATAGTTGCCGCGGCACCTTTAGCCAGCGCCATGCGGTGTTTGTGGATCAAGGCAGTGAGGCACGCTATGTCCCGCTATCCAACCTGTCAGATGACCAGGCACCTTTTGAGGTGATCGACTCGCCACTTTCCGAAGCTTCGGTTATGGGATTTGAATATGGCTTTGCCCAGGCAGAGCCGAATGCATTGGTGATGTGGGAAGCGCAATTTGGTGATTTTGCTAATGGCGCCCAGGTGGTGATTGACCAGTTTATTTCTTCTGGCGAGGCAAAATGGCTGCGGATGAACGGATTGGTTCTGTTGTTGCCGCATGGCTATGAAGGTCAGGGACCAGAGCATTCTTCGGCAAGGCTGGAGCGCTATTTGCAGCTATGTGCAGAAGATAATATGCAGGTTGTCTATTGTTCTACACCAGCAAATTATTTCCATGTATTGCGTCGCCAATTGCACCGTGATTTCAGAAAGCCGCTGGTGGTGATGACACCGAAATCTCTCTTGCGGCATAAGGGCTGTGTATCAAAATTATCAGATATGGCTGAAGGGACATCTTTTCACCGAATTCTTGATGAAGCAGATGACAGTATCAAGGATAAGGATGTAGAGCGCGTTGTCCTGTGTTCTGGCAAAGTCTATTACGATATTGCCGAGACCAGAGCAGAACGTAACATCAAAAATGTAAAAATTCTGCGTGTAGAACAGCTTTATCCCTTCCCTGAGCGCACCCTGACAGAGATGCTGAAAAAGACACCAAAGGCCGAGCTGGTCTGGTGCCAGGAAGAGCCGAAAAATATGGGAAGCTGGACATTTGTGCGGGATTATCTGGAGGCTGTGATGGACAAAGCTGGAATGGTCGCACAGCGCCCTATTTATACGGGCAGAAAAGCTGCTGCTTCGCCTGCGACAGGTTCAGCCAGCCGTCACCGCGCTGAACAGGAAGCGTTGGTGGATGGCGCGTTGAGCATTGGCAAGGCCAGCATCGCTGCTGAATAAGGTAATATGCACCCCAAAGTTTTAGACAAAATTATATAGCGTAGGGAATCTATAAGGAGAACGCTTAAATGGCTGTTGAAATTAAAGTACCGGTACTGGGCGAATCAGTTGTTGAAGCAACAATCGCTAAATGGATGAAGGGCGCCGGTGAGGCGGTAGCAGCAGATGAAGCCATCGTCGAGCTGGAAACCGATAAGGTTACGCTGGAAGTACCCTCTCCTGTGAATGGCGTATTGGCAGACATTATTGCCAATGAAGGCGATACGGTAGGGGTGGATGCGTTGTTGGCACTGGTTGAAGAAGGGGCCACAGCCACCGCAAAACCAGCTGAAAAAACAGCACCAGCGCCGAAAACTGCAGCTGCGCCAACAGCTGCTCCAGCTCCAACAGCCGCTCCGGCTCCCGCTCCGGCGGCCTCTGCTGCGGCTTCTGTCTTGTCGCCTGCGGTTCGTAAAATGGTTGAAGAACATAATTTGAACCCGGCGGCGATAGCTGGCACTGGCAAGGATGGCCGGCTGACCAAAGCTGATGTTCAAAAAGCGATTGCCAGTGGACAGGCAAAAATGACCGCTGCTGCGCCTGCAGCCGGATCGGCCCCTGTAAAAGCTGGCCCTCGTGCCAGTGACGCGCGTGAAGAGCGGGTGCCGATGTCTCGGTTGCGCCGCATGATCGCTGGCCGTCTAAAAGAGGCACAAAACACCGCCGCGATGCTGACTACCTTTAACGAGGTGGATATGAGCGCGGTCATGGCGTTGCGGGCTGAATATAAAGATGATTTTGAAAAACAGCATGGCGCCCGTCTTGGCTTTATGGGCTTTTTCGTGCGTGCGGTTATTCGCGGCCTGCAAGAGTTTCCAGCAGTGAATGCAGAAATTCATGGTGATGATATCATCTATAAGAATTTCTATAATATTGGTGTCGCTGTTGGCACGCCCCAGGGGCTGGTTGTGCCAGTGGTGCGGGATGCTCAGGATTTATCGCTGGCAGATATTGAAAAGTCTGTAACCGATTATGGTCTTCGCGCCCGTGATGGTAAATTGACACCTGCTGATATGGCGGGTGGCAGCTTTACGATTTCAAATGGCGGGGTTTATGGCTCGTTAATGTCAACGCCGATTTTAAACCCACCACAAAGCGGCATTCTGGGCATGCATAAAATTCAAAAACGACCCGTAGCGATAGGTGACAAGGTTGAAATTCGGCCAATGATGTATTTGGCTCTTTCCTATGATCATCGGATTATTGATGGACGTGAAGCGGTATCTTTCCTTGTACGGGTGAAAGATTCAATTGAAGATCCACGCCGGTTATTGCTGGGCGTATAGTAAATTAACGCATCTTCAGACAGCCAGAGATGCGTAAGGGAGAGGGAATATGTCTGAATCGTCTTTTGATCTGATTGTCATTGGCGGGGGGCCTGCTGGCTATGTGGCGTCTATTCGTGCTGCCCAGCTGGGCATGAATGTCGCCTGTATAGACAAGCGCGAAACGCTTGGCGGCACCTGTTTGAATGTCGGTTGTATTCCGTCCAAGGCGCTATTGAACGCTTCTGAAAAATATCAGGATGCTGCCTCTGGCAAGCTTGGCGATTTGGGTGTTCAGCTTGGGGCGGTAAAGCTGGATCTAAAGGCGATGATGGCATCAAAGGGGAAAATCGTCTCTGGTTTAACAGGCGGTATTGACCATCTGTTCAAGAAAAATAAAGTCACCCGCCTGGCCGGGTCTGCCATGCTAAAGGGTGACGGGATTGTTGAGGTTACGTCTGGCAAAACAAAAAACAGCTATAAGGCAGAAAAAATCCTTATCGCTACCGGCTCAGAGCCAACTTCATTGCCGAATGTAGAGATAGATGAAAAACAGATTGTTTCTTCAACAGGGGCGCTAGAACTAGCAAAGGTGCCTAAGTCACTGGTGGTTATCGGGGCGGGGTATATTGGCCTTGAAATGGGGACCGTATGGTCGCGGCTGGGCAGCAAGGTAGAGGTAGTAGAATATCTGCCACGAATTTTGCCAGGCATGGATTTGGATGTCGCCAATAAATTCAAGGCGATGATGACAAAACAGGGACTATCCTTTCATTTAGGCACCGCTGTAAAGTCTGCCAAAGCTACTAAATCAGGGGTGGAATTAACCATTGCTGATGCGCAGACAAATGAAGAAAAAATCCTGAAATGTGATGTTGCGCTGGTCGCCGTGGGACGCCGTTCAAATATTGAGGGTCTGGGTCTGGAAGCGCTAGGCGTAGGATTAACAGAGCGCGGCCAAATACAAGTAGATGAAGATTTCGAGACCAATATCGAGGGCGTATTTGCGGTCGGGGATGTGATTCCAGGCCCGATGCTAGCCCATAAGGCCGAAGAAGATGGTGTTGCCGCTGTTGAGATTATGGCCGGACAATCTGGCCATGTTGATTATGATTTAGTGCCAGGTATTGTCTATACCGCACCGGAAATCGCGACGATTGGCGCCTCTGAAGAAGTGCTGAAAGAAAAAAATATTGCCTATAATAAAGGGGTGTTTCCGTTTCTGGCAAATAGCCGGGCAAAGGCCACAGGCCATACAGACGGGTTTGTAAAAATTCTGGCTGATGCCGAAACTGATCGTGTCCTGGGCTGTCATATTATCGCCCATGAAGCAGGCACGCTTATCCATGAAATTGCTGCGGCTATGGCCTTTGGTGCCAGCGCTGAAGATATTGCACGGACCTGTCATGGACACCCAACTATGAGCGAAGCGGTCAAGGAAGCTGCATTAGCGGTAGATGGCCGAGCCATCCATATATAGGCCTATCCAGATATAGCATGGCAGCCGTTTCAGGCGGTGTTTGTCTGGCAGGATGTTGTCTCAGCCCCCAGTTTGGCTGCGGGGGTGAATTTGTTTATGCACATCAATCAGCCTTTGTTCATCTACATCAGTATAGCGCTGGGTAGTAGACAGGCTGGCATGTCCCAATAATTGCTGGATAGCCCGCAGATCCCCGCCACCTGCCAGCAAATGCGTGGCAAAAGCATGGCGCAGTGCATGCGGGGTGGTATGTGCCGGCAGGCCAAGCTGTAGCCGCAATTTCTCTACCAGCCTTTGTACTGCCCGGGCATTTAGTGGTGCGTTGCGGGCGGATCTGAAAAAAGCCTCCTCGCCATGCGGCTGGAATGGACAGCTATCAGCGGCCTTTTGCATGGCCTCGCGTACCGCCTCCAATATCGGAATATCCCGCACTTTGTTGCCCTTGCCGGTAATCTGCAGCCAGTCTGTCAGCGGCAGGTGATCAGCGCGCACACTCAGCGCCTCGGATATCCGCAACCCGCATCCATATAACAGCATTAGCAGGGCGTAATCCCGCTTCTGTTGCCAGCTTGCCTCGTCACTTGGCTTAACCGCTTTTAATACCATATCCATATCGGTAACAGACACTGACTTCGGCAGCGCGCGGGCCAGCTTGGGTGCCTTCATCCAGCTTAAATCTTCCAGGCTGAAAAACCCTCTCTTGTCACAAAAACGGTAAAAGCTGCGAATAGAGGAAACACGGCGCGCCAATGTCGTTCGGGCCAGACCCTTGCCTTGCTCGCCAGCAAGAAAGGCCCGAAAATCTTGCCGGGTAAGAGCGGATGCGCGCACCCCTTCATCGGCTAAAAATTGGATAAAAATATTTATATCACGTTCATAGGCTGCCAGAGTATGCACGCCATATCCGCGCTCGACGCGAAGCCAGTCATACCAGTGTGACAGCCATGATATGTTAATAATGGTGTCAGACTTATCCGCGCTCACCCTGATCTGGCCTCTAATCTGGCCAGCAAACATACCCCCGTAATTTCTGCCAGATTTGTTAGCAATGTCTGGCCTTGCTCAGGCGTAAAGCTGGCTTCATCGCGCCCTGCAAGCACCAGTGCCGAGCCGGCTATTGGCGGCGGCAATTGATCTGGCAGGGCTATCGCTGCCATGCTGGCAACAGGTGTCGAAAATAACGCGCTGCCCTTTGCCGGACCAAGATAGATAGACCCAGCCGCAAGGAGTTCTGATATCTGAGCGCCAGGCAACACCAAAAATCCCAGCTCCTCTGCCTGCG
>JBMHCK010000199.1:0-6248 GCA_049889955.1 Puniceispirillaceae bacterium (SeqCode)
TGATACCTGCACCTAATAATAAGGCAGGACAATTCACAGAGAATTCCGGATGAATAAGAGCTAAACCAATCGCCAACCGGACGCCAATTTCAAACAGAGATAGTCGTGTTAAGTCAAAACGTGATGTGGCTGATGCCAGCAAATACACCATTGCTAGCAGGCGCAGGATCAAATAGCCAAATCCAACTAGCGTTGATTCACCACCAGCTTCTGTGACAATTAGCATCTCAGGATTAAAAGCAAATAAGAATGGTATAGCAAAAATAACTACACCAATTCTTGTTGCTGAAGCGGCTGTTGATATCGCACCGCCGCCCGCAATCGCTGCTGCCGCAAACGCTGCCATCGCAACGGGCGGTGTTATAGCTGACGCCACACCAAAATAAAACACAAAGAAATGGGCGGTCAGATTGCTTAACCCAAGTGTTGTGAGCGCAGGCCCCAAAATCACAATGATTGTTAGATAGGCTGGCAGGGTTGGCATGCCCATGCCCAAAGCTAATGAGGCTAAAGCAGCAAAAATCAAGGCGACTAATAAACTATCTGAAGCATTGGCATTGACGACCTTTGCAAATTCCAGAGGCAGACCAGTGGAACCCAATACTGCTATGATGATACCAATCGTACCAATTGCCATAAGTAGCCGGCCAAAAGTCACCCCGCCTTTCGCGAAACTCTCAACAACGATGAAAGGTTTTTCACGAATATCTGGGTTGATAAAGCTAAGCACCATAAGAAGACTTAAAGCTAACATGGCAGACCCTGCAGCAGAAAATCCTGATATTAGCGCAAATACAACTGTTGCTATCGGCAGAACAACAAGGACAAGATTAATCCAATCCTGAATAAAGATAGGCTCCAATTCTTCAGTATCTGACGCACTCATATTTAAAGCGCGTGCTTCAAAAATCACTGTAACGAATAGAGATAAATAATAAGCAAGCGCTGGCACGATTGCTGCGATGATAATAGTCAGATAATCAATGCCTAAGAAATCAGCCATGACCAATGCCGCAGCACCCATAATAGGTGGCATGATTTGCCCGCCTGTGGATGCTGTTGCCTCAACCCCTCCTGCGAATGAGGGGGAAAAGCCACGATTTTTAATCATGGGAATGGAGATAACACCTGTGCCCACAACATTCGATACAGCAGACCCTGAAATCGTGCCAAATAAAGAGCTTGCCATTATGGCAGCATGTGCAGGGCCACCTCTGAAACGACGCATCGCATGAAAACTAAGTTTTATCATGGAATTGCCGCCACCAGTTCCCTGCAAAACAGCGCCAAGAATGATGAATGGGAAGACGGTATTCAGCAGAATGGCCATGATGTTACCCATCACGCCATCACCTGTATTATACCAAAGCTCAGTTGGGGTATCCTGCACAAAATCCATGCCAGCATGTCCTAAGATGCCGGGCAGATGCTCACCAAAAAAGAAATATAGCAACCCCGCGCCGCCGACTGTAGCCAATGGCAAACCCCAAATGCGAGCGCAGAAATAGACAATAATGACACAGCCTAATATTGTTGTATAAGCATGATACTCTTCAAAAAAGAACAACCCAACTTCCTCAACTTCTGTAACTGCAATGTTGTAAGAAATCAGCGCATAAAATCCTGCTATGACCAAACCTAGATGAAATAATGTTTTTATGAGCTCCGATGTTTCAAATGAAAATTTGCACAATAAGAGAGCCGAAACTGTAAAGCCAACAGCCAGAGCGATCGGATGCAAAATGACAGCTGGCGTCACACCTAATGATGGTAACGGGCCTAAATCAGGCAAAGCATTCAAATAACCAAGTAACGCAAAGCAAAAACCGATGAAAAGTATCACCTTGCCTTTAGCGTTTTCTGCTCTTGATTGTGTGGCGGACATGGCTTTCATTCAATAATAAGAAAAGGCTATAAAAGAAGAAGGGAAGATGACAACGCCATCTTCCCATATAACGTATGTTTTATGGGCGTATATCAGCTGGGACTGACACACCCTTTTCTTCGAAATATTTGATTGCACCAGGATGCAATTTAGCATTCAAAGACACAAATGCGTTATTCAACGTTAATGGCTTCAAACCAGAATTGACAGAATGAGCATCATCTAGGTTCTCAAACATCGCCTTTGTTAGCTGATAGGCCACGTCATCTGACATATCTTTATGCACACCAACAAACATAACATAAGCAGAGGCAAGCACATCGACGTTATTATTTGACTGATTAGAATATGTGCCAGCCTTTACGACATCGGCGGCACGACCAGGAACTGATGAATATTTTGCCCATGCGTCTGTTGAAAGAACAGAATCAGGAATAGATAGCATGCGGAACTTTTTCGCCGATCCAAACTGGTCAACGGCAGCAGAACCAACGGTACCAGAGCGCATGAACAAATCAAATTTACCATCTTCAAACGCCTGATTGGCGGCGCCCCATGCAAGCTTAATGGCTTCATAGTCTTCGCCAGCCTTCATCCCTGTAATGGCTTCAATCAAGCCAATGGTCTGACCAGAAAATGAACCGGCTGGTGGACCGACAAACACGCGCTTACCACGTAGATCTTCCCAGCTTTCGATGCCGCTATCTGCATAAGTGATTGGGTGAACATGCCCGCCTAAGAATGAGAAAAGTGCGCGCATATTACCTGATGCATCGATTGCTTTATCTTTCATCTTTTTATAGGGGCCTGCACCTTTTTTCATTTTGGCATAGGCACCTGCTGGTGTACTGGCAATGTCAATAGCGCCAGTTGTCACCTTAAGAGCAGCGCGTGTAAGTGTTTGGTCAACATTCACACGAATTTCATGATCATCCGCTGCATATTTTGATAGAAGTTGTGGCACTAAAGCAGATAAGCCTGCTGCTGACCCACCTTCTGCTTTCAAAGTCGCAGACATAGCTGGACCAATGGCTGTTGCTGATAAAATGGCAGCTGCAACGAGATATTTAAACGATTTCATAGAGTCCTCCTCAATCGAGATAATGCTTTAAATTATAGAGGTGTTTGTGGTATCAGTAAAATAGCAATAAGTTCAACAACTATCAAAATATTGATATATGGATCCGAAGCATCTTTTTTATTTCTCCGAAATTGTCAGGCAGGGCTCTCTAAGTAAGGCTTCAGATAAACTAGGTGTAGTTCAACCGACTCTGTCACGTATTGTCAAAATTTTAGAACACCAGTCAGGTGGTGACTTGCTAAAACGCACGCGCTATGGCGTGACCGCAACGAGCCTAGGGCACAAATTAGCCGATAAAGGCTTGGAAATACATCGCCAGATTGCATTGGCAGAAGAAGAAGTTTCAAGTTGGAAAACTAAAAGTAACGATACGATAAACATTGGAGTTGGCCCTATGCTGGCTCAGAGTTTATTCTCTAGTTTTGTGTCAGACTTGTTGATTGACGATATTTTACCGCCCATGAAAGTGACTACGGCGACAGCTGGACGGCTTTTAGAAAGACTGAACAACCAGGAAATTGATATCGTATTAGCACCCTCAAAGTTGAATTCTAATCAGGACATGCTGATACAGGAAATCATGCTTGAGGATGAAATTGGAATTTATGCAGGCAAAACATCTAATCTCATTAGGTTAAATAGAAATATAACAAGAGAAGAATTAGGAAGACAATCATGGATGGTCGTTGGTGCACGATCAAATATCTATGAAGAGGAGCATGAGCATTTCTCAACGCTTGGATTGCCGAATTTAACACCTGTCATCAGTTTCACCGGCGATATTAGCATGTGTCTGCAACTTTTACAGACAACAGATATGCTTGTTGCCCTTCCAAAATTACTCACAAACCACTCAAAGATGCTGTCTGCTGATCAGGAGCTGTCAACGAACTTGCCAGCTCTCCCTCGTAATGTGGCGTTGTGGGCAAATGCAAAGGAAGTCAACACTCCGAAGATTGTTCAATTCAAGAAACTTTGGCGCAAGTGGCTGGCGGCAGCCATCCCAACATTTCACAGAGGTTTAGCGAAATCATGAGTAGCATCATATTAATTCCAGGCTTGTTGTCTGATGGCTTTGTATGGCAGGGCATATCAGCGCAGCTACCAGCCGATACTTACATTGCAAATAACACCAGACAACGCACCATTACCGAAATGGCAGAAGCCTGTCTGGAAGAGACTAAGGGTAAATTGAGGGTTGCGGGACATTCAATGGGTGCACGCGTAGCACTTGAAATGGTGCGTCTTGCGCCGACCCGTATTGAAAAAATGGCCTTGCTGGATACTGGGATTCATGGGCTGAAAGAGGGTGAGCCAGAAAAAAGACAGGCCATCATTGACTATGCACATTAATATGGGATGCAGGCATTAGCACAGAGGTGGCTGCCGCCTATGGTTTATGAGGGTAATCACCACCACACAGAATTGATGGATGGGCTAACAGCTATGGTGCTCAGGATGACTCCTGAGATCCATGAGAGGCAGATCAACGCGCTTATAAACCGTCCTGATGCAAAAACACACCTTCCGCATATCACCTGCCCTACCTTACTGATGGTAGGGCGTCTGGATCAATGGAGCCCTATCTTGCAGCATAAGGATATGCAACGCTATATTAAAAGCTCAGTTCTCGAAATCATTGAAGATGCCGGTCATTTCGCTCCGTGTGAGCAGCCACAAGATACAGCTTATAGGCTTACTCCCTTTTTGACCGGATAGAGGTGAACCCTTAAAAATTATAGCCATTTCTGCGACAAGCCTACATCACGTTATGAGGGATGTTTTTCCTGTCCTCACTTATCTTTAACTTGCGACTGAACACCTCTTTGTGCAGCGCATTATTCACCTGCCTGTGGGCTGGCTCTACGCATGCACTATCTCAAAAGTTAACATAAAACCCTATATGTTTTTCTTTTAGATGACCTCAGTGCCAGCATCCACCTTTTCTACGATATAATAGTGGTCAAAGGTTATGGTGCCCATGGGATTACTGTTTCTGTGCGGCGCGCATGGCCGGGGCCAGCACAGCCCGACGCTGAGGTATTACCTGCTGAAATTTTTCTGCCAGATTGAAATCAGCGACCATATCCTGATGTTGGGAAATAGCCACTGGCAGGTAGTTTGACAGACCTAATTCTTCAAGCGTTTTAGCGACCTCTCTCAATTCTGCGGCGCGCCGGCGACCATGACGTGCCACACGCTCCATCACATAATCCGCCAGCCCCGGCATATTATCAATTCCCAGTGTTTTGCCCGCTGAGCTCAGAATTTCGGTATCCAACCCCTGTTCCTGTGCTGCGGTAACACATTCGCAAATCAGACTTTCCATCCCCTTTATCAGGATAGAACGTAGCATCTTTACCATGCTGGCATCGCCAATCTTCTCAGAACGCCAGTCATAATCAAACCCAAACGCATCCAGAACTGGAATGAGACGGCTCCTGTCTGCCCCTGCGATCAGCACTGGGGTCAGATGCCCTTTTGGGTGGATTGGAGCCATAATCGCCATATCAATATACAGAGCGCCTGTAGCGTTAATTTTCAGAGCAATAGCCTGTTTGGTCTGTGGAGAAACAGAGTTTGCATCCACAAAAATATGCCGCTTTGACAAATAAGGCACCATCTGTTCTGCCGCTACCGCCGCATCATCTGCTGTGACAACTGAAATGATGACCTCACAGTCCTTTGCCAGCTGTTCTCTGTGTGACAGGCGCTGTAGAACATTGGGCTGTTGAGCAGAGGTGCTGGCACCTTCACAAGCATCTGCAATGTCAAAGGCAGACGATGTCTGTCCATGCAGCTGAAATAGAGAATGGCACATCGCCTGCCCTGCTTCACCACACCCCAAAAATCCTAATCTATACATATCTGACATGCATCTCTACCTGATAACAGTCCGTGTCGATCTCAATTAGCTATTACGCATAATACAAGGGGGTAATGTTGAAGCGATTACAAAAAAATCGCCTGAACAGTCAGACAGATAATCTGCTGAAAACCTTTTTCGCATTCCCAAAGAAAATCTGCTTTTTCCGTTCAGCATTGAGTGCCTGATTTGCATCAATATAACGTTTTGTATCATCGTAATAATGGTCTGTGCGGGGGTCTATCCCTCTGACTGCACCAATCATCTCAGAAGCGAATAAAATATTTTTAGTTGGGATAACATCAAGCAGCAAATCAATGCCATCCTGATGATACACACAAGTATCAAAATAAATATTATTTAAAACGCGCTCATCTAAATCGCCAAGACCCTTATCCTGAGCAATCCCCCGGAAC
>JBMHCK010000200.1:0-7121 GCA_049889955.1 Puniceispirillaceae bacterium (SeqCode)
TAAAGCTATCGCTAGCCCGTTCCAAATCGCCAGCTACCAGCGCAAACAGATAGGCTGGCTTTTTGTGCGGATCATGCCAAACAGCATAGTGACGCCCTGGCTGGCTTTCCCCTGTCTCCAGCAGATTGCCATTGCTTAATAAATTTGGAAACGCAACATCTGCTTCAATACGCACGGTAAAGATGCTCATCACATCCGGGCGATCTGGATAAAAACAAATACGGCGGAACCCTTCTGGCTCGCATTGGGTGCATAACATGCCGCCAGACGCATATAGCCCCTCTAGCGCGGTATTCTCATACGGGTTATGGGCAGAAGTGACCGCAATCTGATGCGTGCCTTTCAGGCCGGAAATAGATAGCTTGCCATCATCCAGCTGATAGCGTGCTTGGTCTATCGCCTCTCCATCTACCAGCACAGATAATAGCTGCTGATGCTCGCCATTGAGAACCAGTATGTCTGAGGCGTCGGCATGTGGATTAGGCGAGATATCCAGTGTGGCACAAATCTCCGCCCTGTCATCATGCAGCTGGACATCCAGATTGGTTTTCTGAACCATCCAGCTATAGGGGGTATAATCTTCGCGGCGAATAACCGCGGGCGTCTGTCTAGCTTCCATCGCGCGAGGTGGTATAGGCTAGATCACAATGTTTTGCACAATAGGGCTTTCCCGGGACGATAGATTTACCACAAAAGCTGAATTCCACTGTTTTTGGATCGCCACTTGGCCATACACATTTTGAACGCGACCATTGAACATTCCGCAAGGCCAGACGCAAAGGCAGGTCTTTTGGCGGTGCTGTTTCTACCGGCTGTTTTGTTTTTTTGGCGATAGGCGATTGCCGCTTGCGCAGGTTTAGCCGATGTGCCTTGCCCGCTACCGCGTTTCGTGTAACCCCCAGACGCTCACCGATTTGAGAGATAGAAAGCCCCTCGTCCCAAAGTGCGCGTAATTTCTCCAGGCGCTCTTCTGTCCAGCTTGTTTCCTCAGCCATTACTCTTTCCTATCTGCAAATCTGCCCTCAAAACCCTTTGTTGAAACTTAATCTGGTCAGCCCCAACTTTCAATAACTGATTGACGACAATTCTGGCCAGCATCTCTATATGGTATCCCTATATCGCACCAATAAATTCACCAATAAGCTGCATTTGATAATCCAGCATATGCCGGCCCAGATGAACCCGCAGCCCGCGTGCCTCGGCAGCATCAATCAGGGCGGTTCGTTCCGGTACCATAATAATATCACATACCAGACAAGTTTCAGATAAAAGCCCTACATCAAAAGGGTGCGGGTCACTATCGTGCAAGCCAAGCGGGGTGGCATTAATCACCATATCATAGCTGGCAAAATCTATTTTATCCTGCGCAATTGTCTGCATTCTGGCCTCTGGCACAATTTTCTTTGCCAGCCTTACGGCTTTTTCTGCATTTTCTGGGGTGCGGTTGGTAATATCAATCTGGGCCAAATCACATTCAGCCAGGGCCAAAGCAATAGCCCGCGCCGCCCCGCCAGCCCCTACGAGCAGGACTCTTTTGCCCGTAAAGATTTCTGCTTCTGCATCACCACAGGGATTTTCACCGCGCAAGCCAGCTACAAAGCCCTTACCATCAAAATTATCCCCTATCAGGCGTCTATCGGCAGTAAAGGCTATCGCATTAACGGCTTCGGCAGCTTGTGCACCTGACCCTAGCTCATCACACAAAGCGGCAAGCGGCATTTTATGCGGAATGGTCACCGCAGCGCCCTTGAAATTGCTGAGCGCACGAAGGCCCGCTACCGATGCTGCCAATCCTTCTGGCGGAATGCTGAGGGCAACCATGACATTATCCAGCTTTCGCTCGGCGAAAATTTTATTAAAAATCATTGGCGCACGCACATGGCCAGCTGGATAGGCCATACAGCCGAAAACGCTAGTTGTACCGGTAATTTTTGCACCCTCAAAACTGTCCATATTCTTTTGCCCTATAAGAAAAATAGCGTTCTAGTAAATGGCCACCTTCCTGCCATTATACAGCCTGAAACCTGCCCAATTTGCCTGTTGATATAGCAATTGTGAAGTTAAAAATTCTGCCGGCCCAAAATTACCAGCAAATTTATCTAACCAAACATTTTTTACAAACGAATGAGCTTTAAAGGAGAGTTAGGATGAAGTCAAAATATTACTGGTTGATGGGGCTTGGCGGCGTGATGAGCGTTGCGCTAGTCAGTGGCCTTGCAAATGCGAATTGGCACCGTACCCTGGTCAGCGACAATACAGATGCCCAAACCACCGCAAAAACAGACAAAAAACGCCCTCATGCCCATAAATACCGGCATGGGTTCAAGCCATTATTTCGGGCGATTGACAGCAATCAGGACAGACAGATTTACCTAAAAAAGTTAATGAGATGCTGAAAATGCGCTTTTCCAATCTGGATAATGACGCAGATGGCCAGATTAGCCTGCAGGAATTTTCTGACCGTCATTTAAGCCTGTTTGACAAGGTAGATAAAAATAATGACGGGATTATCACCAGAGATGAGATCCATCAGCATCGCAAGGAAAAACATCGCTCTTAAGCCCTCGCGCCATCCCCCCTAGCCCTCGCGCAATCCAAAGCGATTAACCGATATCAGCTAAAGATGCGCCCCACGAACTCTGGCAATAGGTCTTGCGCCTATTTGCGTTGCTCTCCCTCCCATCGCTAATAGCGAGCGCAACTATTGCCAGAGCCCTATTTTGTTCAAACCCTGCGCCTCATACCTAGTTACCGACCCCTGGATGGTACCAGCTTTTCTTTACTCGTCCTTTTGGAAATCGAGAGAGGCAGAATTGATACAATAGCGTAAACCGCCCGCATCTATCGGTCCATCTTCGAATACATGGCCTAAATGCGCTTCGCATTGCGCACAATGAACCTCTGTGCGCACCATAAAAAAGCTTCGGTCTGATTTTTCCCCAACATTTTCGGGCAAGGCCGGTGCGGTAAAAGACGGCCAACCTGTACCGGAATCAAATTTCTGATCACTGTGAAACAACTCTGCCCCACAGCAAATACAGCCATAGGCCCCTTGCTGATAATTATCATGATAGCGGCCAGTAAAGGCGCGTTCAGTACCATGTTTACGCGTTACCCTATATTGCTCGTCACTAAGCTGGGCACGCCATTCTGCGTCTGTTTTAACGATTTTCGGGCTCATACGGCTTCCTTTGCTGGCTTCATGGTTTGCCAAATGGTTTGCAAGGTTGCTGGCATCTCTATATGCACAACGCCCAGCGCGTCACATAAAGCGGAAATAACCGCTGGCGGCGCACCGATAGCACCAGCCTCGCCAACCCCTTTAACCCCCAACACATTATTCTGGCAAACTGTGCTGCGCGTGGAAATAGAAAATGAGGGGAGATGATCGGCACGAGGAAGGGTGTAGTCCATCAGCGATCCTGCCAGCAGCTGTCCATCCTCATCAAAAGCAACATGTTCAAACAGCGCCTGGCCTACCCCTTGAGCAATGCCGCCATGTATCTGGCCAGCAAAGGTCATCGGATTAATCACATTACCAATATCATCAACCACCGTATAGCGCAGGATTTGCGGCTGCAAGGTGGCCATATCCACCTCTATTTCGACAATATGACAGCCATAGGGATAGCTGGCCCCTTTGGTGGTATATTCATGCTTCTGGTTAAGCGGATGTTCGGCAGGCACATCAGATGCCAGCACCTCAACCAACGCTTCGATTTCAATAGAACGGTTTGTACCAGCAGCGCTAAAAATACCCTCGGCAAACTGGATATCTTCTATTCCGACATCCAGCTGTTCTGCGGCAAAGGGCTTTGCTTTTTCAGCTATCAGATCCGCTGCCTGCGACAGGGTAGAGCCAAGAACAGCCGACATACGCGCACCGCCCGTGGTACCAGGCGGGGTGCGCTGGCTATCGCCCTGCACAATTTTAATTTTATCCGCATCATAGCCTAGCTGGTGCGAGAAAATCTGCGTCAAAGTGGTTCGATGTGCCTGGCCATTATCCTGTTGCGAGGCATAAATCACCGCCATGCCATCATCCTGGAATTCAATATCAACACCCGAACCGCCGCCGCCACCGCATTGCTCCAGATACATGGCCAAACCAATACCCAGATATTTGCCATTGGCCCGGGCAGCACTGCGACGGGTCTCAAACCCCTGCCAGTCGGCTTTTTCCATCGCATCGGCAAGCAATCCCGGCATATCACCGGAATCCACCGTGCCGCCTTCTATCATTGCATAGGGGATTTGCTCTGGCTGAATAAGATTTGCTTGGCGAACAGCGATGCGGTCTATCTGCAGCTCTGCCGCAATATGGTCCATCAGCCGTTCCAACAGATAATTTGCTTCTGGCCGGCCTGCCCCGCGAAACGCGTCTACCGCCGGGGTGTTGGTTACAATCCCCAGCACCTGCATTCCCGCAATTTGAATATCATAGGGACCGGTCAAGGTACGACAAGCTGATAAAGTTGGGATATAGCACGAAAAGTTGGATAGCCATGATCCCATATTGGCATGCACTCGCACATCAAGGGCAAGTACCCGCCCATCGGCATCTACCGCCGCCCGGGCCACGCTTCGGTTATCCCGGCCATGCAAATCAGATAAAAACGCATCTGAACGGTCCTGTTGCCAGCGCACCAGGCTATTTGTTGTTTTTGCCGCCCAGGCGATACAAAGCTGTTCGGGATGCAGAAAAATCTTGTACCCGAACCCGCCGCCGACATCGCCTGTTAGGACCTGAAGCTGGTCATGCTCATAGCCCAGCGCATCTGCTAGCTGCTGTGCCAGCCCTACGGGTCCCTGGCTAGGCAGCCATAAGCGCAAGCCCTCCATATCGTCAGCAGGCATCGCAACAACAGGGCGCGTTTCCATCGCATTTGGCATCACGCGGCTGTTAACAACATCAATTTCCACCAGCCTTGCCCCGCCAGCCACAGCCGCCTCTATCTCGGCACGGGCTGTATCAATGGTGCCAGCTTCCCAGTCAAAAACAATATTATTTGGATATTCGGCATGTAATTGCGGTGCCTCTGGCTGCATCGCTGCATATACATCTGTTACCGCCTCTAGCGGGTCATAATCCACCTCGATAAGGTCAAGCGCATCCATAGCTTGCTGGCGCGTTTCTGCAACCACCATCGCCACCAGATCGCCGGCATGTCGCACTACCTCGCGGGCCATAGGCGGCTTGGTTGTTTGGGGAACTTTTGAGCCATCGCGGTTTACAGGATAAAACTGGCAGTGTACCTCACCCACATTATCGGCATCCAAATCAGCCTGACTGGCCGCCAGAACCACCCCATCAGCGCTGCGCGCCGCACTTAGATCAAGATGGGTAATGTGGGCATGTGCGAAAGGGGCGCGCAAAAAGGCTACAGCACGTCCCTGCCCTGGCATCTGGTCATCTGTAAACACCCCTTTTCCGGTGAGTAAATTTCGGTCTTCCAACCGCTTGATCGTTTGCCCAATACCAAATTTCATCTGTATCTCCCCAAATCTGTCTGGATGCCCTATTATTTTAGTTACATGGTTCAGCCTTCGTTTCAACTGTCACAACAGGTTATTTTTATCACCCTTTGAAATCTGCAAAGGCAGCATGTATACGCCATCCAGTTGTCATCAGGCATAGACTGCCAAATCCCCACGCTAAAATAGTGAACCAGCCTGGAAAAACCAGCATTAACACAAACACCGCGATAGTTTCCGCCCCTTCGGTAAGCCCGCCCAAATAAAAGAAACTTTTTTTCTGTTTTGCGCGCTCTTGTGCCTTTTTTTCCAGCGCGTCCGGGTTTTTTGCCTCTAAAATCGCATAAGCAAGGAAACTGCTGCCAGTACCAACAAAGCTGAACATCAGAAAACCGGCAGCAAAGGCGTTTTGCGGGCTAAATATCAAAAAGGCAAAAGGCAGCATCGCATAAAACAGAAAATCGCAAACAATATCCAGATAGCCGCCAAAATCACTGCTGCCAGAGCGCCGGGCTACCGCCCCATCCAACCCATCACATAACCGGTTTAAAATCAGGCAAATCAGCGCAGCAACAAAAAACCCCATCGCCACAAAGACCGCGCAGAACACGCCAAAGACAAACCCTAAAATGGTCAGCCCGTTGGCGGTCAGACCCACCGCAATACAGCCGCCAGCCAGCCAGTGCAAAGGCCTTTCCAGAACCGGGCGCAAGGAGGCATCAAACATCTATTCGCTCCGCATAGATTAGGGCATAAAGACACATTACCCTGTTTTTCTGATTTTATTGGCTATTACCGTCTCGCCAGCTAGACATCGCTGACCAACCTGCACGCCTGTTGCATAAATGGCTGGAAAACTGACATCAACAACCGCTCGCAACACCCCAAGAGCTACCACCATTTCAGGGGTAACCTTGCGCCCATCCTGTACAAAACTCTGCATAATCCGGCTATAGGGCGCGCCATAATGGGTCATAGAGACCCGATCATCACCAGATACCGCCGCTTCTGGGGTAAAGATAATTTCCTGACATGCATGTGTTTGCGGCGGCATTTCTGTATCGCCAAAGCTGGCAAACTGCCCATCATACCAGATTTGCTGGTCAATCTGGCCAACGATAGGGGCATAGGCCAGATGGCTGTTCAGAAAATCCGGGCGCATGCGGATATGGGTGCAGTTGTGTTCGCGGTCATGATGCACCCAGATGATCTGTCCGTCTATTGGGGCCAGAATTTGGCCAGAAGAACGCCTGGCCAGCGGTTCAGGTAGCGCGCGTTGCGGCGGGCGCAAAATAATCATGAAATAGATAAAACTGGCAAAGCCAAGCAGGCCAAGAGGCAGATAGAGCGCACTCAAAATCACCACTGCCCCACCGATAATGGCTAATATCGGCCAACCTGGCTGTTGCTTTGGAAAATGAAAATAATTTTCAAACAGGTCCTTTATCATATCCTGTTCACCTTATTCTGCAGCGCTTCAAGAACGCTGTTTATTGCGGGGTATCACCTGCATCAGGCAAGGCAAATACCTGTGCCGGATAAATCAAATCAGGATTATTTATCTGCCGGGCATTTCGTTTCAGAATATCCAGATAGCGAATCCCGCTGCCATAGGTGCGATAGGCAATTCGCCATAGCATATCCCC
>JBMHCK010000201.1:0-3935 GCA_049889955.1 Puniceispirillaceae bacterium (SeqCode)
AACAAGCGCGCAATGTAAGCAAAGCGTAATTTTTTGGCGGAATTTTTATATGCCTCCTTCCTATCCGAAAACAGACATCCTGCTGGCGTATAAAGAAGTAATGACACAAGCAAATGCCGGGGCTGTTTCGCGTGTTGTGGCGAATTTATTCAGAAATTCAGAACATCAGAACGCGATCACCATCTTTGGTGTGCCGATACAGGATGCCCCGCTAGATGATGTGAACTTCCATCCCCTTCCCCTGCGAATGCCCTGGTTGTATGGCAAAAACAGGGGATTTTTAAAAGCCTATCTCGCGCATTTAAAAACCCACCCACAACAAACGCCTGATTTAGTAGAAATTCATAGCCGATGCCATCTGGCAAGAGAGATGAAAATCGCGCGGCCAGATATAGCGGTAAGCCTGTATATGCATAATGATGCCCGCTATATGCGCGGCGGCAAAAGCAGTGCAGAGCGGGTCTGGCTTATTGAAAATCTGGAGGCGATTTTATTTGTATCTGAATATTTAAAACAGGCCTTTATAAAGGATCTGCCCACAGACAGGCTTGCGCCCCAAATCGAGGCGAAATGTCAGGTTATCGGCAATGAAATGACCCGCGCGGCTACCCAGCGGCCAGTAAAGAAAAACACCCTTATTCTGGCTGGCCGGATGGTAGAGGAAAAAGGCATATTGGAAGCCTGTAAAGCAGCTGCACAAATCCTGCCAAATTTTCCTGACTGGCATCTGCATGTTGTAGGAGGACGACATTTTCAAAAATCCGCCCTCTCCGGCTATGAGCAATTTGTGCAACAAGCCCTTATGCCTATTCAGCAACAATCAACCCAGCATGGCTTCATGCAAGGCTCAGATCTGGCGGTTTTACAGGCAGAGGCCAGCATCGCCCTTGTGCCCTCTCTTTGGGATGATCCGGCCCCATTAGCGGTGTTAGAGGCGCTGGCACATGGCTGTGCGCTACTGACCACTGACAAAGGCGGCATTCCAGAGACTGCAACGGGCAGAGCAGACATTGCCGCTATTGGTCATCTGGATAGAAGCGCGCCTCAGGACAGGGAAAAAATTATCCAGATATTTGCTGAAAAATTAGAAAATTTGCTTAGCCATCCAGAGCAGATACACCACCTTCAGGATCAGGCTTGGCATAATTTTCCTTATGATGCCAGAAATATGGCCGTTAAAGCAGATAGGTACAGGCTTTGCATAAACTCCTGATTTACAATCGCGTATAATTAAGGTAGGGCTTGTACAGTAATTTTTCTATCAAAGCCTTTGATATTTACCGGTAACCAATGGCAGGTCGAATGGGATTTCTGAAACGCTATATGAGGGCGGTTATAGCCGTTCCTGCGCTGGTCTTATTTATCTGGTCAGGCTCTGCTGTACATGCCCAGCAAGATCGTCCGGTTGAGTTCGAAGCCGACAGCGTTAGCGTCAATAACCAGGACGGCACAATGATTGCCACTGGCAATGTGACGATTACCCAGCAAGGGGACGTGTTACAGGCTGATGAGGTTATCTATAACCCCTCGACACAAAGCGCGCGTGCCGTCGGCAATGTTATCATTACAACAACAGATGGCATCACCCACGCTTCAGACGAGATGGTGCTGGATAAAAATTTCACGCATGCGATAGCCAAGCCTCTGCTTACAAAATTAAGCGACGGCACCCGTTTTTCTGCTGCCAGTGGCGAGCATGAACAAAACAAGCGTACCGTCTTTGACCGAAGTGTCTTTTCTCCATGCAGATGTGATTATGATGCTGGCGAGAGCCCGATTTGGGATTTGCGGGCAACGCGCAGTACCCATGATTTTGAAAATCGCACAATAACGCATGAGAATGTAACCATGCGTATCTTGGGCTTGCCACTTTTTTATCTGCCGATGCTTGCCCATCCGGATGAAACCGTAAAACGCAAAAGCGGGTTTCTGACCCCAGATATCGCTTATTCCAATGATCGCGGGATGACCGTGACCACCCCATATTATCAGGTATTAAGCCCAACAAGTGATGTAGAGCTGCAACCTACAAATTATCAGTTTCGCGGTCAGGGCCTGAAGACCATCTACCGACAGAGATGGGATGATTCCGAGCTGGATGCGACAGTCTATACCGCCAATCTTGAAACCTATAAAAAACAGCGCGAGATGGTTGGGGCTACTGACACCAGATTCAACACAAAGCTCGGTGAAGGCTGGAAGCTGGATATGCGGCTGTACCGCACTTCGCAGGATACGTTCCTGCGCCGCTATCGCTATACAACCGACCAGCGGCTAGATAGTTATGTTAAGGCTCAAAAAATCAGCGATGACCGGTATTATCTGGTCAAGGCCTCTGACACGCAAGGCTTGCGCGAAACCGACACACCAGACAAAGAGCCGGTTTTACTGCCTTTCATTTATTACGAGAAAGTCAGTGACGGCCCCTTTGCCAACCAGACCATCAGAAAAGAATTATCTGCCCTGCAGCTGGACAATGATGAAGGGCATGAAATGGTTCGCTGGACAGGCCTGCTTGGCACCCGCTATCAGCATAAATATAACAACCATATCTTCACCACCACTGGGGACTTGCTTGGAAGTTATCATGACATCCATGCAAATGGCACCGATCCGGAAAAGGTAAACGAGCTGGGCCAGGCTCAGGTAATCGTAACAGGCGAATGGCAATATCCGCTTGGCATCACCTATGGAGAGGGCGACCGCGCTTCGGCTATTATCTCGCCAAAGATAAAGCTTACCGGCATTGAGGGAAGCAATCGCACCGAACATATCCCGAACCGGGATGCAGCTGATTTCCGTCTGGATGAAGCGAATATGTTTTTGGCTAACCGCTTTCAGGGCCGCGATTTTATCCTGCCAGGCAGCCATGTGGCCGCAGGGCTTTCAGGGGTAACTGAACACCCGTTTCTGGGGGATGTGAACGGCTTTGTTGGCCTGTCTTATCGTACCACAGGCTCGTCACCAACCAGCATTTCCAGTGACAGCCGCGACAGCTATTCTGACTATGTTGCCAGCTTGTCTGCCAAGACGCCTTTTAAACTTACCCTGTCCTGGTCTGGCCGGGCTGACCATAAAACATTGGAGCTGAACGAATCCCGTTCAAACGCTGTCTATAACCGGGGCGGTACGTTTCTTGAAGTAACCCACACACAAGTGGCCGAAAGTTACTTTGTGAATAGTACAGAAGATCGTGAGGAAGCGACCATCAACCTGACCCAGAGTTTAGGCGGCGGTTTGTCTGTTACCGCCGAACAGGTATGGAACCTTTCTGAAGGGCAGTCCAAAAAAGACCAGTCTATTTTATCGGTTGGCTGGGCAGGCGGTTTTCAGGATTGTGTCGGCCTATCGCTTGAATATAAGCGTGATCCCTATGCAGAACGGGATATTAAAAAGGTAAGCGAGGTACAATTGCGCCTGTCCTTCAAACATCTTGGCGCTATCACACAATAATATTCTGGCATTTAAGAACCGGGCTTGTCATCTGCTATCAGCCGCTTTGACAGGGATATGGTTGCATCACGCTGATAGCCGATTTTTTCATAAAATGCCTGGACCCCAAGGTTATCATCGCGCACCAGCAGATTTAATTTAGGACAGCCAGCTGCGGTTAAATCTGCCTCAATGCGCTGCACAATCAGCCTGCCAACCCCGCTATTCTGGGCGGCGGGATCAACGCCTAAATAATTTACTGACCCGCGATGCCCGTCATAACCTGCCATAGCTGCCGCAATAATCGTGCCTGACTGTTCTGCTATCCAGAACCAGCTATGCCCGCCTTTTTCCATCTCTTCCAGCTTGCGCGTGATATCCTTATGCGGGTCATTCCAGGGGCGCGTTAGCCCGGCACGGCCCCATAGCGCGATAATCGCCTCGGTGTCGCCAACCTCAAAAGGGCGCAGGGTGATATCTTTTTCCATAACCAGCCTTTTTTT
>JBMHCK010000202.1:0-4315 GCA_049889955.1 Puniceispirillaceae bacterium (SeqCode)
CTTTAACTGGCGCAAATCTGCATCAATCGCTGACGCCATATCTGGATATTGCAACTTTACCGCCAGCGCATCGCCATTATGGCTGGTTGCTTTATGCACCTGACCTAGCGAGGCAGCTGAAATAGCCTGCCTGTCAAATTGCGCATATTTTCCTTGCCAGTCTGCACCCAGCCCGGCCGCCATACGGCGTTTGACAAACAGCCACCCCATTGGCGGGGCATCCGCTTGCAGGGCAGCCAGCTCATCTGCATATTCAGGTGGCAGCGCATCTGGAATAGTCGACAGAATTTGCGCAACCTTCATAAGTGGGCCTTTTAGCCCGCCAAGGGCTTCACGAAGCTGGGCGGCATGTTTGGAGCGGTCAATATCCACCCCTAAATAACGCTCGCCAGCCAGCCTTGCTGCCAAACCAGACATTGTTGTGGTCACTTGGGCATAGCGTTTAAGGCGCCCGCCCACCCCTGATTTATTTTCAAAATTTGCCATGCTTTATCCCTGCCATGCGCTGGCCTATCATTCCTTTTTTTCATATAGAGCGCAAACAGCTGGTTACGATGGGAAAGGCGCAGAAAAAACAGAAACGCCGCCTCGCCGCAGATAAATAGCTACCTTACAATACCTTGAATACCCGCATATCCGGAAAGCCATCATAGACTAGTTCAAAATATTTTGGATCCACCCTGTTCAAATAAAAAAGCTGATGAAAGACTGAAAAGTAAAGATCACGATGCAACAACAAATTGCGATTAGCCGCTGCGCCAACCTCTGACTGCAGGACAAAGGGGGTATTGGCATTAGAAAATTTGCGCCCGCCTGTTTGGCGACCATCTTTGGACACCGCCATACCATCCAGAATAGCATTATTCCCAAGCTGGCCAGAAACCAGATTTAATCTGTCACCATTACAGATAAATTCCTGATTGCTATCGGTTGGCGTGCATTTCAGCTCATCATAACGCAGCTGATAGCCCTGCTTGACGCCGTCAAATTGATAGGGTTTGCCATTCTTAACATCAAAAGCACCAATTTTGCTAATTGAAGGCATCCAGCGGGTCATATCTTGGGTAAGGACAAGGTAAATAGCGGTATCATCAGAGCGAGCCTCGGTGCTATTTTCCTTATCTTTCAATCGATGGGCTATTACCCCTGTATAGCCTGTATTGCCCAGCATATTTAACTCCAGCGCGGCCTCTTTCTGGCTACGTCGCAAAAGATTGTTTGCAATAAAATGCGTAGTAGGGGTTGTCTGAGAGCCGCTATCATGCAGGGTTGGCTTGCCATTCATCAGCATCGACATATAGCCATAATCCCACCAGCTGGCCACGGCTGCATTAGCATCCGGCACTAGCGCCTCCAATTTTTGGAAATGAGTCACGGTCTGCTTATCAAAAGTTGGGGCTTGCACATAGCTAGTGGGACTAGCACCCCACGCTGAAGCCAACCCCAGCATGGTAGCGACTGGAACCACAGAAATCTGCAAAGGGGGCTGGTTCAGATATTGCCCTGCCCATCTGAAAGCAAGGATTAACAGCCAACCAAACCCGAACCATAGCATCGGCGCTGAATAGAAAATCGCGCGGTTTCCAATAGCAAAATTCAGCAAGGCGAACGCTGCTGCCGGGCCAAATACAATCGCCAATGCAGGATGGCGCAACCCCCATAACCCTAGCCCGATAATAGATACAATCCCTAGCCAGACAGAACCAGAACTGCGCACCAGAATATCCGCAAAAGGCACTTGTGCAATTTCGGTAATAGTCTCAAATGTATTTGGAAAAGTAAAGCCTTCAAATAATAATAGACCAGTCAAATAAGCGCTATCGCCTGAAATACCAAGGGCCCTGAGAGGCAAACCGCTGAGCGCCAAAAACAAAACAACTTGCAAGGCAAGGTGGCGCATATCACGGCGGCAAACAAGGCTAAGCCAGATAAATCCGATAAAAAAGGCCCAGCCAAAAAAAGGTTTAATATACCACCAATCAAACAGCCAGAATACTGCACCAGCCAGCGCCGCCAACACAAGTGAGGCCCGATAGCTTTTTATCCGAGCTGCCCAAATCACCAGCCCGGTCATTAAATAGAAAAATCCCAGATTTAGCTGATCGGTATCAATTCGCCCGGCTCCGGAGCGTTGCAAATAAGCAAGGCTCAGCCCGCCCCCCGCCGCCGCTACACTACCTTCCAGCCAGTAACCTGCCACCCCAAAGGCAAAGACAATCATCAAGGCGGTTAGGATAGCGGTTATCGGGATTAGGCGGTGGCCGGCCTTCAGCAATGCTTTAGGTGAGCTATCTGATGCCATCATAGACAAAATAACTGATAATAATGGGGCATCGCGCAAATTAGGAGCTTCAGCTTTGGCCTGATTAGCTGCTTTCACTGTTGAATACAAGCGCTTTTCGTGAAAGCTTTGAAAATTGCCATCTCGCTTTATCGCCTGCGCTAAACCCAAAAAATAGGGCGCATCTGTGGTGGTAAATAAGGGCGTGCCATCATCCAAGTAGAAAAGCTGGCTGTTTTGCTCCCACACCTCATATTGCCAGTACCGAACATAGCTGTTCATTCCTGCAGCAATTAGACCTGCCAGAACAATGAAAATGACTATCCATCTTGTTGGCTTTAGGGGCTGCAACCAGCTTTTATTGGTAAGCTGTGCATGCCATAGCTGTAGCCTATCCATCTTTGCCCAGAATTCTGTCACCAGTATCCAACCTTTTCTTTATTAGACGATAATAATTACATGCTATTTCATTACAGTTTAGCCGGCATGATCTCAATAAAATTCTATTTTCGTAAATCCAGCCTTCAGACTAACCCATAAGCCTTATTCTATCGTATAATTCACGGAAAGTTGTGTGGTGGTTTCAAGAGAGACAGATCCTTGTTGCACCAGAAACGTCGCTTTTATATAAGAAATAGACCTGCACATCTCAAAAAGTTTGAGGAGAAAAAAGTGAAAATTGGAGCTCCTGCTGAGAAAGCCGCTGGCGAAGCCCGTGTTGCCCTAACACCAGACAGCGCAAAACAGCTGATAAAGCTTGGCCATGAATGTCTGGTGCAGAAAGGTGCTGGCAAAAGTGCCGGATTCAGCGACAGCGCCTATGAGGTTGCTGGCGTCAAAGTCGTATCTTCAGCAAAAGCGCTGTGGTCACAGGCAGATGTGATCATCAAGGTACAAAAGCCTGAAAAAACCGAACTGGCCTATCTAGATAAATCAAAAACCCTTATTGGGTTTTTTTGGCCAGGCCAGAATGAAGACGCGCTAGAGGCTGCCAAGAAGACAGGGGCTACCATTATCGCCATGGATATGGTTCCGCGTATCTCTCGTGCTCAGAAAATGGATGCACTGTCCTCTATGGCAAATATCGCTGGCTACCGCGCGGTTATCGAAGCGGGCAATAATTTTGGCCGTTTCTTTACAGGACAGATAACCGCTGCTGGCAAGGTGCCGCCTGCAAAAGTGCTGGTGATTGGGGCCGGGGTTGCGGGTCTGGCGGCGATTGGCACCGCCCAGTCTCTTGGCGCTATCGTGCGCGCCTTTGATGTGCGCCCCGAGGTAGCAGAGCAAATCGAATCTATGGGCGCTGAGTTTTTGATGCTGGAGTTTGAAGAAGATGGCTCAGGCGAAGGCGGTTATGCAAAGCCTGCCTCTCCAGAATTTATCGAAAAAGAAATGCAGCTGTTCCGCGATCAGGCACCAGAGATCGATATCGTTATTACCACCGCCCTTATCCCGGGCCGGCCTGCACCAAAATTATGGCCAGCCGAAATGGTAGGGCTGATGAAGCCAGGCTCAGTGGTGGTGGATTTGGCGGCCGAGCAAGGTGGAAATTGTGACCTGACGCGAAAAGATAAAATTGTCGAGAGCGATAATGGCGCTAAAATTGTCGGCTATACAGATTTCCCTAGCCGGATGGCGGCACAATCCTCGACCCTTTATGCCACCAATATCCGCCATATGCTGGATGATTTAACCCCTGAAAAAGATGGCATTTTAAATGTGAATATGGAAGATGATGTCATCAGAGGGGCCACTGTGGTGCATCAGGGGGAAATTACCTTTCCGCCACCACCACCAAAAGTTAAGGCGATTGGCAAGCAAACACAAACACAAGCCGCACCTGAATTAACTCCAGAGGAAAAGGCTGCCGCTGAGCTGGCAAAAGAGCGGGCAATTGGGCGCCGCCAGGCTGGCTTGCTGGTACTAGGCAGCCTGTTCATGCTGATTATAGGCGTATATGCACCTTCCAGCTTTATGCAGCATTTCATTGTCTTTGCCCTGGCCTGTTTTGTCGGCTTTCAGGTTATTTGGAAT